>CAYJNU010000316.1:5749-9686 GCA_964371005.1 uncultured Verrucomicrobiota bacterium | reverse complement strand
TGTCTCTCGTCCACGTCACTGACCGGGCCATATAACGTCACGACCGGCGCACAGAACACGATTAACACGGCTGACCTCATCGGCAGTGAGTGCACGCCCACCGTCGTCGGTTCGATGGTCACCAGCGGCAAGTTCATCGTCCCGACGTCCGGGGCGGCCCGCTTCTATCGCCTGGAGGGGGCGCGAGCGACCAAGATCACGAGCGTCCAGAGCATGGGTGCGAACATTGAGATCAGCTACCAAGTTCAATAACCTGCTTGCTGCCTTCTCAACGGGGTGACACGGGTTTGGCTGGCCGACAGGGTGCGTGGATGCCTGTTGTCACCTGCGCACTCACGCCGGCTTCTGCCGCAGGCGAGCAAGAAGGTCGCGGCAGTTCAGGACTTTTTCCGCCAGATCAATCGGCACGTAGAAATAGTGGTTCGAGGCTTCAAAGCCGATGCGCGAATCGCGAGATTGAATCTGGTGCAAACGGCAGGCCAGCGCGATCTCGTCCTTGAGGATGCGTTCCAACTCGGCACGATGCCGCGCGCCGTCCGCCGGTGAACTCGCCGCTGCCATCGCGCGCCGGGACAGGACGAATCGGGCCTGATTCGCGGAACTGCGGAAATGGATCGTAGCGGCTTCGGCGACGCCACATTCTCCGTCGAGTGCGCGACGCTGCGCGGACGTGGCGGCATCGGCTCGGGCCGCGGCGGCTTTGAGTTCGCCGAGCGAGCGTTCGAACCCATCGGCGACCTTCTCGAACTGTCCGATCAGAATCTCTGGCGGGTAAACAGCGCGCCAGGCATTCAGGTCGTCATACGGAAACCCAACCATGCTGGCCGCATAGCCGGTCGGCTCGCTCCAGAGCAGGTTTGCCGGGCCGAGTTGCTGCGGGCCGGAGTAAAGCACCCCACCGTGATAGGGAAACTCGCGAAAGGCGGCGCTGAATCCACGCCAGGCCGTCACGACCGCCGGCGCGACCGATTTACCGAAGCGCCGCTCGGCCACCCGCCGCATCGCTTCGTCTGCCGAACCGCACGCCATCGCTTCCGCCACGACCTCCAGGTTCGGTGAGGGATAGCCACCCAACGTCCAGCCGAGCATCAGCCCGTTCACCTTCGCACCGCACAAGTTCTCCGCGTGTCGCGCCACGTTCTCCATGGCCGGGATATACGGAACGGCCGAGAGTTCCCAAGTGTTGCCGGCCTGGATCTTCGCGATCGTTTGCAGGCCACGTTCACGGGCAAGCTTCCAGTGTTTCTGCGCGCGCGGGCCCGGGCCGATGGCAGAGATGGAATACTCGCCCACTTGCGTCTTCACGCCGCCGCGTTCGATGGGCAGACTCCACTCGCTCACGCTCATCAGCGTGACCTCCGCTGGCAATTGGCGGATCGCGTCGCCCGCCCAGGCGTCGTTCCAACCCCAGTCCCACGCGATCAAACGCGCCATCGTACCGGCTTTCCGAATCCCATCTGCAAACAACCGGTTGACCTCGGCAATCACATCGGCGGGCGGCCGTTTGCTGCAACGCGGGCAACTCGTGCCGCCGCCGTGCGACCAGCAGTTGGTCAGGTTTTCCGAGGCCGTGATGGTGAAGTATCCACCCAGCTCCGGCACAGCCCGGCAAATAGACGAGACGGAATCCACCAGGAAGCGTTGGACTTCCGGTACGCTCGCGCAGAGCACCGCGTGATCACCTTCGACGACTCCTCTCAACTCCGGCCGGTCTTCAAAGAACCGCAGCGGCTGGGCACGGGGCTCGTTCAAGTAGAGGAAGACCCGGATGCCGTGCTTGCGGGCACGGGCCACGAGCGCGCGCAGGTTCTTGAGCCGAGCCTGGTGTTGCGCGCTGAGTTCCGGCTGCCAGGGAAACGGTGCGAGCTTGTGCAGCACAGCCTGCAACCACACGCCGTTGACGCCCGCTTGCGCGAGTCGTGCCAGGTAGCCCTCGGGGAACGGATCAGCGGCTTTCTCCAGCAAGGGATCGCCGTAAAGCGCGAAGTAGGAGTAACAGAAGCGGAGCGAGTCGCCGGCCGCCGGATGCTGGCTGCTGGATGCCGCCGGTTTGGAGGATAGCTGCGCGACAAATCCAAACAGCGGGTCTGTCGCCTGGCAGACGCCCCGCGGGAATTCCTCGTTCACGATGCGCGCGATTGCGTGTTCGCGTTGGAGGGTCTGTTCGTTCGGTGGCTGATAGCGCAACGGTTCGCAGCGCGGCTTGAGGTTGCCGAGTTTGATGTAAAGGAAATCGTCTTCGCGCAGCGTGAAGGCGAGTTGTTCCGCGCTCCAGTCGAGGAGGTCGAGCAATTGTTCGTAGGGCAGCAGATGCCAGTTGCGCTTGATGACGGTGATGTAGGAGCGCGCCTGCTGATCGCGTGTGACGCGTGGCGGATCGCCCAGGCCCATTGCTCGTCCCAGGCGCACGATCTCCGCCCGCTTCGCGCCGACGACTCGCGCCATACGCTCGGGCGTCACCAGTGGCCAGTTGCGCCAGACGAACGCGTGCAAGCGATCGGGGAAATGCGGGAACGCAACCGGTTTGGGCGACGCGCCTTTCGGCAGATTCTCGACGGCCAATCCGGCACTCTTCGGGCCGACGCGCGCCCGCGCCGGGAAGACGGGGACTACAAACGCCAGACCTCCAACCGCGGCTGTGCCCACTTTGAGAAAGCCCCGCCGAGTGTAGTCAGTCAGAGGGAGTGCCATGTTCGTCCCGCCTAGGCTTTAAGTTTGCGCTCCAGAACCTCGCCCACGAGGGCCGGGTTCGCCTTGCCCCTGCTCAGTTTCATCACCTGGCCTTTGAGGAAGTTGAGCGCAGCGGATTTTCCGGATTTGAAATCGTTCGCCGGCCCGGGATTCGCAGCGATGACCTCGTCGCAGAACTTCTCGATCGCCCCGGTGTCGCTGACCTGGGCCAGGCCTTTCTCCTGAACGATCAGGGCAGGGGACTGGCCGGTGGCGAACATCTCGGCGAACACGTCCTGAGCGGCGGAACTGCTGATGGTCTTGGCTTCGATGAGGGCGATGAGTTCCAGGAGGGCTTCGGGTTTGAATCTGAGGTTGGCCAGCGAGACTTCGGTAGCAGCGGACGTGAGTCCGCTCTGAGCAGGTTTCGGTGCTTGAGTTGGAACCGACTCACGTCGGCTGCCACTTTCCGCGAGTTTCGCCCGGAGGTTGTTGATCACCCAGTTTGCCACCGCCTTCGGATGCTTCGCCTGTTTGGCGACGCGCTCGAAGTAATCTCCCAGCGGCAGGTCGCTCTTGAATGTCTCGGCATCGGAAGCCGGCAGGGCGTAGTCGCGCATGAAACGCTGCTTCCGCGCCAGCGGCAACTCGACCACGCGCGATCTCACTTCCGCCAACCACGCGTCGTCCGGCGCGACGGGCATGAGATCGGGATCGGGGAAATAACGGTAATCGTGCGCGTGTTCCTTGGTCCGCATCTCCTCGGTGATGCCCGCCACGTCGTCCCAACGGCGCGTGGACTGAATCAGCTTCTCGCCACGTTTCACGGCTGCAATCTGCCGCGGGATTTCGTAATCGAGCGCTTTCCGCACGCCCGAAAAGCTGTTCATGTTCTTGATCTCGATCTTCGCGCCGAGTTCTTTTGTGCCGACTGGGCGCACGCTCACGTTCACGTCGCAGCGGACCATGCCCTTTTCCATGTCGCAATCGCTCACGCCGCCCTGCACGAGGATCTCCTTGAGCGCGTTGAGATACTCGTAGGCCATGTCGGCGCTCGTGATGTCCGGTTCGGAAACGATTTCCATCAGCGGCACGCCGGCGCGATTGAAGTCCACGCCACTGTTCCGCTCGAAGTGTGTGCTCTTGCCCACGTCCTCCTCCAGGTGTGCGCGGGTGATGCGGACACGGATAGTGGGGCAGGCTTACAGCCTGCCGGCCGGCTGGGAGCCTGCCCCCCCAAACGCGAACTCGGCGGAGCCGGTCGCCC
>CAYJNU010000316.1:1511-5739 GCA_964371005.1 uncultured Verrucomicrobiota bacterium | reverse complement strand
GCGCCCCTGTTTTGGGGGCCCCGCCCCCCCCGGGGCGGGCTGGCGCCACCCCCCCCCCACCAAACTCGAACTCGACGAAGCCGTTCGCCGCGCTGGGTTTATCGTATTGCGTGATCTGGTAATTCTTCGGCATGTCCGGGTAGAAGTAGCTCTTCCGGTCGAACTTGGCGAAACGGGGAATCTCGCAGTGCAGCAGCAAGCCCGTGAGTACCGTCAGGCGCAGTGCCTCGTCATTCGGCACGGGGAGCACGCCGGGCAGGCCGAGGCAGACGGGGCAGACGTTGGTGTTCGGCTCTGCGCCAAACACATTGGCGCAGCCACACCACATTTTCGACTTCGTTTTAAGTTGGACGTGCGTTTCCAAGCCGATGACTGCTTCGTATTCCATATTCGCGGGGAGATGTTAACCACGGACGGCCTCGGATGCACACGGATTTCTGCGAGGGTTGCCTTTACCCGGTTGTGCTGAGACTCCCAGTCCGTTCCAATCCAGCACTTGGGCCGGGCAACGGCGTGCCCTTCGCTTCCGTCGCGTGTGAGTCGCCCGAAGCCCGCGCTTTTTCCTGTGTTGGCACGCCCGCGTCCGTCCGCTTTAATCATCCCGTGTTGAAACGATGTTCCAGTTGCCGTGTTCACCCGCCACCGATTTGGGTGCGGCGGTTGGAACCCGGCTTGCCCGCCGCGGTTCGGAGCGTTTGGTGCGGGCTCGGAGGGAGCGGAACACAGAACCCAGCGCCCCTCACCCTTGCGTCATGAAGAAGAAAGCGAATCTCGAGCAGCGCCGCTGCGGTCTCTGCGGCAAGGCAGGCAAGTTGATGCGGACGGATTGCTGCGGGAACTGGATTTGCGACGACCACCACAAATACGTGTTGTTCTCCTACGCGCGGAACAGTTGCGCCCGGAATCACGACCGCTACACGCTCTGCTCCTTCCACCGTCACAATAATCACAAGGGCCACTGGAAGGACTGCCAAGTCTGCCGCAAGTCGTTCAACACCGAGATGTATGTTTGGTACGGCACGAATGAATACAACTTCGAGGTGCTGGAGCATCCGCCGCACTTCGAGCCGACGCGGTGCGACCGGTGCGGGATCGTTATCAAGCTCGGCACGGACGGCCATTCCATCGGTCCGCGCGGGACGTTGTGCGAGCGCTGCACAGACTTGGATCGCGATTTCGCCCCACCACCGTCCAAGCCGCGCAGGCTGCCCGTGCCGCGTAAGCCCAGGCCGCAGTCTCCAGCGAGTGCAAATCCCAACGCCATCGAGATCATCCTCTCCGCGCAGGCGCAAAAGCGGTGGCGGGTCAAGCCCGGCGTGCGCGCCAGCGAACCGCCGGTGTTTTGGCTCGGCCAATGGCGTGTGGATTTCGGCCAGAAGGCTGATCGCTCGTGGGTGGCACTGGTGACGAACGTGGCCACGCTTTACACGTTTGTCCTGCCCCTCAAGGACCTTGGAAAGCACGACAACTTCGAAAGACTCTTCCGGCTGCGTCTGGGCTTTGCGTTGACCGACACACCGGCGCTGGCGTCGTGGAGGAACGCCCCGCTGGTGTTCGCCACGGGCAACCCGCGCATGGCCGTCGGTTCGATGAACGACATGCGGAGTCAATTGGCCTGGCGGACCGAAACCGCCGTCGGCCCGATGAAGGATGACGAAGACTGGATCAACAAGACTCCGTTCCTCTCGTTGCCAACGAAGTTTCCGGAAAAGGAGTTTGCCCAACAGTTGGCGGAAGCCGCCACCAATAAGTAAGGTCTTCGCCACACGTTTATGCATGTCATTTCCAGTGATCGGGCGCTAGCGCACTGGCGGGCCTTGCTCGGTCTGCCCCGCGAAATCGCCTCGGGGCTGACGGATCGGCTCTTTCGCGAGCGGCCGGGTTTGTTGGCGCTGTTGACCGCCCTCAGCGGAGTGGCTTCCGCGAAACCGGGTGGGCCACCAGTGTATGTCGAAGCCTCGGACCCACGCATGACGCTCTTCGAGTGGGTGGCCGACCACGCCGCGCTGCTGGCCGAATTGATGCGCCGTGAGGCCGGGCGGCCCTTGCGCGGACTCACCGATGCGGAGCTGATTCGGTTGCGGGAGTCGTGCGGGGCGTGGTTGGAAACCCTGGCGGGAGCGGATCGGCAATACCCCCGGGCCGCGCCCAACCTCTTTGCAGCCTGTTCGCAGCCGGAACTGCTGAGGGGAGTCTCCGCCGCCGTCCTGACGTCGTCCGCGTTGGGCGCGGAGGAGAAAGGCCGAGCCTGTCTATTGTTCCGGATGGTCCTCGATGCGCTGCACCAAGCCTGTCAGGGCGAGGCGCCGTCCCCGGTGGCAAACTGGGATGCCGAGCGAATCATCGTGGCGCTGTCCGCGCAGGGTGATCCCGTGCGCCGCGAGGCGTTGGCGGCCTGTGAATCGTTTCGAACGGAGTTGACCGCCGAGTTCATTGCCCAACTTGAATCCTGGGCGACAAATCCCGAGGCGGCGCTGGAGGAAGACGGTTCGCTGGGGATGCCTGCCCTTTTTCTACTGGCCCGGTGGCGCGAAGACGCCGCGTGGTCGGTGTTCCGTAAGCTGTTTTCGCTGCCAAGCGGCATCGGCTACGACCTGCTCGGCGATCTGATCACGGGAGACGGCTCGATTCTCCTGGCGATGGTGGGCGGCAAACGGCAGAGCGAGTTGCGGGCGATGGCCGAGGACGAAACGCTCGATGAGGATTGCCGCAACGCGTGCATTGACGCGCTGACCAGCCTCGTGGCATGGGGTGAACTGGCGCGCACAGAGCACGTCGCGTGGCTGCGTGAATTGCTCACAGGCAGACTTCGCGGCGTGTCGGCGAATAAACAAGTCTTGGCCGGGGCGGTGTCCGCGGCGTGCGACGTGGAGGCGTGGGAACTGCGCCCTGAAGTCGAAGCTGCGTACGCGCGGGGCGTGGTGGACGAAGATTTCGTGGGTCTGAAGTCCTTCCTCGATGAGGCAGCGGGGAAGCGGCCCAGCCCATGGCAGGCATTCCAGCAAAGCCACGCACTTATCACGGATGTGGCTGACTCCGCCAAGTGGCTCGACAATCCACCGCCGAAGGATGACCCGCCGTTGCCGCCGCTGGAGGAAGATCTCGACATGATCGCCGACTCGGGCCAACCCTGCATCGCACCGCCCACAGTCGGGCGCAATGATCCCTGCCCGTGCGGCAGCGGCAAGAAATTCAAAAAATGTTGCGGTGGCTGAATCGCCATGACTCCCGCGCCTCCCAACTCCGAACTTGCTCCGCCCGGCGAACCAAGAGACATCGTCGTCTTCATGATCCGGCGCGAGACGAAGTGCGCGGAGTGCGGACGTGAATTGGCTAATGGCAACCTTCTGCGCATGGAGAACAACCGACCGCTGTGCCTGGATTGCGCGGACCTCGGGTATCTGGAGTTTCTCGCCTCCGGCAACACGGCCCTGACGCGACGGGCCACCAAACACTCGCCGCTGCGCGCGGTGGTCGTGCGCTGGTCGCGCACTCGGAAACGCTACGAACGCCAGGGGATACTTGTCGCTCCGGCCGCCCTCGCGCGCGCGGAATCCGAGTGCCTCGCCGACGAGGACCAGCGCGCACGGCAACGCGAACGGGCCGCGGCTCGGCGGGAAGTTGAGGATCGTGATTACGAGGCGGCGGTGGCGGCGAAACTGCGCGAGTTGTTTCCGGGCTGTCCTGTGGTCGAAGCCGAGCGCATCGCCGCGTGGACCTGTCGGAAACACTCCGGGCGGGTCGGGCGCTCCGCTGCTGCAAAGGAGTTCAACCCGCAGGCGTTGCGGCTGGCCGTCATCGCGCAGATCCGGCACGAACACACGGGCTACGATGAGTTGTTGATGAAACTCGGCGATCGGCAACTGGCCCGCGCCGAGGTGCGGGGGCAGATTGAGAAAGTGCTTGGCCTTTGGGAAGCATCCGGTCACTGACCGATCGGCCAACCCATCCCGATTTCGTCATGGGATGAAGCTCCGAACGAACTCCAGATAGCCGCGGCGCCCGCCGATTTTGGTGTGGCGTTCGACCGAGCACATCAATTCGCGCAGGTAGTCCACCAGTCGGTCGAGGCTGATCGGCTTGGGCTTCGCGCGGGACGGGCGGGACAGGAAGATGCCGGTCGCGGTCAAACGGCGGTTCTTCGTGCGGCGGGATGACCTCGCCGGCCGCCCGCGCCATGCGGTCGGCTGGCTCCGCGTAGTAACGCAACCAGATTTCCTCGTGCGTC
>CAYJNU010000316.1:0-1501 GCA_964371005.1 uncultured Verrucomicrobiota bacterium | reverse complement strand
TCCATTGGCGTTGAGTTCGGAGACCATCAGCGTGGTGTTCGTTTCGGCTTCAAGCGGGATGTCGGCGACGGGTTCATCGAGCCACTGTTCCCAAAGCAGCGTGTAGAATTCGTGGTCGCTCAAATGGTCGGTGGCGTGAAAGAACAAGCGGCGCGCGGCAGCGGCGTGGAGCAACTCCCAAAGGCGCCCCGGCAACTGCAAATCGTTCAATTCGTCCGGCGGCAGTGGCGCGTAGCCGAATCGAGCGAAGATCTCGCGGGGAGAACGCCAGGGGCAATCTTCTGCTGGATCAAGGATCGGTGGCTCGTCGTCAGGCATGGCGGCATCGTAACGCGGCCAACCTTGATGGCGCAACGCGCCATCATTCCCGGATGTCATTCCCGGATTGCCGCGAGTCGACGCTTTGGCCAACGTCCCCGCATTTCTCTGAATGTTACCACGCTGATGCCGAGGAGTGTCTGCCCCACTGGGAGCGTTTTCCCCAACGATTCGCCGGCGCAACACCACCGCCCCTGCATATTCTCTGGCTGGTCGCAGAACTCGCCACCGAGGCTTTGGGGCGCTCCAGCGCGATGAACCGACGTGATCCGCAGCAACATTCACACTTTGCAAAGTGTGGAAGAGCGTGACTGCGTCCAAGCGTCGAATCGCTACACCAACGCCAGTTTGGCGAGCACTCGCCCCAGCCGATGCGAGTGGGGCGTGATTCCGTAGCGACCTTCGGGCTCGTCGAGAACCACATAGCCGCGACGCAACAACTTGGCGAGATGTCTCGACAGCGCCGGCCATGAAACTCCGAGCCTGGTCTTGAGTCCCATCTGCGTCAGAGGTCCGGAATGCAACCGCCGGTAGATCTCAATCCGGGTTGGATGCGTGAATGCTGTCGCCAGTCGGATGACCTGTTCGACGGAGCGGGTGTCGCGAAGCAGAGTGCTACGGAGTGCGCTGACCAGTTCAACCAAAACGCCGGCTTCGTCACCATTGGGGATGCGGTATTCCACGCGGCGCTGGACCCGCTTGACCTTGAGCAGCCCACGCGCCTCCATAGCCCGGAGAGATTGACTGGCCACGGGCGGGGTCAGTGCGAGCGATTTCCCCAACTGTAGAACGGCTTGGGGTTGTTGCCGCATCAGTTGGGCGAAGAGACGGAGGCGGGTGCTGTTCGCCAGCACGCGACAAGTGCGCCAGAGCGTTGGATGGGTCGTTTGCGGGACCACAGATCACACTTTGCAAAGTGTGGAAGTGATTGTCCAGCCAACAGAACCATTTTGCGGACGCCCGCGAATGGCTGTCGCCGATATTCGCCGATATTCGCCATTGCCGCGATGCGCTCGGTTCGCCACGCTGAGGGCATGGCATTGACCATTACCCATTCGCAGGCACACAAGTCCGCGTGCAAATCAGCGGCCGCGTCGAAGTCCCGGCGCAACCAGGTTGGAAGTGAACCGGAAATCACTCTGCCTCCCGCCCACGACTGGCGGACCACGGATGAGGACGAGAT
>CAYJNU010000315.1:0-9703 GCA_964371005.1 uncultured Verrucomicrobiota bacterium | reverse complement strand
GTGCCATACTGCTTCCGCGAGGCCGCGATGACTTCCTGCTGCCGGCTGGCCATGTTCGCTTCGCTGGGTAACTCCGGCAGGGGAAAGGTCAGATTGAAATCGAAATCGCTCCGCTCCACACGGCAGATGGCTTGGCCGGTTTCGAGATTCCGGAGGTCGCGCGCCTCAAAAAACGAAAACCCATCCGCGAGCTTCTTCGCGTCGTCGTCGCCCACGCGAAACACGACTCGGGTGTAGGGATGCGTCATTACCGCGCTCGCCACCTCGGCACTGCGCTGCAACTGGTGCAACTCGTGGTGTGCCAGCGTCAG
Organism: uncultured Verrucomicrobiota bacterium; assembly: GCA_964371005.1. Classification (GTDB taxonomy): domain Bacteria; phylum Verrucomicrobiota; class Verrucomicrobiia; order Limisphaerales; family MWDV01; genus MWDV01. Next base: position 9,392 of record CAYJNU010000315.1, on the reverse strand, counting down.
CCCGATCCGATACTTCCTCGCCCCCGACAGAATCTCCGCCATCGAGGGCGTAATGAAGTTGGCGAACTCATCTATGTAAATCCAGAAGTCGCGGCGAGCGGCAATCTTCTTGGCCTGCCGCGCCATCACCAGTTGCTGGAACTTGGACACCAGCAACGCGCCCAGCAGATACGAGTTCTCCCGGCCCAGCAATCCCTCGGGCAACTTGGCGAGAAAGATCTTGCCGGTGTCCATGATCTCCCCGAAGTCCAAGCGGTTCTCCGGCTGCGACACCATGTGCGCGATGGGCCGCTGTGCCAGGAACATCTCCAAGCGGGTCAGGACTGGGCCGACGGACTTATTGCCGGACAGATGCACAAAACCCTTGTGCCAGTAATAGAGCACATTGGGATCGGAAACCGATTGGAGGAACTCGTTCCGAAAGGCCGGCTCGACCAGAAACCGCCGCAGGTCGGCCAGCGTGCCGCCGCGGCTGCTGTTCAAGAAGGCGAGAATGGCATTCTGCAACACGCTCTGCATCTGGTCGCCCCAGGAACTCGACAGCCGTTGGAACACCGAAACGAGGTCGGAAGCAATCAAGGTCTTTTCGTGCTCGCTGTGCGCCGACAGGATGTTGAACCCGATGGAGAACTCCTCATCAGCCGGGTCAACGAGGATGACGTCCCCGATCCGTTCCTGTGGGATGACGCCCAAAATCCTGTCCACCAGATCGCCGTGAGGATCGAGCACCGCGAGTCCCTCGCCATTCTCGATGTCCTGGCGGATCAGGTTGAACAGCAGGGTGCTCTTGCCTGTGCCGGTTGCGCCCAGGATGTGGGTGTGATACACGCGCTGCCCAGGCGTGAGCGTGGCCGGGATGGTTTCGCCAAAGTGGGGGTTGTGGCCCAGCAGGAGGCCGGCTTCGTGCCGCACGATAGACGGAGCGGGTTTGGTCTTGCCGCTGTCGCGCTGCAATGCCGGCGACCGCACCGCACTGCCCGGCAGATGCACGAAACTGGTCAGTTCATCGCTGTTCAGCAGCATCCCTGTGCGGCGCGATTGCCGGCGCAACAGGTCTTCCACGTGCGCCTCGAACGGGTAGTCGTCATTCTGGAGCGGGATGAGTTCGTTGCCGTGCGGATTGGCCAACACGCGCAACGACCCGGCCAGGTCGCACGCGATCTGGAGGGCGCGGTCAAACGTCTCAGCTTTCGTGGCGAGCCGAACCACGGCGGCATACAGGGGACGCGACACTTTGTCCTCCGCCGCCTTCGCCAATTCGGGCATGTTTACGAAGAAGGGTTTGCCGTCCTCGTGAGTGACGGAGCGCACGATGCTCTCCGCCCATGGCTGCGGCACCGGCTGCCAGAGGACTTGAAACAACGCGAGTTCGTCCGGCTGCAACTCGGCCAGTGAAGCGACGAGGCCGACGAACGGATCGAGCTTGCCGCTGGCGAGCGCGAACATGAACTCGCGGGCCAAGCCGAATTCGACCACCAATGCTTCTTCTCCCGAACCCGTCTCCCACGCTTCCGCCAAAGCGTTCTCGCGTGGCTGAAAGACCGCGTCCGGAAAATACGCCTGCAACTGGCGGCGGATGAGCGGGGCGTCGTGTGTGCCGGCGACGAATTGGAGGCTGACGCGCCCAGGCGTGCCGAGCAATTCAAACGACACGGGTTCGCGGCACAGGGACAGATTGAGAAGGAACTGCTCGAAGGCGTCTTTGGAAATGTCGAGGTCAGCGGGCAGGGAGGTGTGGAGCTCGATCAGACTGTCGCGAGCAAGAGGGGTTGGCTCTGGCTCTTCCACTGGCCCGTGGACAACCGGAGCAGGTTCTGGGACGGCGGCGACTTTGCGGAAGAGGGAACTTAGGAACGTCGGCTTGCGCCCATCGTCAACGGCCGGCGTTTCGTCGAGACAATGACCATCAAAGGAGACGAATGGTGGCTCAGGCTGCACGGGTTCGCTGTGAACCTGCCAGCCGCGTCCCCGCTGTTCCCAGCGATAGAATTGCTCGGTCAGTCGTTCGTGAACGGATGTCATACTTTGCAGACGTTCATCGCGTTGAGGGCGGCTGCGTGCGCGCCCCTGCGATGCCGATGCCGGAGAGTTCGTCACGGAGCGTCTTATCGGGAGCAAACTCCTTGGCGATTTTGAACGGGAGGCGCTTGCGGAGCAGGGTTTCGCAGAAGGCGGCGAGGCCCTTTTGCTCGCCGCCGGAGAAATCGAACAGGATGTCTTTGACGTTGGCGGAGAGGCCGTCGAGGTATTTGGTGAAATTCTCGCCGATGTCGTTGGGGAATTTCCGAAGGGCCACCAGGGAGTATTCGGAGGTGTTGTAGAACTGCCGGCGAGGAGCTTTTCTTGAGCAAGGCGTCGCGGGTCTGCACAGGGTCTTTTTTGTATTCATCGGCGGCCTTGCGGACGGGCTCCCGATTTTTCTGGAGGACGCAGTCGAGGCAGCGGAGGAGCGTGAAAGGGAGGATGACGTTCTTGTAGTCATTGGCTTCGTAGTCGTCCTTGATGAGGTCGGCTGTTTCCCAGAGGAATTCGGGGGGTTCGGCGTAGTTGGTCATGGGCGGGTGGGGGACGTAAAGCGTAGAGCGTAGAGCGGGAGGCGGGCGGGGTGCTGTCGGGGCCGTTGGATATGTTGATGGCCATAAAATCTGTCGGGTCGTGGGAGCCGACTCTGCTCGCGCCGATGATAGGCCGAGAGGCCTACGATTCAACGTAAAACGAGATCGCGGAGATTGCAGCCGTGGTGTGACTTATGTCATCCTGCCGAGTGGATGCGCCGGGGTTACGATAGTGATCGCGGGTGCGAGATGATGTTGGCTGCGCGGGAGCGTGTGTCTACGCGGAGGGCATATCAACTTCGGGTTAATATGGGTCACATCCGGATCGGGACACTGCCAGCATCCCGGCGGCGGAAAGATGTCATCGGTCTGGTAGCCGAGGGGAGTGGAGTCGTACGGGGGGCTGGGGCCGTGACTCATGCCCGGGAGCAGGCTTTCAATACCGTTCGCGACGATGATGCCGGTTTTCGGGAGCCCTACGGCGGTTGCGACCCAGCGGCTTACGACAGGCTCAGCCTGAGAAAAAGGGGAAAATGCCTCGCAACCATGAAATGTCAGCTAACCACGCCATTGACATACAAGCCCGCCCTTTGATATGCTTGCTCCATGCTAGGTGAGCCCAAAGTCAATTCGCCCTGACCCGAGCAGCGCTTAGTACATGCGGGCGCCAAAAAACCGATTTCGTACCAGTTACCAGTTTTATGCTCGTCATTCCGTTGGTAGGGCCGAACGCGGCAGGGAAAACGACCCTTGTCACTTTGCTCTCCGCGAACTATCGCACCGTCTCCGAGAATTATGTTCAGCTTGACCGGTGGGGCTTGGACAACGCACTTTTTGTGTCAAAGTGGACCTGGATCGCCAGCTGGTTTGATCGCGTGCTTGAGGCTAAACGAAACGGCGTCGATGTCCTAATAACCGACAGAGCGCCAGTCGAGGCCGCTGCCTATCCAGAGGATGGCCACGAGATGTTTCGCCCGTTACTGGTATCGATGAAGGAACTGGGCTCTATTGGGATCAATTGCCATATTGCTTATCTTTTTTGCGACTGGGACGTCTTGCGAAACAGAGCGGCTACGCGTCTCGATAGCGAGCCGTATAGGAGGCAGTATCGTGAAGGCGAGGCGAGTTTCAACAGCCGACTGTACGCATTCTACGAGGCCGTTGTTCGTCCCAAAGCATCTCTGGTCTTAGACACTTCGAAGGCCCTGCCTGACGGATCCCGTCAGGAACTCATCAAGTTCATTGAGAGTGTGAGAAAATCGGAGGATTATTAAGAGAATTATTAAGAGGATTATTAACATGAGCAAACACGTGATTTCTATCTATTTGTCCGGCAGCATCAAGAAGGGCGCGTCCGATACCGAGAAGCAGTGCTACTGGACAGAGTCGGACGAGGCTGCACTTGAGGCCGCCTTCAGCGATTTTGATGTCGTGAAGATTCTGAACCCCGCCAATGCAAAAGTCACCCGCCAGGACTATTACGCCAACTTTGGCTGCGACGTTTTTCTGGTTTCCATTGCCGATTTCGTCATTGCCGATCTCAGGGAGAGACGTGGTATCGGTATCGGATCAGAGATGACTATCGCCAAGTTCTATGGCATTCCCGTCATCGCGCTCGTGACGCGAAACACACACTACAGAATGGACAAACTTTCAGACGTCTGTGGCGAGGATCTTACCAATTGGATTCACCCATTCGCGTACGGGCTGTCCGACGTTGTCGTAGAGACGCTTGCAGAAGCCATCGAATGGATCAAGAAACATAACGCCCCCCCCCCACCGCGATCATCTGAACGGAGGACGTTCCAGGATGCGATCAACTACTACCTGAAGGTACAAGGGGGACTCTGATCGAAAGGACACCTCATGCCTCGGCTGATTCAAGGCGACGCGGTAGCCACCGTTTGGGATGAGAGCATTCGGCAGTTACTGCACACTCCTCGAGAGTGGGTTCCAACGGAACGCGGGGGACGAACTGTTGAGCTAACAAATGTGATCTTACACGTCGCCAATCCTTTGAAGGAACCGCGGTATTCCGCTAAATACTCCAAGCCACGGGAGTTTAGCAGTACGTACGAAGATCGCCTCTTCGACCAGCACTACCACAAACAGATCTACTCTCGGATCTCGGATCTCAAGCGAAATGACGCGACGATAAACCAAACGAGTGCAGTACGGCTGAGGATTACCGAAGCCTGGTATTCACGACGGGCCGTAGTGTCCGTGTGGGATGCCTTTGAGGATCGCAATTCCGACCATCCGCCGTGCATTTGCCTTCTGCAGTACTTGTTTCGACTTGACCGATTGAACGTCACGGCCTATTTCCGGAGCAACGACGCTTGGCTCTGCGCGCTTCTCGACATGAATGCGATCATTACGATGCAGCACGGGCTTGCAAAAGAGCTCGGCGTCGCCGTTGGCGAGTATACCCATCATGCTGCCAGTTACCATATCTACGATTACGATGTTCCCGCTGCCCTAAAAGCCTTTTCCTAGGGCTCATACCATGCCAAGTATTCTCTATAATGACAGGACCGAGATCGGCCTAGTTGAACTAACTCAGATATACTTAGCGCTTCTGACGACGGCTGACCGAGTTTGGCTCAACACAGGAGCCGCACCGGCGAAGTCAATCGGGACTCCGACGCAAGTCATCGCGCATGTGGAGGAGGCCCTGAACGGCCTTCAGGTCAGGGGCTTGGTCCATCTGTGGTGCTTCCCTGGGGAAGAGCCCTCGCAACATATACCCGGCCTCCATGTTCTCGACCCCGTGGAGTATGCCACTCTCGAGCGAGCTATTTCCGACACATTTCTCAAGCGCAAGGATCTGTTTGACCTGATCAGCGCTCGCAAAAAACCCGACGGCACAATTGTCGCGTCACCCGAAGAATCGACTTCGAAGATTATTGCGATGAGGAGAGAGTATTGGTCCATGGCCGTTGCGTCAATTCTGGGAGCGGACCAAGTGCTAAACAACTACGGTGGATGGCATCCTCCCGATGCGACGATAGCACCAGTTGTCTTCAAGGAGGATTACGAACCGCTAGTGCAAGAGTTGTTTCGTATCATGAAGATCGGTGATATCAGCACGCTTACGGTCAAGGACATAGCCCGTCTTCAACCTCACTCGACTGAGCTACGGCTGCTCCTCGAGCACACCGTGAAAGTGCCTTCGGTCTCTGGGCAGAAGAATGTTCGAGATGCCATGTCGGCAGTCGAAGGGCGCCTTCTAAGCGATCTTGCCGATTACTTTCACGAGGCTTCACGTCCTCCTTGGATACGCATGCTAGGTGGTGCCGTATGCACGGCGGCAGGTGTACTGATACCGCCTATTCACGCTCTTCCGATAGCCAATGAGTTTCTCGACTGGCTTCGAACTAAACGGAAATATGGTTACATGTATTACTTGTCTTCGTTGCGGCGCCAAAGGGAGAAGACGGGCTAGGCTAGCCCGCGACAAGGGAGCGTTACGCCCGTGGTCGTTGCGGGCTTCACGGTACCTTTTACGGGGGGCCGCGGGATATACCGACTATCCCCAGCAATGCTCGGCGCAAATTGGAGCATCTGATGCGCGTACTCTTGGTCAACCCTCCTTATTACAGGTTGGTTGGAGAGCGTAAGACTTACGTCTCAATGGCCCTCCTTCACCTCGCCGCGATGTTGCGGTCGACCGGCGTTGAAGCATTGGTGTTCAATGCTGACTCGTCTCAAAGCATCTCTGGACGACGTGACTTGGGCTACTACGAAAAGCATGTGCTGACCCAGTATGTTCCGCTAGCAATGCAGGAAGACTGTGAGGTCTGGCGCGAATTCAGACAGACAATTCTCTCTTTGCGTCCCGATGTGATCGGCATAGGTGTCTATTCCGAGACTGTTCCTGTGGTCATGTGGATCATAGAAGCCCTAGCTCGCGAGTTTCCCGGCGCGAGAATAGTATTGGGTGGACCGCACTTCCGTGGATCGACTCGTCCCTTCTTAGATGACACCTCGTCTGTAATCCTCATTGGGGAAGCAGAACAATCGTTAGTGCAATTCTGTAATGTTCTGAGAGGAAAAGTTACTACTGGGGGACGAATAATGGATGGTGGGCCAATCGAGGATTTGGACGGTCTGCCGTTGCCTCGCCTGGAGTATCTAGCGCCTGACGAACTTGCGAAGGGAATTGGGGGAAAGTTAATGATACATTGTGCTCGCGGTTGTCCCTACAACTGCCGGTTCTGCTGTTCCGCAATCAAGGGCGGTAGCATTAGATCGAAGTCGGCAGCGCGGGTCGCGCGCGAGCTCGGCTATTTTTCTGAACAGTACGGGATTCGTCGTTTTTACTTCACGGACGATACTTTTGCCATTGATCATCATTTTCTCTTGGAACTGGCCACCCGCATTCGGGACTGCGGTTACATCTGGAGCTGCATGTCGCACGTGTCGACGCTGAGAGACGATAAGATTACCTTGCTGGCTGAGATGGGTTGCAGGGCGATCCATGTTGGCGTAGAGGCGGCAACGCAGCGTATGCTTGATGTGTTGGGGAAAACATCAACCGTCAACAGAGTCCGTCAGGTTTGTCGCCGGATCAAGGCGGAGGGGATGGAAGTGCGTGCGTTTGTTATGGTCGGTATTCCAACGGAAACGCAAGAAGACAGAGAGGCGATAATGGAGTTCAGCACGGAAGTTTCTCCCAACGAACTAGCAATCCAAGTCTACCAGCCGTACCCGGGAACTGCCATATACAAATCGCTACTCAGGGATGGCAAGATCGGCGAGCCGAACTGGCGGACTTTCACCCGTTATGGCTTCTTTGCCTCGGTGTCATATTTTAGTGATGAGGAAAAGGAACAGTGTCTCCAAATGCTGCGCGCCGCAGATGCGCACAACAGCCGTCAATCGATGAGGACAATTGGACGCTGAACAACGTGGGAAGGAAGCATGCAAGAGCGATATGCGATTGCCATTGGCATTGAGCGGAGGGACAGTAGAACTTTGTTTGCCCACCGCAGCCCCGCATGGGATCACGAATACAAAGGATACTGGAGTCTTCCTTCTCTTGAGGTCCCAAGGTGTGAGTTTGAGAAGTGTGTTGAGACCTCGGAGGTGGCGACCGAGACGGCTGTCCTGATCTCAAGACAACGATTCGGCGGAATGCCTATCCATGGAGGACGTTTACTGATAAGCGGCTCGCGCCAGCGCACGGACTACTTGCTACACATGGCCGTTTGCACTGTCACACTCAATCAGTCGCCACCAGATCCTTCCGCGAAATACGACAAACACGCGTTCTTCACCCCAGAAGAAATGCTTGAGGCATCGGGCCGGAGACTTGGCACATGCTGCTCGCTCTATTTTCAAGGGTTGATCAACCGGGGTTGCATCGCACCGACATGCAACTATCTGGAGATTCCACCTGAAATTGCGGATTCGGGCCGTCCGCTTGAAAACTACACTCCGGATGAGCTTTGGAGACTAGCAGCACCGAATTACTCCCTTCTTGTTCACGGGTTAACGGGCGGGGAAGGCCACCTCGTCAGAAACCTTGTTCTTGATCGGTTTCTTGCCCAGTTCATCGATCGCCACGTGACTTGCGAGGCTAGGGTCATTGATGTCGGTTGCGGAGAAGGCCGTTTGCTAGAACGGCTCAGGCGTAAGACTAATAGGGCAATTGGATTGGAACTCGTGGAGGCGAGCAGTACCTCGCCAGCTGCCGCGGAATACATCTTCCATGGGAGCGCGTATGATGCTCGCAGACTCATTGGACGTGCCGACTTCGACTTGGCCATAATGAACCTACTCGTCTTTTGGCTAGCGGACCTTGATGCCGCGTTTCGGGCCGTCGGCGAGTTGCTGATACCAAGGGGGCGCGTGGTTCTGACATCAACTCCCCCCGAATTTACCAAGAATGGCAATTGGGTTCTCACGGATGGCAACTATAACTGGGTAACCACTGGCGCGTTACGGCGGGACCGCATTTTGACAATGATTAACCGATCCGTTGGACCTCTCTGGTTTTATCCACGCAGCACAGCCAACATTCTCAACAGTGCTGCGAAGGCTGGTCTGCGGTGTGATGGAGCAACTGACCTCTACCTTGACACTTTCTTGACAGGGCCGGAGCTGGGAAAAGTGCTACAACAATACCCGTATCTTCGCCGGCACCAGATGCTGCCGGCATTCTGCGCCCTCACATTTTCAAAGCAGCGAGGAGCGAAATCGGCCACTGAAAGTGACAGATCCGGTGCCCGTGCATCCATCCCACCGTTATATGCGGTCGACGGAATCTAGTCCTATGTCCCTTAATTAACTAGACACATGGCTGGGCCTTGAGAGGATCTGGCGCATGGCCAAATCGAGTCCGGCGTTGGTGCTGAGTGCGAGTGATCAAGCCCAACTGGAGCAGTGGTCCAACGGACACGGGACTCCGCAGCAGGTTGCCCTACGCTGCGACATCACGCTGGGGGCGGTTGCCGGGGAACCGAACCGCACGATTGCGGAGCGGTTACACATCAACCGGCACACCGTCGAGTTGTGGCGAGCGCGAGTCCGGGCGCAAGGTTTGGATGCCGTTTGGGAGATTGCCGCCGGTCGCGGTCGCAAGCCGGTGCATGATCAAGCCAAGCGCGACGCCATCATTGAGGCCACGCTGCAAACGCGGCCCAAAGGCATGACTCACTGGAGCTGTCGGACCATGGCCCGCGCCCATGGAGTGAGCAAGAACACGGTGAACCGACTGTGGCAACTCCATAACCTCAAGCCCCACTTGCACCGCACGTTCAAGGTGTCGCGCGACCCGAGATTTCTGGAGAAGCTGACCGACGTGGTGGGGTTGTATCTGAACCCGCCTCATCA
>CAYJNU010000314.1:3973-9737 GCA_964371005.1 uncultured Verrucomicrobiota bacterium | reverse complement strand
GAATACGACCACGGCGCCCACCCCCGCGATCACGCCATCCGAAAGCAGGCTGTTCAAATCCCCGGGCGGAATGGCGTCGCCCACGGCCCCGGCCAGCCAATCCACGCCGGCCTGCAGCGCATCCATCGGCAGCCGCGCGAAGACGAAGATGCTTTGGAACATCAGCGCCATCACTGCGAGGAAGATCAGCGTTCCCCAAACGCGGTGGGTGATAATGCGATCCGCCTGGTCGCTCCACGTTTCGCCCGGCGGCAGAGTCTCCGTGGTGACTTCCGCGGCCAGCGCCGCCACCGCCGTGTAACGCGCTTCGATGGCGGTGCTGCGCCAATCCAAGCCGGCAGCGTCCAGCCGCTGGCGGGCCGCTGCGACGGCGTGTTGAACGGTCGTGGGATAATGTTCACCGCTGGAGGCCAGCGCCCGTTCGTTGCCCAGGATCAACAAGGCTTCGCCGTCGGCCTGAGTCCGCCGCTCCTTGAAATTCCAGGTCAGCACGGCCGCAATCTTCTGGGCCTCTTCGAGGAAGGCGCCGGGCAGCTTGCAGAACCGCCGGATCGCGGGCGGCTGCGGCAATTGGAGTGCCGCCACGATCTCGCGGCGCAGTTCCGGCACGCCCTGTCCGCTGCTCGCCACCACCGGCACCACCGGCACTCCCAGCCGGGCCGCGAGACTGCTGGCGTCAATGCGATGCCCGTTCTGCTCCGCCACGTCCACCATGTTCAGGGCGATGAGCGTGGGGTGACCCAACTCAATGACCTGGGTGGCGTAGTAGAGATTGCGCTGGAGGTTGAAGGCATCCACCACCACGATGATCAGGGCCGGCGGCGGGAGTTCCGGCAGGCGGCTCAGCAACACGTCGCGGGCGATTTGTTCGTCGAGCGATTGCGGGCTGAGGCTGTAGGTTCCCGGGAGATCGAGGACCCGGGCTTTGAGCGCCGGCGGCGACCCCAACAGCGGGCCCTCCTTGCGTTCGACGGTGACGCCGGCGTAGTTGCCCACTTTGGCGCGCAGGCCGGTGAGCGCATTAAACAGCGTGGTCTTGCCGCAGTTCGGATTGCCGGTCAGGGCAATGAAGCGCGGCCCTGGCGCGTGTGGAACCGCTTCCGCCGCGGTGGGGGTGGGCGGCTGCATCGCGTCAACGCCGCCCGGTGAGACTCACCCAAATCTGCTCCGCCTCCTGCCGCCGCAGGGTCAGATTATAGCCGCGCACCTTGATCTCCACCGGGTCGCTGAGCAGCGCGAAGCGGACGAGTTCAACCGGCGTGCCCGGCAGCACCCCCAACTCCATCAGACGCGCGCGGCTCTCATCGGGCAGGCGGAGGTCCGTCACCGTGGCACAAGCCCCCGCGGGCACGGCGGTCAGTGGCTGGGAGGCTTCGGACATGATCAGGCGGGTTTGGCGTCGGGCGGGATGGGTTCGACCCAAATGCTGCGGGCGACCTCTTCGCTGAGGCCGAAGCGGGCGTTACACACCTGGCAAATGAAATTGGACTGGCGACTGAGCAACTTGATTTTCCGTTGCTCACCCATGCCGAGCTCGCGCAGGCGGGCGCGCAACTCCGGCGAGGCGGCGAGTTGCTTGATGCAAACCTCCGTGCCGGCGGCCACGCGGCTGAGCGGGCACACCCCCGGCTCGGGGCATTCGCCTTCCAGCATCTCGCAAGGTCTCTGCGGAGTCTTCACTGGCGCGCAAGGTAAGCCACGGCCGCGGGGCTGGCAAGAAAACGCCTCGGCCGGCGATCACCCCGGTTGCGTCGGCCCGTCACCCAACTCGGCCGGACCCGCCTATGGCTCTTCCAGTTCCAATTCGATGAAACCGTGGAGCTGGCGCATCCGGGTGGGATGCCGCATTTTGCGCAACGCCTTGGCCTCGATCTGCCGGATGCGCTCGCGCGTGACGCGGAATTGCTTGCCGACCTCTTCGAGCGTGCGCGCGTAACCGTCGCCCAGGCCAAAACGCAATTCGAGCACCTTGCGCTCACGCTCTGCCAGGCTGGCCAGCACGTCGCCCAGTTTCTCCTTCAAGAGGGCGAAGCTGGTGATGTCGGACGGGCTTTCGGCGGCCTTGTCCTCAATGAAGTCGCCAAAACTCGCGTCCTCGCCATCGCCGACGGTGGCCTGCAGCGAGATGGGTTGCTGGGCCATCTTCATCACGGCGCGCACCCGTTCCACGGGCATCTGCATGTCTTCGGCCAGTTCCTCCGCGGACGGCTCACGACCGAAATCCTGGATGAGGTGTTTCTGGGAGCGCATCAGACGGTTGATGGTCTCGATCATGTGGACCGGGATGCGAATGGTCCGCGCCTGGTCCGCGATACTGCGGGTGATGGCCTGACGGATCCACCAAGTAGCGTAGGTGGAAAACTTGTAGCCGCGGCGGTACTCGAATTTCTCGACGGCCTTCATCAGGCCCATATTCCCTTCCTGGATCAGATCCAGGAAGGAAAGCCCGCGGTTCGTGTACTTCTTGGCGATGGAGATAACGAGCCGGAGGTTGGCCTCGACCATTTCGGTTTTGGCCTGCACGGCCCGGGCGGCGAACTGTTGCAAGTCCTGGTGAATCTTCAGGTACGTCAGGCCGGGCAGGCGCACCAGTTCTTCCAGAGATTTGACCTTCCGCTGCTCGCATTGGAGCACCGCCTCGTGGGATGCCGACTTGGGATGCTTCTGCATCTCCTCGATGACGTGGAGGCTGCTCTGGAACTTTTCGCAGATATTCTCCGCCACCAGCATCATCTCCTCGATGACCTTCTGTTTGAAGCAGAACTTCGGGAAGACTTGCTGAAGCCGGTTGTCGGCCTTGCGGAAGGCGCTGGCGGCCCGCCGGCTCGACGCCTGGGTGCGGGCGTGTTGCACGCCGGCCCATTTGGCGTCCACCTGCCCGTCCAATTCCCGCGCCCGCGTGATCAGCCGCCGCAAGTCGCGCAGGTGTTTCTCCCGCACTTCGAGCTTCCGGTCGAGGGTGACGCGATCAAACCGCTCCTTGGGCGGCTCAGAAACCAGTTTTTCGGCCAGGGCGATGTGCTCCTTTGCGGTGAACCCGAAACCATAAATGATTCGTCGCACTTCGGTCTCCGCGTCTTCGATGCGCTTGGAGATCTCGACTTCCTGCTCCCGGCTAAGCAGCGGCACGGCGCCCATCTGCTTAAGGTACATGCGCACTGGATCATCGAGAATGTCCAGGCGGGACTTGTCGTCCTCTTCCTCAGGTCCAGGCTGTTTGACGCGGTCCACCTCGGCCTGATCCACGATGTCCACGTCCAAACCGCGCAGCTTGAGGTAAATGTCGTCCATCTCCTCGGGTTGGACCGCGTGATCCGAGAGCGCTTCGTTGATGTCGTTGTAGGTCAGGTAACCCTGCTCCTGCGCCAGGCGCAGCAGTTCCTTGATCTTCTCCTGCAGGCTGGCCTCGGAAAGGGGTTGGGCGTCCGCGGCAGTCTGAGGCGCGGCGACAATTCCTACGGTTTGCTCTGAAACAGGTGTCACGAGACCACGAGATATCAATCGGTCTACCGCACGATGGTGCTTGGGGCTGGTGCGCTTCTTGGCGTCAGTCTGCAGCCTCTTCCTGGCGGCGGACGCTCTGAGCTTCGTCTTGGCCATACAACAATTGGGTACGACACAGTCCACTGTCCGGCAACGCTGCGGAATATGGTAGCCCACGCCCGGAGCGTCAAGCAGGGAGAAGGTGGTAGGGCGAAAATATTTTTGGCGGCGGAACCTTCCCGAGTGGTGTCTGCGAAGAGCCGCAGTATCTCGGACTACGAGACGCCGTCGCATCAACCTGATCCCCCTCCTCCCGGGCTCAGAAACTCGGTCACCATCCTGACAAACTCCGTGGGTGCATCGGCGTGAACCCAGTGCCCGGCGTCCCGCACGGTTCGTATTCTGGCGTCGGGGAAGAGACGCGCGATCTCGCCTTCGTCTTCATCAGTGACGTGGCGCGAATGTTCACCGCGCAGAAACAGGGTCGGCCGGGCGAACGGTCGCCCGCCGGCAACCGCATCGGTCAAGCACCCATAGCTCGTTTGGATGGCCGCCAAGTTGATCTGCCAGCGCAACGTGCCCGAGGGTGTGGGCGTCAAGCTCTTCAGCAAGAACCGGCGCAACGCAACGTCCGGGAGCCGTCCGGCCAGCGTTTTGTCCAGTTCCGCCCGCGAGCGGCACGCCGCAGGATCAACGGCCCCCAACGCCTCGATCACTTCGCGATGTTGGGGTGGCGTCGCCCGCGGCGACATGTCCACCACCACGAGCCGCTGGACCCGCGCCGGGTTGCTCAGAGCGAACTGCATCGCCACCTTGCCACCCATCGAATGACCGAGCAGATGCACGGAACTCAGCGCGTGCGCATCGAGAGACTCCGCCAGATCACCAGCCATCAAGGGGTAAGACATCTCCGCCGCATGCGGCGAGCGCCCGTGGTTGCGTTGGTCCATTGCGAGCACGGTGAAATGCGTGGCCAATTCACGGCCGACCCCCAGCCAGTTTGTCAACGACCCGAACAGGCCGTGCAGCAGCACCAGCGGCGGGCCCTGGCCGAAACGGTGACAGTGCAGTTGCATCGTGACAGTGGGACGGGTCGTCAACCCACTCCTTTAGACAACCGCATGCACTTATTCAAGGACTTTGCTACTTGACCCCGTGACCTTGACCCCCGCGGCCAAACCGATCATGATCGCACCTTGGAAACAGCGTTTTATGGCAGAAACTAAGGGAAAATGCGGGTTTCGGGTTCTTCAACAGGTCCACGCGGTGCGGGGCTTTGAGAGTGCGTTCCGCCAAGCCAGCGGATTGTCCGTCCGCCTGCAACCACTTCCCAAGCAGGCCAGTTCGCTGCTGCTCGAACGGGACGACAATCCTCTGTGCGAGCTGGCTTGCAGCACGGGGGCGGGTCGGGAATTGTGCCAACGGATGCAGGGCGAGATTCGTCACAGCTTTGAGCAGAAACTTCGGGCGCAACCGGTCACCTGTGTGGCGGGGTTGACCATCATCGCGGTGCCCGTGCGGCTGTGTGGCGAATACGTGGCCACCCTTCACACGAATCGCCTCTTCCTGAGCAAGCCGCAGCCTGCCGACATCGATCGTTTCATTGAACTGGTGACTGGCTGGGGCGGCAAGCCGAACGTGGCCGGTTTGCGCGCAGCTTTTGACAGCATGCCCGTCATGGAACGCGGCCAACTCGACGCCGTGGTGAAACTCCTGGGCATTTATGCCGAGCATCTCGGTGATCTGGCGAGCCGCCGGGTGCTCGCCGATCAACACGGACGACCGTGCGCGGTGGCCCAGGCGCTGGCCTATATGCGCGCGCACCAGACGGAGCGCCTCCATTTGCGCACGGTGGCGGAGCACGCCCGGCTCAGTCCCTATTACTTCTGCAAGCTGTTCAAACGCACCATGGGGATGACCTTCACCGAGTATCTTACCCACCTCCGGCTCGAAAGGGCGAAGGATTTGCTGATGAGCCCCACCAAACCGGTGAGCGAAATCGCCACGGTCGCAGGCTTCGGGTCCATTCCGCACTTCAACCGCGCCTTCAAGCGCTACACAGGCATGACCCCAACCGCCTATCGCTCCAACCATTCGGGCACGCCCCAATTGCCACCGCCGACGCAGTAGCGGCGGTCAAGCGCCAGGGTCGCCCAGCACCCGGCGCAGATAACGCCCGGTGTGGCTGATCTCGCAGCGGGCGATGAATTCCGGCTGGCCCTCCGCCACAATCGTCCCACCCGCCTCGCCGCCTTCCGGCCCGAGGTCAAGGACCCAGTCT
>CAYJNU010000314.1:0-3963 GCA_964371005.1 uncultured Verrucomicrobiota bacterium | reverse complement strand
GACCCAGTCGGCCGTCTTGATGACGTCGAGATTGTGCTCAATCACGATCAAGGTGTTGCCGGCGGCGCGCAACTTGAAGAGCACCTCCAACAATTTCGCAATATCATGGAAATGCAGGCCGGTCGTCGGTTCGTCAAGAATGTAAAGCGTGCGCCCGGTGGACTTGCGGCTCAACTCCGTCGCCAACTTCACCCGCTGTGCCTCGCCCCCGCTGAGCGTCGTGGCCGATTGCCCGAGGCCCACGTAGCCCAGGCCGACCTCAGCCAGTGTCAGGCAGGCATCGTGGATTTGTGGCACGGCCCGGAAGAACGTCACCGCTTCGTCCACCGTCATCGCGAGCACGTCGGCGATGTTCATGCCCTTGTAAGTAATCTCCAGGGTCTCGCGGTTGTAGCGTTTGCCGCCGCACGCCTCGCACGTCACATAGACCGGCGGCAGGAAATGCATCTCGATTTGAATCAACCCGTCGCCTTGGCACTTCTCGCACCGGCCCCCCTTGACGTTGAAACTGAACCGGCCGGACTCGTAGCCGCGAATCTTCGCCGCCGGCAACCGCGCGAACAGATCGCGGATCGCGTTGAACATCCCGGTGTAAGTCGCCGGATTGCTGCGCGGCGTCCGACCAATCGGCGTCTGGTCAATCACGATGACCTTCTCCAGTCCCTCGAATCCACGCAACCCGCGATGCGCGCCGGGCCGTTCCTTCGAGCCGTAGAACTTCCGCATCAACGCCCGCCGCAGAATGTCGTCCACAAGGGTGCTCTTGCCGGAGCCGCTCACTCCCGTCACGCACGTCAGCGTGCCCAGCGGAAACCGCGCGTGGATGTGCTTCAAGTTGTTCTCGGTCGCGCCAAGAACTTCGAGCCAGCCGCGGTCGGGTGAAGGCTTGACGCGCTGCTTCGGGATCGGGATCGAAAGCTCGCCGATCAGATACTGCGCTGTCAGAGAATGTCGGTTGGCGAGAATCTGATCCAGCGTTCCGGCCGCCACCAGTTCGCCCCCATGCACACCCGCCCCCGGTCCGAGATCAATCACGTAATCCGCCCGCCGGATCGTGTCGGCGTCGTGCTCAACGACGAGCACGGAGTTGCCAAGGTCGCGCAAGCCTTCGAGCGTGCCCAGCAGGCGATCGTTGTCCCGCTGGTGCAGGCCGATGCTCGGTTCGTCGAGGATGTAGAGCACGCCTACCAAGCCGGCGCCGATCTGCGTCGCCAGCCGGATGCGCTGGGCCTCGCCCCCGCTGAGTGAGCCGCTCTCGCGACTTAGCGTCAGGTAACCCAGCCCGACGTTCTTCAAGAAACCGAGCCGGGCGCGGATTTCCTTGATGATCTCGGCGGCGATCTTTTGCTGGAACTCGGTGAGCTTCAGGGTGGCGAAGAACTCGTCGGCTTTGTCCACCGACAACGCGCACACGTCCATGATGGAGAGACCGGGGATCGAACGTGCTACCGGCGTCCCCCCGGCAGGTCCATTCCTCCGCCGCGAGGTGGCTGAGGGGACGGAAGACGTTGGTTCTGCAGGCAGGATGCCCACAGCACGTTTCTCACCTTCTCCCAGCGTCACTGCCAGAATCTCACGCTTGAGCCGCCGCCCGCCGCAGGCGTCGCAGAACTGTGGCGACATGAATGCCTTCAGCCGGTTGCGCGTGAACTCGCTTTCGCTCTCGGCGTAGAGACGTTCCAGGTTCGGAATCACGCCCTCGAACGGCCGCGTGATCTTGCTCATCTTGCCGGCGCGCCAGAAGTGGAACTCGATCTCCGCGTCGCCCGACCCGTGCAGCAGCGCCTGCTTGAAATCATCCGGCAAATCCTTGAACGGCGTTTCCAAGCTTTGCCCATAATGCGTTGCCACCGCGCGCAGCATCGCCTTGTAATAGACGATCATCCGCTTGCCGCCGCGCCGCCAGGGCAAGACCGCGCCGCCGTCCAGCGACTTGTCCGGGTCCGGCACGACGAGCCCTTCGTCGAAAACCAACTTCTGGCCGAGCCCGTGGCAGACCGGGCAGGCGCCGGACGGCGCGTTAAACGAAAAATGCTTCGGCGTAAGCGGCTCGAAACTGCGGCCCGTGGCCGGGCTGAACATACGGTTCGAGCGCAGTGTCTCGATCCATTTGGACGAGTCAGCGGTCAGTGGTCCGTAGTCAGTGGCCTTTGCTACGGATGCTGGACTACTGACCGCTGACTGATGCAATGTCCGCATCACCCCCTCGCCCCAGCGCAACGCCGTCTCCACCGAATCCGCCAGCCGCACCCGCACCTTGTCCTCGATCACCAACCGGTCCACCACCGCCTCAATCGTGTGCTTCTGCTTCGCGTCGAGTTTGACCCGCACCTCCGGGTTGCCCAGCTCGACCATTTCGCCATCCACCCGGGCACGGACGAAGCCCTCACGGGCCAGGCGTTCGAGCACGTCGCGGAATTCACCTTTCTGCTCCTTCACCACCGGCGCGAGCAACATCACGCGTGTTCGCGGCGGCAGCGCGAGAATCTTGTCCACGATGTCGCTGGTCGTCTGCGTGACGATTGGCCCGCCGGTGTCCGGGCAATGCGGTTGGCCGACGTGCGCGTAAAGCAGGCGGAGGTAATCGTAGATCTCGGTCGTGGTGGCGATGATCGAGCGGGGGCTGCTGCCGGAACTGCGTTGCTCGATGGCGATGGCCGGCGACAGGCCTTCGATGAAGTCCACGTCCGGCTTTTGCATCTGGTCAAGGAACTGCCGCGCGTAGGCAGAGAGACTCTCCACGTATTTGCGCTGGCCCTCGGCGTAAATGGTGTCGAACGCGAGCGACGACTTGCCGCTGCCGCTCAGGCCGGTGATGACGACCAGCCGGTCGCGCGGAATTTCGAGCGTGAGATTCCTGAGATTATGCTCACGCGCCCCGCCGATGCGTATGAATTCTTTGCTCATGGCGTGCGAATTTCGCGTTCAATTCAAAGATTGAGCGTAGGCGAAAACCGGACCAAAGCAAAGACTGTTGTCCGTCAGAAACACCAACCCGGCATGCGCTTCCCAGGTCGGCTGCTCAGCGCAATAATTCCAGTTCGCCCGCCGGAATGTGGACGACGGAATCAGGGCCGGCTTTGACGCGCGGGAGTTTGTTCCAATGGGCGGCGGCGGCCTGCCAGCGCTTAAGCCGGGCCGGGTCGAGGAGCGGGTCGTCCGTCTGGGTGCGCCATTCGCGCAACGCCGCGGCGAGCCGCTCGCGAACGGCGGCGAGGGAGGGTTCACCGGCCAGGTTTTTGGTTTCCCACGGGTCGGCTTGGAGATCAAAGAGCACGACGGGAGATTGCTCCGGTTTTGGCGCGAGGTTGACCAGCAATTTGTATCGCGTGTCGCGCACGCTGCGCTGTGGAAGACATTGTTGCGGTTCGTGAAAATTCATTTCGGTGAAGAGCAATTCGCGCCAGGCGGGTGATTCGCCGCGGAGGAGCGGTTGCAGCGGCTGGCCGGCCAGACCGACGGGCGATTTCACGCCAGCCGCCGTGAGCAACGTGGGCATCAGGTCCAGTTCCGAAACCAGCTCGGCGCGGCTTTGGCCGGCTTTGGCCGAGCCCGGCCAGCGGACAATCATCGGCACCCGCACGCCCAGTTCAAAGCAAGTCGTTTTGCCGCGCGGCGCGGCGAGCCCGTTGTCGCTGATGAATATGACGAGGGTGTTGTCGGCAAAACCGGCGGCTTTCAATTCATCGAGCAATAAACCCACGCCTGTGTCGAGGCGCAGGACCGTGTTGAGCAATCGCGCGGTGATGGCGCGTTTGCCTTCGTCAGTGGTTGCCGCGAACGGCAACGGGCCTTTGATGTTCTCTGCCCGAAGCGGTTTTGCCGGCACACCATTGACCTGATCGCTCTCGTCATTGAGCGGGCCGTGGGGGTCGAAGTAGTTCACATAGTAGAAAAAAGGCTGGCCAGATTCCTTTGCCTTGGCGAAGAAGTCGCGGCTTTGCGCGGCAACCCATTTCACAT
>CAYJNU010000313.1:0-9810 GCA_964371005.1 uncultured Verrucomicrobiota bacterium | reverse complement strand
GCGTTACGCCCGCGCGCGTTTCGGTGTCGGCGGAACGGGGCTTGGCGTATTGACCAGCGAAGCGGCCCACACGAATGACGCGTTTCCGAGCGCCTTGCACGAGCACGAGGCTCATCTGGAGGAGGATTTTCAGCTTCGCGGCGATCACGCCGGACTGGCAGTCCTCGAAGTTCTCCGAACAATCGCCGCCTTGCAGGAGGAAACGCTCGCCGCGTGCGGCCTCGGCAAGCTGCTGCTTCAGCGACTCGACTTCCCAACTGCTGACGAGCGGCGGCAACTGCCTAAGTTGTTTCAAAACCCCCGTCAGAGCTTGCGGGTCCGGGTAAACCGGTTGCTGGGAGGCGGATTTGCGCTGCCAGGAATCCGGCTGCCAGGGGCTGAACGGCGTAGATTCATTCATCGTGGGGAACAAGGTGCGCGAAAACGACCGCCAGCTCAAGACGAGGGCTGGGATTTGTCGGAACACCATGCGAAGGCGTGGCGAGCCTGGTGGAACATTTGGCCGGCGCGAACCGGTTTCTGGACGGGGGGCATTTACAGGCGGCCTCCGTCTTCGAGGCGGCACATGCCGTGGATTGAGCCGGCTGGCGCTTGCCGCCAACGTCAGCCCGCTTCACTCCTCGCCAGCATAGTAGTCCAAAGCTTCAGAGCAGATGATGCGGCGCTCAGGCGACCGCACAGCCCATTTGCCGCTGTCGGGATAGTGGCAGGATTCACCGATCGGATTGTCCGCCACTACGTAAACGATCAAGTCTTGGGTGCTGTCGTTGAGGATCTGGTGAGGCTCATCGGGCTGGAAGATGAAGGCGTCACCCGCCGCGATCGGGGTCGTGCCCTCGGGATGACGGACACGGCCACGGCCCGAGATCACATGGTAGAATTCCCACTGCGCGCTGTGAGAGTGATAAGGGTAGGGCGTCTTTCCGGGAGGAACGCGGAGAATCTCGACATCAAACGGATGCCGCTCCTTCAGGTCGGTGGATTGCGGCTTGCGGCCCAATTCCTCAGAAATCTCCTTGCCCGCGCCAGCGAATTTACCTTTTGGCGAGGACCAGGAGACTTCGGCGATGTCATTCGTGTTGATCTTACGCATGTTTGGCTTGTGAGGTGGAGGGTTTGTCTCGCGGACGTCCCCGAGGGCGATTCTGGTGATGGCTGGAAAGAGCTCGCCAATGATCGGACACGCTCCAACGCGCGACGATGCTCTACTTTTTCTCCGGGGTGGGAATCTTAATTGTTTCTCCGAGCCTGAGCTTGTTGAAATCAACGTCCGGGTTTGCGGCGACGATGGCGCTGATGGGGACTTCGTATTGAAGCGCCAGGCCAATGAGGCTGTCGTGCTCGGCAAACGGGTGATTGCGCATGGGAGTGGGCGGTTTGGGTGGTTCGGGAGGCAGTTCCTGTCCAAGGGCGAGCGCGTTGGCCTTGAGTTGCTCCAGTTCGACCCGCTTCAACTCGATGTTCTTCTGCTCCTCGGTCAAGCTCGGGTCTTTGCGGATACGTTGTTGTTCTTCCGAAACAGCCTGTCGAATTTCATAGAGGGCGCCGGCGGCTTCCGGATCGCCCGCCTGCCGGGCTTCGGCGTAGGCCTCGCGGTATTGGCTGTCGCGCAGGCGCTGGTAGTCGGCGTAACGGCTTTCTCCCAGGGCAAGCTTCATGGCGTTCTCGCGCTGTTGTTCGAGATCGGCACGCCGCAACAGGGTGGCAGGATCTGAGGCGTCCCCTAGCAGCGCCAGTTGCTGGTCGAGCGTGTCACGCGCTCGGAACAAGGCGCGGAACTCATCCTGGGAAACATCGAAGAACTGCAACTGGTTCAACTCGGCGCGCAAAGTGGAGGCGTTCTGGGAATAGCGCAGGAGAAACTCCTCCACCTGTTGTGGCGTCAACAGGCGGGCGAGTTCGGCCCGAGTCTGCTCGCGCAGCTTCGCGAGTTCCGCCGGATCGGGCGACTTCCCTTCCTTGCGCCGCGCTTCAACGTAAGCCTGGATGCGGTCCTGGGAATAGCTGTTGATCTCCTGGAGCGCCTGCTTGACGTCGTTGGGCAGGGGGCCAAGCACGGGACCATCGAGCGTCACCCCCGGTCGTGTTGGACGCGGGAGGCTGACTTGGTCACCCGTGTCCCACCGCGGACCCAGCAGGCTGGCGAGCAACGCGCGACGCTCGTCTTCCAACTCGCGCAGCTTGGCGCTGGCCGCAGCCTGCACGTCGGGATCAGGCGTGGGCCGCCACCACTGCTGCTCCGGCGTGAGGACTTCCGTGGCCCGCCGACGGGCGTAGAGGGCGTTCACGTCGGCGATGATCAAGTCGCGGATGGTCTGCTCGGGACAACCGATGTCGCGGAGGTTCGAGACGTACACCGTGTAGTCGGGAGATTCCAATTCGCTCCAGGAAAAGAACTGGCGGCGGAAGACCACATTGGTTTTGACCTGGACCGTTGCGTTGGTTTCAGGGAGCGGGACATGCGAGGCCGCGGTGCGGGCGAGGCGCGTGGACACAAGCCAGCCCACGACCAGCAGGAGGTTGGCGGTCAGCGACAGAATCAGAAGCACGCGCCAGCGCATAACGATTGTCCGGGCAATGACTGCCACACTGGAGGGAAAAACGCAATGCGCGAAAAGTTGCGTTTGAACTGTCCAGAAGATCCGAAGAGATCCGAAGAGATCGTCTGCGCGATTAGAATGCGCGCGCGGCGGAGGAGCTCGAGCCGCTCAGAGAGAGAGGGGAGAGCGGCCCATTTGGAGAAACGCCGCGCGCGCAAATCCTTGTTTCGCTGGACAAGCGCGCGACCACGCCGAACATCACCGTCAAGCCGCAACCCCGAATGGTTCCAAATCCTGTTCCAGCATCTCTCGCAACTTCCCCAAAGCCAAGTTCTGCAATTGACGAATCCGTTCGCGAGTGACGCCGAACTTCTTACCCACTTCCTCAAGTGTCCGCTCCGAACCACCGTTCAGGCCAAAGCGGAAGCGAAGAATGCTGGCCTCCCGGTCGGGCAGTTTGTCAACCAGCTCGAGCACCTTTGCGGTCGTCGTGCGGTGTTCCAGATTATCAGAGGGATTGGAGGCCATCTCGTCAGGCACCACGTCACCCAAACGGCTGCTATCTTCGTCACCCAATGGGGCATCCAATGAAGCCGGTCGAATGGCAGCGGTGCGCAAGGCGGCGACGCGGCGTGGGGTCGTCTTCAGTTCTTGGGCCAGTTCTTCCTCGGTCGGCTCGCGTCCGAGAGTCTCCTGCAGCCGCAACTCGGCCAGGCGCAAGTGGTAGATTTTGTCCGCGACATGCACGGGCAGACGGATGGTCTTGCCCTGATTCGCCAGCGCACGCCGGATGGATTGCTTGATCCACCAAGAACTGTAGGTCGAGAGTTTCCCGCCCTTCGCCGGGTCAAAGCGTTCTACGGCCTTCATCAGGCCGATGTTGCCCTCGTTGATGAGATCCAACAAAGGCAGTCCCAGACCTTCGTATTCGCGGGCGATCTTGACGACAAGGCGCAGGTTCGCCCGAATCATGTGCTCACGGGCCTTTCGGTCACCGCGCTTGATGCGGGCCGCGAGTTGCACCTCTTCTTGAATGGTCAGAAGGGCCACTTGTCCCACTTCCCTCATGTAAAGCGTGATGGCGCTTACAGATTCGCCGGCGATGCGTCGATAATCATCCGCAGGAGCGTCGATCGCGGACGATTGTGTTGCCTGGGTGGTTGCCCGGAGCGTCCTGCGGGAAAAACCGTCGAGCCATTCTTTACGGTTCGATGGGTTCTTTGACGACAATGATCTGCTAGGAATCGCCCCGTTGATCTTCCCGCTCTTCTTCGATCTATCGCTCACCCGATTTGTCTTCGCACGCATGTTTTGCCTTTCTACGTTTGTTGCTCTATGGTTCTCCAACCAAACTTATTTCCTGTATAATTTCTTTTGACGGCTATGTCAACTGTTTGTTCAATCTTTTTCAAAACAAGAACAACCGATCATTGATAGTCACCCACAACATTGCCCACCAGCACCTTACATGAATACACCGGCGCCAGATGTCGCCATTGTTGTCGGCGATGCTTGCAAATTGGGTCTGCTCTGTCTATAGCTTGTCCACTTCATGACGGAAGGCAACCATTGCATTCGAGTCGTAGCGAATCGAACCGGGCTCAGCCAACACGTTATTCGGGTTTGGGAGAAGCGCTACGGCGCCGTGACGCCCGAGAGAACTGAAACGAACCGCCGGTTCTATTCGGACGAGGAAGTTGAGCGGTTGGGTCTCATGCGGTTGGCGACGGCTGCCGGTCACAGTATCAGTCGTATCGCAAAGTTGCCCAGCGAAAGGCTGCGCACGCTGGTCGCCCAATCCGCACCGCTCGCCCAAGTCGCCCCCCCCAGGCCCAGTGTTGGCGACCGAGCCACGCGGTTTGTAGCATCGGCATTGGCGGCCGTGAACGCTCTCGACAGCACGGCCTTGGAGGCGGCGCTGAACCGCTCGCTCGTGGCGTTCGGGCATCAGGGCTTGTTGCGCAAAGTCATTGGTCCCTTGGCGTGGCAAATCGGAGAACTCTGGCGCGAGGGCAGCCTGACGGCGGCGCATGAACACTTCTCAAGCGCTGCCCTCAAAGTCTTTCTTGGCCGGCTGACCAACCAGTCAGCCACGTCAGCCACCGCTCCGCGACTCGTGGTCGCGACCCCCCTTGGGCAACTCCACGAACTGGGTGCAGCGATGTCGTGTACGGAAGCGGCCAATTTGGGCTGGCGCGTGATCTACCTCGGCACCAGCCTGCCCGCTGCGGAAATTGCCGGGGCGGCCGTTCAGAACGACGCTGCCGCAATTGCCTTGAGCCTCGTGTATCCGGAGGACGATCCGAATCTGGCGGCAGAATTGTGTGCGTTGCGCGGCTTCCTGCCGGACATGGTAAAGATATTGGTCGGTGGTCGCGCGGCGGCTGCCTATCGTGCCACGCTGCTGCAAATCGGCGCGACGATCACCGAAGACCTGGACGACCTTGCCACGCTGCTGGACGCCAGCCGGCAACCGCATCCCTGACGCTGGCCAAGCTCAACCGGGACGCCAAGAACCGTTTGCGGTGAGGATCGAAAGTTCGTTTGAGCGAACGCCGAGATCGCTGGCAAGACCGTGGTGGTGAGCAGCCCACAAGTCCCCAGGCCGGTGGCGGTCCGCTACGGCTGGGCAGATTGTCCGGAGGTGAATCTTTGGAACCAGGATGGCCGGCCGGCCACGCCGTTCCGCACGGATGATTTCCCGATGATCCCTGCGCCGAAGAAGTAACCGTTGAGGATCGCCGACTTCAGACGTTCGTCTGCCGGTGGACTTTGTGGATCGCGGCTTGCGCGGTCGGCTTGATCAGGATCTCGTCAATGCACACGTGGGCCGGCCGGCTGGCGACCCACAGGATCGTCTCCGCGATGTCTGCCGCCGTGAGCGGTTGCAGACCCTCGTAAACCTTCTGGGCCCGGGCCGTGTCACCCTTGAAACGCACGACACTGAACTCCGTTTCCGCCAACCCGGGATCAATGGTGCATACGCGCAGCCCCGTGCCGTTCAGTTCGAGCCTCAACGCACGAGTGATTTGCAGCTCCGCCGCCTTGGCCGCGCAATATGCCCCGCCGCCGGCATAGGCCTCACGACCGGCAATCGAGCCGATGTTGATGATCGCACCGCCCGGACTCCCGAGCATCAACGGCAGCGACGCGCGCGTCATGCGCAGGATGCCCAGCACGTTGGTTTGAAACATCGTCTCCCAATCCGCATCCTTGCCTTCGGCAACCGGGTCCAGGCCATGCGCACCCCCGGCGTTGTTCACAAGGACGTGGAGGTTGCCGACTTCAGGTTTCGGATTGCGAACGATCTCGGTCACCCAAGCCAGGAAGGCTTCGACGCTAATGGTGCGGCTCACATCCAAACCGTGAATCTGGACGTCTGCCGCACCGGCTTTGCGCGCTTCCGCCGCGACTTGCTCCAGCCTCTCGATTCGCCGGGCGCCCAGCAGCAGCTTTGCCCCCGCGGCGCCGAAGGCCTTGGCCGCCGCGGCGCCAAAGCCGCTTGATGCGCCCGTGATCAATACCCACTTGTCTTTCAATCGCGATTGCATACCGAATGGATAGCCGAGACGGGACGTGGTTGACAACCTGGGAATTGACCAGAACAGACAGCATCAGCGACAGACGAGACGGGATTCAGATTGCGGCTCTCAGTGAGGTGTCACCATGTACCAGCCCCAGAGAGCGATGAGCGTGATCGGAATCAGTCCGCCCACCACACCGCCCGCAATCTCGGCGTTGTGGCTCTGGAAGCGATCGCCCAGTCGCCGACCCAGATGTCCCACCAGCACCCAACCGCCAATGCCGCTCACGACCCAGCAAATAAAGCCGAGAACCGGTGTGGCGAAGAGCACCGCCAAATTGCGCTCGATGATGGCTGGTGCAATGCCGACGGCGAAGAGCCCGCCAATCGCACCCACCACGGCGCCGATTAGCGATCCGAGACTCGCCTGCCCCATGCCTGGGTTCATTTAGAATACCTCGAACGCTCGAATGCACGCCGTGTTTGTGCGGCGCGCTGCAACATACGGGTTCAACGGCCTTTTGGAAAGCTTTCGTCTGGAAGCCGGAGCATTGGCTTGTTACGCCTCGCGTGCTTTTGGAATGCACATGGGGACAGGAAACCAGTCTTCCATCGTGCCTGACGATGGCAAGACCTCAGTCCCAATGTGACTTTGCCGAGGCAAAGGCGGAGGTCCAGTCTGTGAGCCAACCGTCGGTTGGGAGTAATTGCGTTGGCGACTCTCTCTTTGGCAGTGCGCCGGGTTGAGCAAATCTGCTTTGCTGCGCCCGCCACGAATGGTTTACTGCCGCCCGCCAGTTATGCAAAACCTCAACCTGATGCCCTCGCGTTTCGTCCTCCTCACGGCAAATCTCTTTTTCGCGCTTCAACTCGTGGCCCTGGCGGCGACACATGGTTTCCACCCAGAGAAGCTCGCCGAAATGGATGCGGCAGTCGCCGAGGCCGTGGCTGACCATCGTTGTCCGGGAGGTATCCTGTGGCTCGAGCGGGAAGGAGAAAGCCACCACGAAGCTTTCGGTCGGCGCGCCCTCGTGCCCGCGGAGGAAGCGATGACCGAGGACACGATCTTCGACGTCGCGTCGCTCACAAAGGTCTGCGCCACCACACCCGCCGTCATGCTGCTGGTCGAGCGCGGTCAGGTGCGACTGGACGTGCCAGCGCAGCGTTACATCGCCGAGTTCACTGGCGACGGCAAGGAGGCGATCACCGTTCGGCAGTTGCTCACGCACACGTCCGGCTTGCGCGGCGACATCGAGACGAAAACCGACTGGCAGGGTCAGCCGGCCGCCATTCGCAAAGCGCGCGAAGAGAAACTGCTGGCCACGCCCGGCACGGCGTTCCGTTACAGCGACATCAATTTCTTCCTGCTCGGCGAGATCGTCCAGCGCGTGAGCCAGACGCCGCTGGAGGAGTTCTGCGCCCGCGAGATCTACCGTCCCTTGAAGATGGTGGACACCGGCTTCCTGCCGCCGGCGGAAAAGCTGCCACGCGTGGCGCCGACCGAAGTGGTGGACGGCAAGCCCTACCGCGGCGTGGTGCATGACCCGACGGCGCGCAAGATGGGCGGCGTGGCCGGGCACGCAGGCCTGTTCACCACGGCGGCGGATTTGGCCCGTTACGCCCGGATGCTGCTCAACCTCGGCGAGTTGGACGGCGCGAGCATTTTCAAGCCGGAGACGGTCAAGCTGATGATCAGCGTGCAATCGCCAGACGGCGTGGCGACCCGTCGCGGTTTGGGCTGGGATATAGACTCCAGCTACAGCGGCCCCCGCGGGAAGTTCTTCCCGGTTGGCGGCTACGGCCACACCGGTTGGACCGGGACGTCGCTGTGGATTGATCCGTTTTCGCAGACGTTCGTGATCTTCCTGTCGAACCGCAACCACCCGACGGAGAAAGGCAATGTCATCCCGCTCCGCGCCAGACTTGGCACACTGGCCGCCGAAGCGGTCGTTGGTTACAACTTCGCCTACGTACCTGGCGCGCTGGCGCCACGAGCAACCGCAGCCACCGCTCCCGCACCCACCCGCCATGCACCGAAGACCACGACGGTGCTCAACGGCATTGACGTACTGGCCAAGCAAGGATTCGCGCCGCTCAAGGGCAAGCGGATCGGTCTCGTCACAAATCACACCGGCCACGACCGCGACCGCAACCCAACAATTGATCTGCTCAAGAACGCGCCGGGCGTAACCCTCGTGAAGCTATTCAGCCCGGAGCACGGCATCCGCGGCGCCGTGGACGAGAAGGTCGGTGATGGTCTTGATGAAAAGACGGGCCTGCCGATCTTCAGCCTCTACGGCGAGACGCGCAAGCCGACCGCCAAACACCTCGAGGACCTGGATGCACTGGTTTTTGACATTCAGGACATCGGTTGCCGGTTCTACACTTACCCGTCCACGATGGGCCTCGCGATCGAAGCGGCAGCAGCGAACGACAAGGAGATCTTCGTCCTCGACCGCGTGAACCCGATCACCGGCACGATGATGGACGGTCCCGTGCTGGCCGAACCTCCGACGTTCGTCGGCTTCTATCCTGTGCCACTGCGCCACGGCATGACCCTTGGCGAACTGGCGAAGATGTACAATGCCGAGAAAGGCTTGAACGCCAGACTCACCGTGATTGAAGTCGAGAACTGGAAGCGCGATATGTGGTTCGATGAGACCGGTCTGCCGTGGACGAATCCGTCGCCCAACATGCGCAACCTGACTGAAGCCACGCTCTATCCGGGCATCGGCCTTCTGGAGAGCGCGCTCTCCGTGGGTCGCGGGACGGACACGCCCTTTGAAGTGATCGGTGCGCCTTACATCGAAGACACGCGCCTCGCCGACGAGTTGAATCGCGCCGGTCTGCCAGGCATCCGCTTCGTCCCGATCCAATTCACGCCGACCTTCAGTGTTCACAAGGGTCAACTCTGCCGCGGCGTCTATTTCGTGCTGACCGATCGTGACGTCTGCCCCGTGGTGGACGTGGGTCTGTTCATCGCCAAGACGCTGTCTCGCTGGTATCCGCAGCAGTTCAACGTGGACAAGATCAAACACCTCCTACTCCACGCCAAGACGCTGGAAGCCGTCAAGACGGACAAATCGCTTGAGGACATCCACGCGCTGTGGCGAGCCGACGTCGCAGAATTCCAGAAACGGCGGGGAAAGTTCTTGATCTACAGGTGAGGCGGGAGCCAAGCGCTCGTTTCCGGCCGTTCTCGGCGGGGAATTCGAGCACAACAAAGGACCGCGAGTCGAGGCCAACGTTTCTCGGCGGGGTGTGCTTGAAACCGGCCCTGCCGAAATGATAAGTCCCTGCCCGGCCTTGCGGCCAAGCAGGGACAAATCGGGGGATGGGAGTTCGCCAAGCTCTCTTTCCCGTGCCGACATTAGGCGCCTCATGGGCTGCCGGCTTCCCGACGCCATTCTCCACGGCAAGCGGAGTTTCCGGCCTCATAGCAGGGCCGTCCTGCGCCTTGCGGTCGCAAGATTTCGAGTGAGGCTTTTCAGCTCGCTTCAGCTGATGGTTGCGCCACCGGCCTACGAACCAGGTCAAGACACGTTTGTAACTTGTGTTCCGCGTCTTCACCGATTAGCGCTGGGGCGGCCACGGCTTTTGGCCGCGCGTTGACCCAGTGCCACGGGTCTCGCCTCTTAACTCTCAGGTTGCTTTTCGCTCACAAGCCAGCGGTGCCGTTTTTAGCATCGCCGCCGTTCCGGAAGGTTTTCACGGACCTTGCCTGGGCCGCGTGTCGCTTCCCGAAGC
>CAYJNU010000312.1:0-9870 GCA_964371005.1 uncultured Verrucomicrobiota bacterium | reverse complement strand
TTCGTGCTGGCGGGCCGCCGGATTCCGCGCCCGCCCCGTTTCAAATCTGAAGCGCGGTCGTTGGGCCTGCCTGTTGGTCCCCCAACCGCACTCGCGGCGACTTGCCGCACAGGGTGAGAATTACTCTTGAAGACCGACCGGTCCCGCATGCCGCTGAGGCCGGACCGGGAACTCAAAGAAGCTGATATACCCCCTGAAGCTTGTGCCAGACACAAGCCTCCCCCTTTAATCCCCGTCTACCAAATCCAGGCCAGCTTTCTTTCCCCACGAAATCCGGTGCAAAGCGGCTTGCCTTTCAGCCCATTTCAGCCAAAGGTTTACGCGATGGTTCTACCTGACAAGCCAGTGACGTTGACGCCGGAGCAGATCGCCGAGTTGAACAAGCAACTCGCGAACATGCGCCATGACATCAACAATAACCTGTCGCTCATCATGGCAGCGATTGAGTTGGCCCGGCTCAAGCCTGATGCCGTCACCCGCATGATCAACACCCTCGGCGAACAGCCCGGCAAGATCGGCGACACCATGGGGAAATTCTGCGCGGAGTTCGAAAAGACCTTCGGCATTGTGCGATAGGCAGCGGTTTCGATTTGCGGGCAGGCGACGGGCTGTGTCGAGGCAGACTACGCTCAACCCGAAGGTCCCGACCCGGCCTGAGATTCCCGCTTCAAGCGCTACAACGAAGTGAACAACGTTCTGCAGTTGTCCTGCCGGTGAAAAAACCTCAAGTCGTCCACCGGGTTTTGCAGCTTGGCGCCGGCCTCCCATCTGACAGTTTCGGCATGGTATTCAGCGCTTTTGGGATGCATCTCCGGAAGAGCGTTTCGTAGAATATCGGCCATGATCAATGCCGTTTGCGCGTGCGCTTTCGCGAGCCACTCGAGAGATTTGCTGTCAGGCACACTCAAGGGGCACGGAGTGTGTGATGCAAGCAGTCCGCAACCGGATGGTTTGGGGTTCTGCGGGCGGCCTCACTTGATTGCCGATTGCATGGGCGTCGTGGCGATCGGCCACTGGAATCCCGCGGACCTTTGGTGACTCGATCAGATTTCTGACATGGGCATTCTCATGAGTTCAATTGCCTGCCGCAGCATTGCCAGCTTCGCCGCCCTTGGTCTCATCGCTAACGCGGCTCCAAATACTCCGACCATTGGTAGGCTCGGTTGCGAGGGACGATCGAATCCGTTGGGCATTGATGCCAGGCAGCCACGGCTGAGTTGGACGATGGATTCTACCGAGCGTGGCCAGAAGCAGACCGCCTATCAGATTCTCGTCGCGAGCAGTGAGGCCGGGCTGAAAGCGAGCAAGGGGGATTGGTGGGACAGCGGGAAGGTGGAGTCGGAGCAGTCCGTTCTTGTGCGATACCGCGGCAAGGCACTGGGGGCACACGCGGAGTGTTTTTGGAGGGTGCGGGTGTGGGACAAGGACGGCGAACCGACTGCCTGGAGCAAGCCCGCCGGATGGACGATGGGGCTTTTGGATGCCAGTGGATTGGAGGCGAAGTGGATCGGACTCGATGGCCAGGATGTAACCGCGTATTTGCAGGGCACGAGCTGGATTTGGCATCCGACTGAGACAGAGCCGGAGAAGACCGCCGCACCCGCCACGAACCACTTCCGACGGGTTGTCACGATTCCCGGCGGGCGCAAAATCAAACGGGCGCTCTTTCAATACACGGGTGACAACGAATGTCGCGGCTGGATCAACGGCCGCGACCTGGGCGCGCGGAATCACTACCGCACGGTGAAATGGAACGACATCACTACGCGGATTGAACCTGGCCAGACCTACGTGTTCGGCCTCACAGGCCGCAACCTCGGCGCAAACAAACCCGCTGGTGTCGTCGGTCTTCTCACCATCGAATTCGCGAGTGGCGAACCCCTCGTTATTCGAACTGATGCGCACTGGAAAGTCTCCAATCGCGAAGAGAACGCATGGAACACTCTCGGTTTCGACGATTCGAATTGGGTTGCGCCCAAAGTGCTCGGCCCCGTTGGCATGCAGCCCTGGGGCGAGGTGCGCACGGCTGAGGATCGTTGCCTGACGGGACGGTGGTTGCGGAAAGAATTTGCGGTTGAGAAGAAAGTGAGGCGCGCCACGGCGTATTTCTGTGGTCTCGGCCTCTCGGAGCTTTGGCTCAACGGCGCGAAGATCGGTGAGGCCATGCTGTCGCCTGCCCTCTCGCAGTACGACAAGCGGGTGTTTTACGTCACCTACGACGTGACGAAGCAGCTTCGGCGGGGGGCGAATGCCATCGGGGCCGTGCTGGGCGGCGGACGGTTTTGCTCCGATCGCAGTAAGGTCTATGCGGGCACGGTGAACTTCGGCTGGCCCAAGATGCTTTTGCACCTCCGTATCGAACACGCGGATGATTCGGTTTCGGACATCGTCAGCGACGAATTCTGGAAGCTCACCACCGATGGTCCGATCCTCAGCAACGGCGAGTTCGACGGCGAGGAATACGACGCGCGAAAGGAATTCCCAAACTGGAGCAGGCCGGGCTTCAACGATTCGGCGTGGCAAGAGGTCAACCTTGTCTCCGCTCCCGGCGGCCAGCTTGCGGCGCAGATGATTGAGCCCATTCGGGTCACGCAGAAGCTCAAGCCGATTTCGATCAACGAGCCCAGACCCGGAATGTTCATCTTCGACATGGGCCAGAACATGGTCGGCTGGTGCAAACTCAAAGTGCGCGGCCCAGCCGGCACAAAGGTGCAACTTCGCCACGCCGAGACGCTCAAACGCGACGGCACGCTCTACATGGCGAATCTCCGCGGCGCTCAAGCCACCGACACCTACACGCTCAAAGGGGGAGGAGTTGAAACTTGGCAGCCACGTTTCACGTATCACGGCTTCCGCTACGTCGAAGTCACCGGCTTCCCCGGCCGGCCCACGCTTGACGCGATCGAGGGGCAGGTGGTTCACGACGATTTATCAGTTACGGGCGAGTTTGCGTGTTCGAATGAGTTGATCAACCGCATCTATCGAAATATCGTTTGGGGTGCGCGCGGCAACTACCGAAGCATGCCGACCGATTGTCCGCAACGCGACGAGCGACAGGGCTGGCTGGGCGATCGTTCCGAGGAATGCAAGGGAGAGGCCTACCTCTTCCACATCGCGCCGCTCTATGCCAAGTGGCGACAGGACATGGCGGATGCCCAACGCTCGAACGGCAGCATCCCGGACGTCGCGCCCGCCTACTGGCCGATCTATTCGGACAACGTCACCTGGCCGAGCAGTGCCATCCTCATCCCGAGGGCGCTGGAACGACATTTCGGCGACGCGGCGACCATCGCATGCAGCTACGACAGCGCGAAGCTGTGGATCGAACACATGCTCGACTTCGCCACGAACGGCATCATCTCGAAAGACAGTTACGGCGATTGGTGCGTGCCCCCGGAGGACCCGCGACTGATTCACTCGAAGGACCCGGCGCGCCAGACCGACCGGGCGCTCCTGGCTACCAGCTACTTCTACAACGACCTTCGGCTGATGGAGCGTTACGCCCAGCAGATTGGCAAGACCGACGACGCAGAGCGCTGGTCGAGACTGGCGGATGGCTGCAAGACGGCCTTCAACGAGAAGTACCTCAACCGGGAGCTTGGCCAGTACGACAACGGCACGCAAACCTCGTGCGTCTTGCCACTGGCTTTCGGATTGGTGCCCGACGACTTGCGCGAACGCGTCTTCGCCCAACTCGTGGACAAGATCGAGAACGAGACCAAAGGCCACATCGGCACCGGTTTGATCGGCGGGCAGTACCTGATGAGGGTGTTGTCCGACAACGGCCGCGCCGACCTTGCCTATCGGATCGCCACGCAGAAGGACTATCCGAGCTGGGGTTACATGGCTGAGCAAGGGGCGACGACAATCTGGGAGCTTTGGAACGGCAATACCGCCGACCCGGCGATGAACTCTGGCAACCATGTCATGCTCATCGGCGACCTCGTAATCTGGCTTTACGAATACCTCGCCGGCATCGCACCCGACGACGCGCAGCCCGGCTTCAAGCATATCATCATGACGCCAAATCCGGTCGGCGATCTGACGTGGGTTAAGGCTTCGCATCGCTCGCCGCATGGGTTGATCAAGAGTGAATGGCGAAAGGATGGCGACAAGTTCGATTGGAGAATCGAAGTGCCGGCAAACACAACGGCGACGGTTTCCGTCCCGGCGACCACCGCCGGGCAAGTCACCGAAAGCGGCGAACCGGCGGCAGACTCGCCAGGAGTGGAATTCCTGAGAACCGTGGATGGCCGGGTTGTCTTTCACGTTAGAAGTGGCAAGTATCACTTCGTCAGCAAATGAAAGAGCAGCCCTGCAATTGGAGTGGCGGCCTACGACCCGGAGTGTCGCTCCGGATGTCCATGACGCCGTCTTGGACTGCGGCAGCACGCCGCTGCTCTTCTCGGGGTCTCGCGGGCGAAAACGGCAGGAGACCGGCGCAGTCGAAGAACCGGAGGCCTTACATTCTGCTTGTGTCGCTTCTTGCCTCTCCTTCTTTCGGCATGAAGACACTTCTGAAATCCCTGCTCGTGGCAGTTCTCGTCGGCAGTAGCACGAGCCTGCTGGCGCAAGATTCACCCAACACGGCCCAGCAAGAGGCCGCCTACACGCGGACAATCACGCAGCGCGCGGACAAGATTGTAGCCACCATAGGACTGAAGGATCCGGCCAAGGCCACCCGCGTTCGGGATGTCATTGTGCAGCAGTATCGCGACCTCAGGCAGATCCACGACAATCGCGACGCGCAGGTGAAAGCGGCGAAGGATAACAATCTGGCTGACAAGGCTACCGGGGCTGCCGCGATCAAGACGGCGCAAGACCGGGCGAAGACCCGGCTGGCGTTCTTGCACACCGACTACCTTGCCAAACTGGCCAAGGAACTGACGCCGGAGCAGGTGGACCTGGTGAAGGACGGCATGACCTACGGGGTGGTTCAGGTGACTTACTACGCCTATCTGAAAATGCTGCCCGATTTGACCGAAGCCCAGAAACGCCAGATCAAGACTTGGCTGGTGGAGGCGCGCGAGACCGCCATGGACGAGGGCACGTCCGACGACAAGCACAAGGTGTTCGGCAAGTACAAGGGCCGGATCAACAATTACCTCTCCGCCGCCGGCTACAACTTAAAGCAGGCGGAACAGAACTTGAAGACTTCCAAACCGCCATCCGGGGAGAACGCCAAATGAACATGACGACAAATCCGAAGTCCGAAATCCACAATCTGAAAGGAGGCCGGATTCCGAATCCCGGTTTTCAAGCCTGCCTCGCCACGCTGTTCGCCATCGCCCTGCTGAGCGCCGCCCCGGCCCTTGCCCAATACCCCAAGATCAGCTCCGAGGTGGCGGCCGAGTCCGCCGCACGCATGGCTGCTGCCGACCGGGACTCCGACGAAGCGTTCGCCAAAGCCCTGCCCGTGATCACGCAGTGGGAAGCAAAGGGGAAACCTTACCTGCCCGGCGCGGCGGAACCAAAGGACTTGCCGCAGGCAAAGATCCCGGCGCTCCCCGGCGCGTGGGGCGGCGGCATGTACTCCTTCGGCGGACGCGGGGGCAAGGTTCTCGTCGTCACCAATCTCGACGACCGTGGGCCCGGGAGCTTTCGCGAGGCGTGCGAAGCGGGTGGTCCGCGCATTGTCCTCTTCAACGTCGCCGGCATCGTCAAGCTCAAGGACCGCATCCGCATTCGCGCGCCGTACGTCACCATTGCCGGAAACACCGCTCCGGGCGACGGCGTGTGCATCGCGGGCAACACCGTCGAGTTGGAGACGCACGATGTCGTCATCCGCCATATGCGCTTCCGGCGCGGGGAGACGTGGGTGGGCGACCGCAACGATTCCATTGGCGGCAATCCCATCGGCAACATCATGATTGACCACGTCTCGGCAAGCTGGGGCTTGGACGAGAACATGAGCATGTACCGCCACATGCACGATCACGACGGCGACAAGACCACCCCGGACCGCAAGCTCCCGACGGTGAACATCACCATCCAGAACTCCATTTTCAGCGAGTGTCTGAACCCCTACCATCACTCGTTCGGCAGCACGATCGGCGGATTGAACAGCACGTTTCACCATAACCTTTGGGCCAACAATGCCGGACGCAATCCGAGCGTGGGTATGTATGGGGACTTCACCTTTGTGAACAACGTCCTGTTCAACTGGGTTCACCGCACGGTGGACGGCGGCGACCACCGGAGCTTCTTCAACATCATCAACAATTACCTGAAGCCCGGCCCGGCCACGCCGAAAGGCGAACCGATTGCGTGGCGATTGCTGAAGCCGGAGTCCGAGCGCAGCAAGACGGTCTTCGACAACTTCGGCAAGGCGTACGTCGCCGGGAACTTCGTCGAAGGCAACGCGCGTGTGAGCAAGGACAACTGGGATGGCGGTGTCCAGCCCAGTTCGCGAGCGCCGGTTTCAACCGTGCTGCCCACGATTCGCACCAACAACCCCATCCCGCATGCGCCACTGCCAATCCAGCCGGCAGACAAGGCGTATGAAACCGTCCTGGCCAACGCCGGCGCCACACTCCCAAAACGCGATGCCGTGGATGAACGCATCCTCAAGTCCGTGCGCACAGGCGAAGTGACTGCCAAAGCGCCCACTGACATCGAGGCACAGCTTGGCGGCGTGGGCTACTCAGCCCCAACCATCAACGAGATCGTCAAACTCATTCCCCTGGGCATCATCACGCATCCTTCACAAGTGGGCGGCTACCCCGAATACCGAGGGACGCCCTACCAAGATACCGATGGCGACGGCATGCCTGACGATTGGGAACGGAAGTATGGCTTGAACGCGAAGGACGCGTCCGACGCGAGCTCCGACCTGAACGGCGACGGTTATACCAACATCGAAGACTTCATTAACGGTCTCGATCCCCGAGAGAAGAGGGTGGCTTGGAGCGATCTCAGGAACAATGTGGATCGTCGAAACTCGATCGCCGAATGATCAATCACCTCCTCAAGCTCCTGGTTGCTGCCCTCATGCCCGTTGCAGGGAGCGGTCTCGCGCAAAGTCCCGATCGCGCGGGGGCCGAAGCCAGTAGTAACGTTGGCATCCTCCATTCCCCCCCTGTTCCGCGCAACCGAATCGCCGTCTGCGACTGGATGATCCTCAAGCGGCAAAAACTGGGCGCGTTTCAGCTCACGAAAGACATCGGCGCGGACGGCGTTGAGGTGGACATGGGCTCGCTGGGAGATCGTGAGACATTCGAAAACGCCCTGGCCAAGCCCGAAGCGCGCCAGCAGTTTCTCGAGGAGGCCCGCCGGCTGAATCTCGAAATCTGCTCGCTCGCCATGTCCGGGTTTTATGCGCAATCGTTCGCCGAACGCCCCACCGTTCCGCGCATGGTTCAGGATTGACTGGACACCATGAAGGCGATGAACGTGAAGGTGGCCTTTCTGCCGCTCGGCGTGCGGAGCGACCTGGTTAAGCGCCCGGAACTCCGCCCGGTGATTGTGGAGCGATTGAAAGCCGCCGGCAAACAGGCGGAGGAAGCTGGCGTGGTCATCGGCATTGAGACAGCGCTCGACGCCACAGGCGAAGTCCAGTTGCTGAAAGACATCGGATCGCCTGCGATCAAAAGCTATTTCAACTTCGCCAACGCCCTGCAGAACGGACGTGACCTACACCAGGAACTCCGCATTCTCGGCAAGAGCCGAATCTGCCAAATTCACTGCACCGACCAGGACGGGGTCTGGTTGGAGAACGATCCCAGAATTGACTTGCTGAAGGTGAGACAGACTCTCGACGAGATGGGCTGGAGCGGCTGGTTGGTCATCGAGCGTTCCCGCGATGCCAAGGATTCGCGCAATGTGAGGCGGAACTTCGGCGCCAACGCCGCCTACCTGAAGAAAGTGTTTCAGGGCAGCACGCCTTGAATCCTCAGCGTCACCGCGAACTCGCACGGAGGTTCTTCCGGCAACGTGACGCCCAAACCCTCAGCCGTTTGCTCCCAGCGCAGTCTGCCTCTGTGACCAAGCAGTTCGACACGCTTCACCTTTCGCCCAGCCAGCGATTGCACAACCAGCTTCCGGTCCGCCGGCCACGCCAGCGCAATGGCGTAAAGCGTTGTTCCCTTGGTGGTGAAACGGACGTCCTCGGCGGTGAAGGCTTTGCGCTTTGTATCGCCAAACGAGCCGGCCGCAGTCTGCGTCGGGCCTTCACCAAACTTGTTCCACGGGCGGGTGCCGTAAATCGCCTCGCCATTGATCCTCAGCCACGCCCCGATTTCGCGGAGTATCTGCTGCTCGTGTTTAGGGATCGTGCCGTCGGCCTTAGGCCCAATGTTGAGCAGCATCGTGCCGTTCTTGCTGACGATGTCCACAAGATCGTCCACAATCTCGCCCGTGTCCTTGTAGATGTGATTCGTGATGTAACCCCAAGAGTTCTTGGAAACCGAGGTGCAGGTTTGCCAGAAAGCCGGTTGGATGTCGGCGGCTTGACCGCGCTCCATGTCAAACACGCCCGAACCGTGCGGAAACGAGATGCCCTCCCATTCCTTGAAATTGATCGCGACCTGTTTCTTCCACTCCACGCCACGGTTGTAGGAGTAGGCGGCGAAGGTTTTCAGATAGGGCTGGAAGACCGGTTGGCAAATCCACCAGTCGAAATACAGCAACTCCGGGCGGTATTTGTCCACGATCTCGCACGAGCGCAGCAGCCAGTCGTCGAGGAATGCCTTGTCCGGTGGCTCGGCCTGCGCCTCGGACGTGCGCTTGTTCACCGCCGGACCGTATAGAGCGGCGTTGTTTATGTCGCGCACATCGGAATCGCCATACATGCCGTTGTCGAAGAAGAACCAGTGCTCGGCCCGGTGAGACGACGCGCCAAACAGAATGCCGGCCTGGCGATATGCCTCAGCCTGTTCGCCAATCAGGTCGCGCTTGGGCCCGCGTTTCGCCACCGACCAATCTGTCAGGTCGCTGGCGTACATCGGGAAACCGTCGTGATGCTCGGCTACGGGCACGACGTATCTCACCCCGGCCTGCTTGAACAGCTTCGCCCACGTCTTCGCGTCGAACTTCTCCGCCTTGAACCGCGTGATGAAGTCCTTGTTGCCGAACTGCGCCTGCGGACCGTAAGTGGCAACATGGTGTTTGAACTCGTCTGAGCCAGCCACATACATGTTGCGCGGATACCACTCGCTGCCGAACGCGGGCACGGCATACGCACCCCAATGGATGAAGAGCCCGAACTTCGCATCGCGATACCAGTCTGGCGTCCGGAAGCCGTTGGTGATCGAGGCCCAATCCGGTTTGAACGGCCCGCGGTTCGCTACGGCTTGGATTTCGAGGAGGCGCTTGACGATCTGCGATTGCGGCACGGGCGACACCCACGGCAGTCGCACGTTTGCCACCATCTGCGTGCCGACCTTGAAGAGGTAGTCCAAGTCCTTCTTCGTCGCGACGAACGCGGTGCCGTGCTTCAGCCCGGGCGGGAAGGTCATCTCGCTCGTCACGTCACTGAACGTCTTGAAGTCGCGCGTGCGGGCAGCTCCGTAGGTCTTGCTGCCGTAAGCGTCGTAGTAAATCAGCCAGTCCCGGCCGATCTTCAGCGCCGTCGGGCCTTCCGTCAGCTTCGCGGTGAACGGCTCAGAGAGATCCTTCCACGGCCCCAACGGCGAGTCGCCGAAGGCCACGCGGAGGTTGCGCTGCGGCCGGGTGTTGTCTTTGAGCAAAAGCACGTAGCGACCAGCGTCCTTCAGGATGCGGCAGTCAATGACGCTGAAGTCCGGATCGAAGAAGAGTTTCGCCGGGGCGAACGTTTTGAAGTCATGCGTGGTCGTGAAATACATCCGGTGATTGTTGGTCCGCGTCTCCTGGTAATCCGGGAAACGACCGGGGATCGTGGAGGCCCAGCAG
>CAYJNU010000311.1:0-9908 GCA_964371005.1 uncultured Verrucomicrobiota bacterium | reverse complement strand
CGGCTGTCCCAGCCGCAGCAACGTGACTTGGTCGAGAGCGTCCGATTAACTTGCGATTCTGTTTCAATTCACGTGGCTGCGGCTGGGACAGCCGCGCGCCGGCTACCACCATGAAAGTTGACCTCGCCAAACGCCGCGAAGTGATGGAGCGCTCGATGCGCTTGGGCCACTGCATCTGCGAACCGCGCCGGCCCTGTCCGTGCGATGTGTTCCGCGACCAAGGCATTTGCCCGTGCGCTGGTGAGCGGCCCGACCCGGTGGACGTTTCCCAGATCGAACTCACGTCGCTGGTCAAGAACGCCGGGTGCGCGTCGAAGATCGCGCCCGCCGATTTGGAAGCCGTGCTCAAGCGGCTGCCGCCGGTCAACGACCCCGCCGTCATCTCCGGCTTGGCCGCTGCGGACGATGCGGCGATCTATCGTATCGCCGACAACCTTTGCCTCGTGCAGACGGTGGACGTCTTCACGCCGTGCGTGGACGATCCGTATCTCTTCGGGCGTATCTGCGCCGCGAACTGTCTTTCGGACGTTTACGCGATGGGCGGCGATCCGCGCACGGCATTGAGCATTCTTGCATTCCCATCGGAGACGATGCACTGCGAGGTGATGTATCGGATGTTGGCGGGGGCGATGGAAACGCTGGCCCAAGCCGGCGTCGCGTTGGTCGGCGGGCACAGTATCAAGGACGACGAAATCAAGCTGGGGTTTGCCATCACCGGCTCGATTGATCCGGCCGTGGCAGAGGCGCTGGATCGCCCGCAGGTCGGTGACGCGCTGGTGTTGACCAAACCGCTGGGCACGGGCGTGCTGGCGTTTGCGCAACAAGTGGGTCGCGGTCATGCTGCCGGTCTTGCCGCCGCGGCGGAGTCCATGGCCACCCTGAACAAGGCAGCCGCCGAGGCAATGCGCGAAACCGGCGCTTCGGCTTGCACTGATATCACGGGCTTTGGCCTGTTCGGCCATCTCATCCGCATGATGCGGCAGCGCCGACTGACCGCGCGCGTTTTCGCGGACGCACTGCCCACGTTCGAAGGCGTGCTGGAGGCGCTGCGAACTGACGTGATCCCAGGCGCACTGGAACGGAATCGCGAGTTTGTGGGCACGGATTTGCAGGTCGAGCCAGGCGCGGATGCGGTGCGCCTGAACTTGGGTTTCGACGCGCAGACTTCCGGCGGGTTGCTCATCGCCGTCGCGCCAGAGCGATTGGCGGTGCTTCAACAGAGTCTTGCGCTCCGCGGCGTTCGTGGGTTTGTCATCGGCAGGCTCACCGGTGAATCCAGCGGGGAGATTTTCGTTGCCGCGGCTGCCGAGGGCGTGACGGCAAGCATCGCGGAATCTGGGGAGAAGGAGTTGCAGAGGCCGGTCGCAACCCCCGAATCAGACTCAGCAGCGCATGAACCCGGCTGTTGCGCGGAGGTGTTTGGCGGCCCAACCGCCACCAGCATGGTCGCCGAATCGCAGCGAGCGTTTGGGGCGTTGATGCGTTCCGTGCAGGCTGCCGGCGCGCTGGACGCGAAAGCCAAGGAACTGATCCTGTTCAGCCTGGTGTTGCAAAGCCGCTGCGACCCGTGCTTCGAGGCGCACTATGCGAACGCGCGGGAGATGGGCATCACGCAGGCGGAGTTGGACGAGGCGGCGTGGTGTGCCATCGCCATGGGCGGCGCGCCGGTGAAGATGTTCTACCAGGAAAATCTCAGCCGCCAACAGCAGCGCGACCTTCCTCCGCCTCGACCATAGACGACGAAACTTTGTTGCATATGCAACAGAGTTTCGCAGGGGCGACTCCATTCCCTCAATCCCCGAAAGTGCGCAATTGTTGCCCGGCCTGGCGCAGAACTTCGACCCGCCGCTGCCACGCCTGCTTCCCCGTGTAGGCGAGAGGCAGCAATCGTTCCGGCAGGAGTGGATCCGCCGAAACCGCGTCCAGCCAGGCCTGGCGTTCGGCGACTGCCCAGCGCCGCAGCGCCTTGGCCACGACTTCATCGCGCAGCGCCCCGGTGGGGCGTTCGTCCAGCACGCGAAGGTGGCGGGCATAGGCGCGGTTGATGCGCTCGAAATCCCAGGCGCCTGCGACGATCTCGGCGTCGGATTCTCCCGCACAGGGCCGCGCCTCCAGCAGCAACAGGGATTCCACGTTGATGGCCGCGTCACCCAGGATTTCGTTCTCTTTCTCCAGTGGGTCTGGCGTGACCCAGACACTGTTTTGCAGCCAGCCGAATCCCCGGTCGCGCAAGTAGCGCCGCAGTCTTTCGCGACGTGCATTCTGGCTGGTGGGAACATCAAACAGCACCATCCGCCAGCGTCCGTCCCAAGAGCGCTGCCATCGGGCCTCTGGGTCGCGCCCGCCCAACGCGTGCAGGCGGCCCTGTTCCGTCAGGCGACAAACGCGTGCGTCGGCTGCGGTCGGGTCGCGTTCGAGCAAGTGCTCCCGTTCGAGCGCCGTGAGTTGGCGCTGCAAGCCGTTGCGGTAGGCCCAACTCTCGTAAGAGCCGGTCAGGTTTCGGAAGCTGGGGCGCACGAGCAATTCGGCGGACCAGAGGAGAAAATTCAAGAACTCGCAGGTTTTGGGTTTCATGGCGCGGGTCTGTCCGAGAATGGCTTCAAGCGCCAAGACGGAACTTTGTTGCATATGCAACAAAGTTTCGTGCGGCAGATCAGGCTTTGGGCGTCTGCGGTGGCAGGGCAAACGCCGGTTGAACGGCGCCGCACGTTGTGCATTCGAGGCAGCGGATGCAGCCGGGCACGTTGACTTTCTCGTCCACCTTTACGCCGACCGGGCAACGGCTTCGGCAGAGGTTGCATTCCACGCAAGCCTTGGCCTCGAAGCGCAGGTGGAAGAGACTCCAGCGGTTGAAGAGCGCCAGCCAGCCGCCCAGCGGACAGAAGATGCGGCACCACGGACGGTAGATGACGATGGCCGACACGATGAACGTGAGGAGAATCTCGGTCTTGAACCAGCTCATCAGCCAGCCCTTTCCTGTCATGAAGCCATTGGCGGAGTAGGGGAGGCCGGCCTCAAGCGCGCCGGCTGGGCAGAGTCTGCAGATCGAGACGGACTGTTCGTCAAACGGAATTCCACGAGCCCCCAGCCACATCGGTAGGAGGATCACCAAGCCCACCAACACGACGTAGCGTAGATGACCCGTCCAGGCGGGCAGCGTGAGTTTGCGCAGGGTGAGCTTGCCCAGGAGGTCCTGCACGAACCCGAACGGGCAGGCCCAGCCGCACACCAAACTTCCCGCCAGCGCACCGATCAACAGCAGGATGCCGAGCATCAGGTAGGGCACTTCAAACACTGCGGGGAAGAGTGCCGCGTAGTTCGCTGCCACACCCACGGGGCACGCGAAAGATGACAGCGGGCACGAATAACAGTGGAAGACGCAGCTCGGGATGGCATGCAGCCAACGTCCCAGTGGCGCCAGCCAGACCGTGAGGAACGCCGTCTGCACCCAGGGGCGAAGGCGCATGAGCTTGCGGCCCAGTTCGGCGGGCAAGCGCTGGTTACACGCTGAAGCTGGGGCTGGGCAGTCCATGGTGGAAATCCGAAATCCGAAACTCGAAATCCGAAAGAACACCGAAACTCGAAATCCGAATGCGTTGTTCCCGTAGCGGCGTCTCGGTAGAGCGCCGCCGTTGCTCGGGCTTCAAATTGCGGCGCCCTGCCGAAACGCCGCTACGAAGGCGTGGCTGCGTTCTCTCGGACTTCGGCATTCGGAGTTCTTTCGGATTTCGGATTTCGAGTTTCGGTTTTGTTGTCGGCCACGCCACGTGGCCGGAGGTTACTTAATTCACGTAGGGCAGGGATCGGCGGCGGTGGTATTGACGCGGTAACGCGCGCGGAGGGGCAGGTCGGCCACGCGGTTGGCGCGTTCGAGCGCCTCGACCGCAGCGGCGGGATCGTCAAACGCGGCGGGATTGGGTGGCGGGCCGGGCTTGGCGAAATGCAGACCACCGCTGGTGAAGGAACGGACCAGTTGAAGTTCGGAAGCCGAATCGCCGTCCTGCGTCTCTACGCCGGTGACATGTCGCACGCCGGAGAACAGGATCACCGCGGCGATCACGGCGAGGATGAAGCCAGTCCAGAAGTCATGCCGCTCGGTGGCCCGCTGGAGCGGGGCCACCGGTGGTTGTGGTACACGTTTTCGCATTGACACTCAGTTGCGCGGACGGAACACGAGCGTGAATTGGCGGAGGTGGATGGGAATCGAACCCACCCAGGACCTTGTCAAGCCCTACACTGGTTTTGAAGACCAGGGGCGCCAACCAGGCCGCCAGCCACCTCCGCGAACCCGTCACCCACTTCACAATCTCGAAGCGGAAAGCGTGGGTTCGACATCTCAAAGCGCATCCGACCCCGGCATTTGTGACGGAAGCGGCGGCATTTTGCAATCAGGATTGCGTGCCAAGTCCACTTAAGCGGCGTCTGCATCCCGACACGGAGTGCCGCCGGGGCGTTCTTTTTCCTTTTTACGCCCGACTCTTACCCGTTGAATGTCGGGCATGTCACGCGATTACGTCCTGCAACCGTTCCCG
Source organism: uncultured Verrucomicrobiota bacterium (assembly GCA_964371005.1). Classification (GTDB taxonomy): domain Bacteria; phylum Verrucomicrobiota; class Verrucomicrobiia; order Limisphaerales; family MWDV01; genus MWDV01. Next base: position 5,376 of record CAYJNU010000311.1, on the reverse strand, counting down.
TCCGAGGTGCGGCTGCAACTGGATTATGCGGGCGAGCTGAACGAGCAACAGCACGCCGCTGTCACCGCGCCGCCAGGACCGGCGCTCGTGATTGCCGGCGCGGGCTCGGGCAAGACGCGCACGCTCACGTATCGCGTGGCGTTCCTGTTGGAGCAGGGAGTCCCGCCCGACCGCATCCTGCTCCTCACTTTCACGAACAAAGCGGCGCGCGAGATGATGCGGCGGGTGGCGGGCTTGCTCGGACAAGAGCTGGCGGCGCTCTGGGGTGGCACCTTTCATTCGATCGGCAATCGCATTCTGCGCCAGCACGCGCCACTGCTGGGATACGAGCGAGACTTCAGCATCCTCGATCGCGAGGACGCCAAGCATTACGTCAGCACGTGTCTGGCAGAATCAGACATTGATACCAAGGCGACGCGTTTTCCCAAGGCGGAAGTGCTGGGTGACATCTTCTCGTTGGCCGTGAACAAACAGAAGCCAATCGAGCAAGTCCTCGGCGAAGAGTATCCCTACTTTGCACAACTCGCCAAACCCGTCGCGGAGGTTCAGCGCCGCTACGTCGAGCGCAAGCAAGCGGCGAACGTCATGGATTTCGATGATTTGCTGGTGCTGTGGCTGAGGTTGTTGCAGGAACAGGCGGACGTGCGCGAGCATTACCAGCGGCGTTTCCAGTTCGTGCTGGTGGACGAATATCAAGACACGAACAAGCTCCAGAGCGACGTGATTGATCTCCTGGCGGCGCGGCATCACAACCTGATGGTCGTGGGCGACGACGCGCAAAGCATCTACGGCTGGCGCGGGGCGAACTTCCAGAACATCCTCAAGTTCCCCGAGCGCTACCCGGAGGCGAAGGTCTTTAAGATCGAAACCAATTACCGCAGCACGCCGGAGATTCTGCAGGTGGCCAACGCCGCCATCACCGCCAACGTGAACCAATTCGCGAAGGCGCTCGCCCCGGCGCGGAAGTCGGGCCTGCGCCCGGCGCTGGTGGTGTGTGGTGACGCAGCGCAACAGGCGGCGTTCGTGGCGCAGCGGGTGTTGGAACTGCGCGAGGAAGGCGGGGCGCTGGATCGGATGGCGGTGCTGTACCGATCGCACTTTCACGCGCTGGAGCTGCAACTGGAACTGACGCGGCGGAACATCCCGTTCAGCATCACGAGTGGGATTCGGTTCTTCGAGCAGGCGCACATCAAGGACGTGACGGCCTATTTGAAGCTGGTGGCCAACCCGCGCGATGAACTGTCGTTCAAGCGCCTCGTGCAACTGCTGCCGGGCATCGGCGGGAAGGGGGCGGACAAGTTGTGGCGGGCGTTTGTGGCAGCGGAAGGGGACATTCAATATCGAACCTTGAACGCGGGAGATTCAGCCACACCCGAAACGCGGAATCCGAAATTCAAAGAGAATCCGAAGCCCGAAGCCCGAAGTTCGATCGCGACTGCGTTTCAAGCTTGCGCCGCCAGCGTACCGAAGAAAGCCGTCACCACCTGGGCCCAACTCGTGGCGACGATGGCGCAGTTGGAGGCGGACGAGGTGCGGGGCGACGCGGCGGCCATGATCCAACTCATCATCGAGGCGGGTTACGAAGATTACCTGAAGGAGACCTACGCCAATTATCGTTCGCGCGCTGAGGATCTGGAACAGTTGGCGGTCTTTGCCGGGCAGTTCGAGGATTTGAACGACTTCCTGACGCAACTTGCCCTGCTCACGAACGTGGAGGCGGAGGACGACAAACCGGCGAACAAGGACACGGAGCAGTTGCGGCTCTCGACGATTCACCAAGCCAAGGGGTTGGAGTTCGATGTCGTGTTCGTGATCATGCTGTGCGATGGCTTGTTCCCGTCGACGCGGTCGCTCGAAACGCCCGAAGGCGAGGAAGAGGAGCGACGGCTGATCTATGTGGCGATCACGCGGGCGCGGAACGAGCTTTACCTCAGCTACCCACTAATCCGCGCGATGCGCGGGCCAGAAGGTGATTTCATGCAATCGCCCTCGCGGTTTTTGGGCGAGATTCCCCGCGAACTGCTGGAGGAGTGGAAGCTACAGGCGTTCAATCCCTATCATTGAGTCGCCGCGGGCGGGCAGGGGGGCGTCAACCGGCGGCCCGGAGGCGTTGCAGGTCTTCGGCGAGGAACTTCGCCACGTCCTTGAAGCGCGCGGTGTTCTCGGGGCTGAGCGCCATCAAGGTTTCGTGCGCTTCGAGGCTCGTTTGCGCCATCTCCTCGCGGGTATGCGGAGCGCAACTGTGAACCGTCGCATCCGATACCGGCTCCGTGGGCATGGAGGTGTTGACCAACTTGAGCACGCCGGTGACCCCCAGGCTCTCCAGGATTTCCGCCACGCGCGGATTCGGATTCAGCAATTCCACCCCGGCGTCCGCGCTTCCACTGTCGTGGACCTTCAGAGCCAGCCCACACAACAAGCCCAGGAACGTGCTGTCCATGAGCACGCAGTCGCTCATTTCGATGACGAAGTGGCGGTAACCTTTATCGTGCAGGCCGGTGATGAGGTTTTTGAAATCCGGCCCGGAAGTGAAATTGGCGCGCCCGGTGATGCGAAGACGCACTTCGCGCTCGCCGACTTGCACGAGCAATTTGGCAGGTTGCAGACTCATCGCGAAAAAGACGGTTGAGCCGGTCGGGTTTCCCGCCGGATCGTGCCGACAATCTGGGCCAGCGCCTGTTGGAGCACGAGCGACTCATCCAAGCCGCTCGAGACCAGACGCCGGTTGCATTCCAGCAAGATGTTCATCGCCCGGATCAGTTCGGCACTTGAGTAATTTCTGGATTGTTGCAGGGCACGGTGCAGCACGTACGGGTGCATCGCAAGTGGATTAAAGCGTTTCTCCGACGGCAACTGATCCGCCGGAACGCGATCCAGTTGCGCTTTGAACCGGCCGTAATCGGCGTCCGCCTTCACCCAACCTTCACGGACCATCTCCCGTGCGAACAGCATCGCGCGCACTTTTGTGATCAATCCGTAGAGCAGGCCGATCTCGGACTTGTCGCGGTCGAACTGCATGTCCCACAGCTCCTCGTCCAGCCGCTTGAGCAACTTGGGTAAATCGCGGTCGCCGAGCGCATCCGCCACGGCAAAGGCGCGGGCGGTCTTGTTCCGGGTGCAAATGGTCGCCACGTCCTCCGCCGTGATTCGGGGGCGGTCGCCGACGTAGAGGCAGACTTTCTCGACTTCGCTCGCCAGCAATCGCACGTGGGGACCGACTGAACTGACCAGTGCCGCGAGCGCGTCCTCGTCCATTTCCTTCTGCCGGGCGCGAATGGTCTTGCGCGCCCACAGCTCGGCCTGTTCCGCCCAGTCGCGATCTTCGACCGACCACCCGGCCAGGCTTTCGACCGTGCCGAGCTTTTCGACGGTTTTGTAGAAACCCCGCCGCTTGTCCACCTTGCCGGCGCTGATGAGCACCCGCACGCTGCCATGCCAGTCGAACGCCTTCAATTCGTCCGCGATCTGGGCCAGCGTTTCGGTGACAAGCTGGGACTTGGAGACGCGGTCGTCGGCGAGGAAATTGCAGTCGCGCAGCCAGACGACCTTGGCGCTGCCGAAGAAGGGCAGGGTCTGCATGGCCTCGCGGAACTTGCGCAAGGCCGCCAGGGCCTCGCCGCCGTTGCCGACGCTGCCGTCAATCGTGTCGTCGCCAAACCCGCCGCACTCGGCGCTCCATTGCTGGAACAACTCCTTCGCGCGCTGCTTCACGGCGAACTCGTCTTCGCCGCAGACGAGGACGAGGGGGCGCGTGGTTTTGGTTGGGGCGGGGGGCATCGTTTGTTTTCAGGCAGAACCGCTGGGGAGGGCCGTGGCCTGCAGTGGCAGTCTGGCTCCTCTTGTCTCCATGGGCGGTGAACTGCTCAATCGGGTGGCAATGTGGCACTCTATCGCGTTTACTAGGCACCGTAGAGTCCACGAACATATCCTGAAAGCGTAGAATAAATGAAAACGCATCCAATTGCCGAGATGATGACTGCGAGAACCACCTGCCAGCGGCGCTGGTAACGCACTAGTTCCACTAGACCGATGCACAAGTACAACGGAGCTGACAGAAGTGCGCCAACCTCGAGAACCCTGTAAGGCTTGGCCCACCGAAACGCAAATGCCAAATAACCGAAAACAGCCAGACCCAGCGCTACCAAGCTCAGCAACAGTAACCGCTGCCGTATTCTCTCCAGATTCGGGACTACTCGGAACTTCGCATTCATGGCGTTGAAGTCCGACGGGTCATTCCCCCTCGCCGCTCTGCTCGTTGATCCGCTGGAGATGCTCGCTCATGTCCTCCATCGAATCGAAGAGCGGCTGGGCGACGTAGATCGGGCATTTCTGGGCGACGGCCAGCGCCAGGCAATCGCTCGGGCGCGCGTCCACTTCCACCAGCTTGCGGCCCAGCTCGTTCGCCTGCTGGAGGATCAGCCGGGCGAAGAACGTCTGGTTCTTCAGCTCCGTGATGACCACGCGTTCGAGGTTGATCCCGAAACCCTTGAACAGGCTGAGGATCATGTGGTGTGTGAGCGGGCGTTCGGACGGGCGCTTGTTGATGAAGTCGCTGATGGTTTTGCCCATCCACGGGTCCACGTTGATGATGAAGACCTTTTCGTCGTTGCCCACGAACAGGGCGCAGCCGCTCTGGTTGGGCCAGACGCCGCGAATCTGCACGGGAACAACATTGTTCTTCATGGTGCAAACCTAGGGGCTCGACTGTGAAAAAACAAGCTTCCGTGCAAAGTCACTTCCGGCTGCTGCCCACGATGGCTTCGGGTCGGTAGAGGTCACGGTTGCTGCCCTGGAACTCCGCCTTCAGCCGCACCCGGAAATGGGAGAGGTCCACGAGTTCCCAGCCAAGAAACTGCCAATGACCTTCCTCTTTGCCGGCGTGTTCGAACCCGACGATCAAATGATGTGCATCGTCCAGGACCTTGCTTGTTCCGCGCTTGGGCTCGTAATAGAACGTCCGCAGGCTACTGGTCCGGCTGCCGCGCTCAAACAGCTTCGGATCAAGGTAAACCACGCGCCCGGTTGCCTGTTCGATGAGCCGCAGATCGGGATAACCGGATCGCTGTTGTTTGCCAGCGGCAGTCTTCGGGAAACCGCACTCGAAACCGGGCAGGGCGTTCAGCGTCGCTTGCAGGGCCCGCTCGAAATGAGCGCTCACTTCGTTGATGCGCCGCTCTTGATGGGCCGGGTGGTCGGGGGCGTTCAGGTCGCGCAAGACCTTGTCCAAAGCGCTACTGATCTTGCTGACCAGCTCGCCATCCGACGCATTGGTTGGGTTGAGCGGCAGAACGCGCCGGGCAGTTGTGCTCAAGATGACGTCGCTGATAGAGGGTGTTTCAAGTTTCGATAGAGCGAGATGTGGAAAATGGGGCGTTT
>CAYJNU010000310.1:0-9969 GCA_964371005.1 uncultured Verrucomicrobiota bacterium | reverse complement strand
GCCCCAGCGTGTAGCTCACCAGTCCATTCGTCCCGACATGCATTGTTCCGAAGCTCGCCGGCCCATCCGTCAACAACGTCCCGCTGGCCAGCACTTCCATCCGGTCACACGCCAGCGTGACGTTCGTGCTCAAGACCAACGCGCCGCCCGAGGTGATGCGCGCTTCCTCGCACGAAAGCTGGGCCCCAGCTTGCAGCGTCAGGACGCCGCCGTTCACCGCTTCTAACCGCGTAAACTTCCCGCCTGCCTGGCTGCCACACAGGACCTGGCCGCCGATGATCACTTCGCCATTGGTCAGCAGCGTCAGCACCGGTGCCGTCAGCGTGAGCACGACGTTGGTGGGCACTTCGATTCGCGCCCGGCCTTTGCAGGACAAACTGTCCAGCGCCCAACTCCCCGCGGCCAGCGGCGTGCGGGCGCCGGCATTGCCACCGTTGTCCAGAAGCAGATCGCCGTAGCTTTGCACCGTTGATTTGCTGAAGATCGTTCCCGCCCCGCCGGCCACGTAGCCACTCCCGCCTTGGGCCGCGAGTGCGCCCGTAAACGTGTTCGTCTCGAAATACAGCGCCACGCGTCCGCCGCCCCCTCCACCGCTGTCTTCCTCCGACACGATCGCCCCGTTGCCGGCACTGGCCGAAAGACGGCCCGTCCCGGTCAGCGTCTGAGCCGTGATCCAAATGCTGCCACCCGCGCCGCCGCCGGCCGCGCCCCAACCGGCGACCGCTCCGTTGATGCCATCGGCCCCAATCAACCCATCAACCTGCAACGTCTGGCCGACAATCAGGCGGACGGCGCCGCCGCCCGCCCCCCCGTTGCCGCCGTAACCCGCACCGCCAGCCGAACCCCAATCCACCGGCGCGGTCACCGACCCATACGCGCTGCCACCCGCATAACCCGGCTCGGAGCGCCCGCCCTGCCCGCCATAACCGCCGCCCGCGCCACCGCCGCCCCCATCACTGCGCGTTCCACCGGCCCCGCCCGGCCCCAGGCCCGTGCCACCGGTGCCTTGAAAGCCTTTGACCGTGACCGCGCAGTTCGTGCTCACCGTAAAATCGCCCGTCACTGTCACTACCAAGCCGGTTGAAATCGCATCGCAGGTCAAGGTGGCGTTGCTGGTCAACAGGAGCGACGAGAAACCATGCGGCCCGTTGACCGTGAGCGTGCAATTGCTCACGATGAGGTCAGCGCCCTCGTAGGTCGTGTCGCCCGGAGCGAGCGCGGTGTTGGTGGTGATGAGGGTGGCGCACGCGCCTGCCAGGGGCAGCGTCAATGCGAACGCGAGGAGGAACAGTTGCTTGAGGTTCATGGGCGCGGTGTTCTTCGATGTTGACGGTTTGGGACCGACCAAAAGGATTTTGCCGGATACGCAGTCGGGGAAGGGCCGAAGAGCCGGAGTCATCGCCAGCAGGCGAGGCTGCTTTGTTCATGTCCATCGTCGTTTCCCACGGTTGGGCAGCGGCACTTCCAAAGCAGGTTGTCCCGCCGCGTTACGGCCCCCGGTTTCCTGAGGCGATGGGGACGGTGCGCAGGTGGGGTTGCCGGATGCAAGGCTTATTCCTGTTTCTTCTTCAAGTCGGTCTTTGCCATCAGCGCAGCGCGCTGGCAACTCGGCTGCCGTGTGTGGAGTGGGAAGTCGGATCGAAAAAGGCGAGACCAGGACTCTCGTCCTGGAGGTGGTGGTGAAGAATGCCGAGCCCGATGCTCGTGGGCCGGCACTCGCGGAGGCAGAGCGCGACCCTGCGCAAGCAACGCCCCGACGGCGGGTTTGGCAATGGGAGGTGCGCGCACACGCGCGACTGGAGAGTTACGACCGTCTTGATTGCTCCGGCATCCACCCCGCCATCTCAAGGCGGAAGGGACGGCTCATCTCCACTGCATTACGCGGTAGAATTGTTGTCCAGCTCCAGGTGAAATGGGCAGGTCGGCTTCCAACGTGAATGTCACTGGGATGTTCGTCTGGACGGTGGTCCAGGTGTTGAGGTCAAGCGAGCTTTGAATGAAATAGGCGGTGTCGCGGATGGCGTGGGCGCTCAGATGAAATACGCCCGGGTTGATGCGCGACGCCGTAATCATCGGGTCTCGCTGCGCCGCGCGTTGCTGGACCTGCGGCAGAATGCTCTCGTAATAGTCGTCGTCCACCGGAAATCCCCAGCCGTCGCGGAAGCGCGTGCGCAAGTCCGTCCGGGCGGCGGCACTGCACGCCGCGACCCAGAACGTCAGGCGCTGGGTGTCGTTCTGGTAATTCATGAACACCTCGTCCGGCGGGTAGAAGACGGAAAGGAAGCGAAACAGAAACGCGGGTCCATGGTCGTCTCCCAGCTTGAGCATGATGGCGTCCAGCAGGTCGGCGTTGAAGCTGCCCGCGTAATCGGGATTCGCTTCGTAGTTTGTCAGCGCGGCGTAATGGCCGCTGCGGATGCTGTCGGGCATCAGGAAGATTCCGTGGAAGTTGGCGAGTGCGGCCGGCGCGATGCCGAAGCGTTCGGGCGCGGAGGCAATCTCATCGAAGCTGTAGGCTGAAAGCGCGGTGGCCAACCCTTCCGAGTAGGCGCCGGAATTCCCCAGGCCGGAGCAAAAGTCGGCGAATGAGGCGTGGCTCAAAAAGTCATGCGCGAGTTCATGACCGATCACGCCCCAGTGCAGCCAGTTCTCGCCGCCGAAACAACTGCGCAGGTTGTCCACGCCCAGGCCCAGGCGGACGGGATTCCCGGACAAGCCGCAGGGGACTGTGCCGTCCGCGTCCACCCCTGGATCAAGTGCGAAGAACTGGCGGCCACCTTGGTGCGGCGTGGTGCCGCAGAGACGTTGTTGCAGGCGATAGACCGCGTCGAACACTTCCACAACTTGGAGATCGTTCATCAACGCACCATACGCATACGGCCCGACCTGGGTGGCGACACGGAAGGTGACGTTCTCACCCGCGTAGTCCTGCATCGTCAGGTTCAGATTGGTCGCGGTCACCCGAACAAGACAGGCGTTGCGCGCCGGCATTCCGTCCAGCGGCGCGTTGAGGTAAGGCGAATCCCAGAACTGGGCGGGCGGGCATAACGGCGTGACGACACCCTGCGCGTCAACGCTGGCCACCGCGTTGCCACCGCTGAACTGAACCTGCTTGCCGGAGAGGTTCACGGTCGAGCCGTCCGCATTGAAGGCGCGCAGGAACAACTGTCCCGGCGTCGGCTGGTTGGTGTTCAGCAGGAAGATCGTCGGCTCGAGCAGGATTTCGCCGACGGTGACCGGCACGATGACCGTGCGCGGTTGGCCTTGGACGCGCACTTCGATCTGAGCTTCCCCCAGTCCATTGCCGGTCACACGACCTTGCACATCCACCTCAACCAATTCCGGTTTGGTGCTGACGAACTCGCTTTGCGCCGGCGTGACGGGGATTGGCAAACCGTCCTTGCCCCGGAGGTCCACGCGGAGGATTTCGTTGGTCTTGCCGTCCTTCAACACCACACGGGGCGGATAAACACGCAAGGTGTTGTCGCACGACAAAGAGATCGTTGCCACGCTCACCTGCTGGGTGGCGGTGCGGGTTTCAGCCAGACTGGAATGAGCCGTCACCGTCACGGCGAACACGCCGTTCGAAGGATAAACGTGGGTGGCGGGGAACCAGCTTTCGTTGGTCGCGCCGTCACCCCAGGCCCAGACCAGGCGCTGAACTGCGCCCTGAGACGCCGCGACATAGCCGTTGATCGAAACCTGCCCACAAGCTTCATACGCCGGGGCGGCCAGGCTGAGGACAATGTTGGTGGACTGATTGCAGGCATCGGTGATGACCACGGCGGCGGTTACCGTCTTTGTTTCGCCAGTGTTCGCAAACGCCGTCACCTCCACAGTGTAGTCGCCGTTGGTCGGAAAGGTGTGCGTGGCGGGAAACCAGCTTTCGTTGGTCGCGCCATCGCCCCAAACCCAGACCAGGCGTTGAATGGCACCCGGAGAGGCAGCGACATAGCCGTTTATGGAAACTCGCCCGCAGACTTCGTATGCGGGGGAGGCGAGATCGAGGGTGATGGAAGCTTCGAGACGGCTGGTGAAGAATGCCACGACGACACCGGCGGCGAGACAGACGAGAGTCCGCGCTTTCATGCCCTTGTGCTATGCCGAAACCGGCCTCGGCGCAAGTCCCTTCCCAAGCCGTCGCGTCCCACGCATTCAGAGGCCGCGACTCCCTTCTCCACAATCTGAAGCTGTGACTTCCAGCTTCGCGGATCGTTGGCTCTCGTGCCGATGGGCAGCGCGCAACCTGGACGCCCGGCTCAGACATACCTGTGCAGACGGACCGCGACCGGTCCCCGGTCGCAGCACGGGGAATCGGGCTTTCGCTCCGGAACTGGTGGCGGTGCCTGCGGTCACTGTTCAATGGTGCGCCTTGCTGGAGTCCGCCGCCGATGGAAGCGGGCGTCTCTCGGGTGCGCGGACCTGCTGCGACCGGGGACCGATCGCGGTCCGTCTGCATCGTTACAGCTCAGTCCTGACTCACGCGCACTCGGAAAAACGTGGCCGGCTTTTGGGCGACCGGGACAGCCAGCACGGCCAGACCGTTCGTGCCGGGCTGTGGGTCGCCGTAGTCGGCCCAATGGACCAGGTTGGTCGAGGCCTGCGGTTGGTAGGTGAGGCCTTCCTGCCCCAGCCATTGCAAGCGGAACTCCGTACCGGCCCGTCCATAGGACAGAACGGGATTCGCCGGCAACCGGTTCATCAGAACGCGGATTTCCTCCGGCGAAAGTGCGCGATCAAACACGGCCACTTCATCCAACACGCCACTGAAGTTCGCATGCCAGCCGTCATTGGGCGGACAGGTGCCGATGAGCAATCCGAGCGGGCTCAACTGCGTTTTCAAGGCGAAATCCCCCGAGGCATCCACAACGCCGTTCAGGAAGAGCCTCAAGGTCTCGCCATCGTGCGTGGCCGCGACGTGAACCCAAGTGTTCGCCGGCAACGCGTCGGCGGTTGTGCCGGTCAGGCCGTGCGCCCAATCCATCCAAAACAGTCGCTTGTAATTGTAGTCCCCGCCCCGTTCCACCGAGAAGAACGCACCGGTCTGATAAGGCGTGCCGTAGCCGAGCACGGATTGGTAGCGCGGGCCGCCAAATTCTGTGCCCGACCACTTAGCCCACAACGTCACGCTGCGCGGCGCGTTGCTGAGCGGTAACTGGGTCGGAACATTAATCTGCACGAAATCGTTCACGCCATCGAACCGCAACGCCCCGCCCCGCCAGGCATCCGCCGTCCAAACGGGGCCGTTGACGAGCGCGCCATGATTGCCCAAGCCGCTGGCATCGGGCGCGACGTTGCCTCCGCTTTCATCGAACCGCCAGTAGCCCACACAGCCGGTGAGGCCGTAGTCCGGCATGGCCTGACGCACCGTGATCTTCAACGGCGCGGTGTTGGTGCCTACCGCATTGGCGACCGTCAAGGTCACGAGGCTGGTTCCGTCGGTGGTTGGCGTTCCTGAGACCATCCCCGTCATCGGATCCACCTCCAACCCCGGTGGCAATCCCTCGGCGCCGAACGAGGTCGCGGGCGGTCGGGTGGTGATGCCGTAGTGAAAGGGAAAACCGCGTCCGGCCTCGACCGCACCGGGGCTGGTCACGAACGGTGCGGTGGCTGGCTGCATCAGGGCCTGAACTTCTGTCTGGGTCAGGGCGTAGTCGTAAAGCACCACTTCGTCCAGCATGCCGCTGAAATGGCTGTGCCAGCCGTCATTGGGCGGACAACTGCCGATCAGCAAGCCCATTGAATTGAGGACCGTGGCCAGTTGGAAACCACCCATGGCCTCCAACTCGCCGTTGAGATAGAGCGCGAATTGCGAGCCGTCGAAGGTCGCGGCCACATGAACCCACGTGTTCGAGGGAAACGCCTCGGCATTTGTCCCGACCAGACCGTGCCCCCAGTCCATGTAGAACAGCCGTTTGTAGGCGCCTTCCGTGCCCCCACCGCGTTCGAGCGTGAAGAAGGCGCTGGACACGAACGGCGTGCCGTAGCCCAGCACTGCCTGATAGCGGGTCCCGCCCGACACAGAGAACTCCCTGCCCGACCATTTAGCCCACAGCGCCACACTGCGCGCGGCATTGCCCACCGGCAGTTGGCTGGGCGAGAGGACCTGCACAAAGTCATCCACGCCATCGAATTCCAGCGCCCGTCCGCGCCACGCATTGGTTGTCCACTGCGGGCCATTGACGAGCGCGCCGTGATTGCCGAGCCCGCTGTGGTCGAGCGCATTTGTGCCCCAGCCTTCATCGAACGACCAGCGCCCGACACAAGTTGCGGCCGCAACCTGTGCGGCCATCAGCACGAGGCTGGCCAGGATGAGCGTGGTCGGCCAGAGGTGGAGCCAGGTTTTCCTTGTGCGCATGACAATCAAATTCAAGTTGTCGCCGTGACTGAGCGTGCCCATGTGCGGGAGAATAAAGCCCAGGCGGCCCGTTTGGCAACCGGGGCGTTGTGGCGAGTTGAAAGAAGCCCCGGCGGCCGGTTGAGCCGCCGGGGTGCGAAACGGAGCCGGGTCAGTTGCCAACCTTCAGCCGGAAGAAGTAGTGCGGCGCGTTTGTGGTGGCGAAGGTGGTTTGCAGCGGCGTGCCATTGCCAGTCACCCAGCCGCCCACGTCCGTCCAAGCCGTGAGATCGGGGGAGGCCTGCAACATGTACTTCAGCCCCGCGATCGTGGGCCACGCCACCGAGAGGGTGTTGGTTCCCGCCATGTAGGTGAGCGTGCGCGGGATGAAGATGGTGAATGCGCCCGCTTGAGCCGTGGCCATCGTCGTCCCGAACGTGTTCGCGAGGTCCGGCCCAATTTGAATCGAGTAATCGCCGTCGGCCATCTGCATCGGGAAGCTGATGCGGAAGACTTGCGGCGTCAGTTCCGTGACGGCGATCTGCGCGGCGGGCAATACGCCGGACGGCGTGGTCACCACCACGTCGGCCGGGGTGAAGCTGCTCGCGTTGATTGCGGTGTCGAAGATGGCCTCGACCGCGCTCACCCCGTGCGGGACGGCGCCGGCGGGAGTCACCGCCAGCAGGACGGGCACGACATTGGCCACGGAGTCGCCCAGGTAAATCGTGCCGAGGCCGCCGGTCTGCCGTCCGAAGCCGCCGGCCACTTGCAGGTGGTTCGTGTCAAATGCAGCGAGGCCGTTGTGGTAAATGGCAATGCGTCCACCGCCGCCGCCGCCGCTGTCGCCTCCGTCGCCGTTGCCTCCATTGGCCGTGATGAGGCCGGTGCCGGCCAACGAACCGACGTTGAGCCAAACACTGCCGCCCGCGCCGGCACCCTGGTCGTTGCTGAAGGCCGAAGAGCCATTGGCCGCGATGGTGCCGTCCACAGCCAGCGCGCCAAAGACATTGAGCTGGAGTACGCCGCCGCCGGGACACCAGATGCCGCTGTTGTCGCCGGGGCCACCAGCGCTGCCCCATTCCACCGGAGCGCCCGCCGCGTCGTAAGAGACGCCGCCCGCGACTCCGGCATAGTTGTGCCCGCCGCCGCCGCCGTGGCCGGCGCCGGACCCGGTGTCCGAATCATATTTGCCATGGCCGGGGCCGTTGTCGCCGGCGACCGGGTAACCGAGTCCGTTGACTTGAATCAACCCGTTGGTTTGAACCCACGCATCTTGCAGCACGTTCAGACGGAGCTTCTGCCCATTCAGATGGGTCAGCCGGCCAGCGGTGGAGACCTCGAGACGATTGACCGTGAGTGGCTCGCCGAGTTCGGGATAGAGGACCGTGTTGCCGGCAACCGTGAGGTTGAAGAGTTGCGGCGTGCGCAAGGGTGACATTGCCCCGGCGCGGCCCTGGTTGTCGAAGAGCGCGGTGCCGTAAGTCTCGGCGCTGGCCTTGCGGTAGATCGTGCCCGCGCCGCCGTACTGACGCCCGCCGCCGCCATAGGCACGGACCGCGCCGGCAAAGTCGTCGTGCAAGCAGTAGAGCGCGATGCGTCCGCCGCTGCCGCCGCCGCCATCGCCCGCTTCGCCGTCGCCGCCGTTGGCGGAAATCGTGCCCGCGCCGGCCAAGGCATTCGCACTGACCCAGATGCTGCCGCCCGCGCCACCGCCGGCGTTGTTGTTGGGGGCCAGGTTCCCGTTGGCAGAGAGCGTTCCGTCCACCGTCAATGTGCCGCCGATAACGAGCTTGATGGCGCCACCGCCCGCGCCACCCGGACCACTGCCCAGGTTGCCACCGCCCGTGCTACCGTAATCCACCGGTTCCATTATGGAGCCATATCCGCCGACCCCGCCTGCGTCTCCAGCGTAACCGACGCCACCATTGCCGCCGTAAGCACCGCCACCGCCGGAAGAACCACCGTTCAAGCCGGCGCCCGGTCCGTGGTATTCACCGACCGGATAGCCGCGCCCATTCGCCGTCAGGAGGGCGTTGGTTTCAATCGTCAGGTCGCCGCTGAGGGTAAGGTTCACGCTGCCTTCGGCGACCGGGTGCGTGAGCGTCCCGCCCGACTGTAGCCGCAAACTGCTCAGGGTGAGCGGTGCCGTGGAATGCACCAGTCCTTGATTCCCAATGATGAGGTTGAAGTTGGTGGGGGTGTCGAGGGGCGTAGGAACACCGGCGTTGCCGCCCTGATTGACGATGAGATCGCCGGCCGGAAGCGTGGAACTCTTGAGGTAGATCGTGCCTGCGCCGCCCCGTTGATAGCCGCCGCCGCCGTAAGCGGTGACCGTGCCGCCGAACGTACTGGTGTCGTAATAGACCGCGATGCGTCCGCCACCGCCACCGCCGCCATCGCCCGCTTCGCCGTTGCCACCGTCGGCGGCGAGCAGTCCGTTCCCGGTCAGCACCTGAGCGTTGATCCAGATGCTGCCACCGGCGCCGCCACCGGCGTTGTTGACGGGCGCTTTTTCGCCTTTGGCAGAGACGCGTCCGTTCACGGTGAATGTGCCGCCGACTCGCAGGCGCAGACGCCCGCCGCCGTTGCCGCCCCGGCCATAGCTATCGTCACCGCCCCGGCTACCGAGGTCCGCGGGTTCGAGCATCGAGTCGTAAGGGGTGCTGTTGGCGCCGCCCAAGTAACTGATTCCACCTGGGCCGCCGTGTGCGCCGCCGTTGCTGCTATTGCCCATGCCGGCGCCGGCCCCGGGGCCCGGCGATGCAATGGACGCGTAACCCTTGGCATCGGCGTGAATCACGCCGCCCGAGTCCACCGCCAGATCGCCGTCCACGGTCACGGTGCTGTTGGCGCCCAGCGATGCGTTGGTGGTCACGAGCGCGTTGCCCAGCACGTGGATCGCGAGTGGTGAAGCGGCTTCCGCTCCATAAACCTGGCCGTTGGTGGCGAGGGTCAGCGTGGCGAGGGTCAACGGCGCGATGGGTTGGGCAATGGCGCCGCGCTCGATCAGAGCGTGGAAGTTCTCCGGCGACGTCAGCGGGGTCAGCGCGCCGAATCCATCGCCGTTATGCAGTGCGAGATGGCCGACGCTTTCAGTACCGGCCTTGGTGTAAATGGTGCCCGCGCCACCGCGTTGTGTCCCAGGTCCGCCGTAGGCAGTGAGCGTGCCGGCGAAACTGTTCGAGGCGAAGTAAACGGCGATGCGCCCGCCCGCGCCGCCCCCGCCGTGCGCCGCGGCTTCCCCCACACCGCCGTTGGCCGAGATGCTGCCGGTGCCGGCCAACCCGCCGACGGTCAACCAGAGGCTGCCGCCCGCGCCGCCGCCCTGGTCGTTCTTGAACGCGCTGTCGCCGTTCACGGACAATTGCCCGTCCACCGTGAGCATACCGCCCACGGTCAGGCGGATGGCGCCGCCGCCGGGAACGACTTCCGGGCCGGAGTCGCCGTAGCCGCCGGCGCTGCCGAGATCGGTCGGTTGCAGGATGTCGCCATAGCTCGCACCTCCCGCCGCCAACGCGCCCTCAAAACCATAACCGCCCATGCCGCCGTACCCGCCGCCGCCGGCGGTGCCGTCGCCGGTGTTTGCGTGCGTGCCCTGACCCGGGCCGCCGTTCGTGCCGATGGGATAACCG
>CAYJNU010000309.1:5536-9976 GCA_964371005.1 uncultured Verrucomicrobiota bacterium | reverse complement strand
GGTGTGGAGCTCGTCAATGAACAGAATAACGCGTCCCTCGCTGGAGGTAACTTCCTTGAGGAACGCCTTGAGCCGGTCCTCAAATTCGCCACGGTACTTCGCCCCGGCAATCATGGCGCTGATGTCCATCGCCACGAGCCGCTTGTTCTTCGGCGATTCGGGCATATCGCCGCTGACGATGCGCCGCGCCAGACCTTCGGCAATCGCCGTCTTGCCCACGCCGGGCTCGCCGATGAGCACGGGGTTGTTTTTCGTGCGCCGGGTGAGCACCTGCATGACCCGGCGGATTTCCTCGTCGCGCCCGATGACGGGATCAATCTTCCCCTGCCGCGCCAACGCCGTGAGATCGCGGCCATATTTCTCCAGCGCCTGGAACTTCTCCTCGGGGTTCGGATCGGTCACGCGCTGATTGCCACGCAAGTCAGCCAGCGCCTTGAGCACGGTATCGCGCTTCAACCCCTGCGTTTTGAAGATCTGTTTCAGCGTTGGCCCCGCCTCGCCGAGCAATCCCAAAAACAGGTGCTCGGTGCTGACGTAATCGTCCTTGAGCCGACCGGCCTCGGTCTGCGCGGCTTCCAGCGCCCGGCGCAGATGCTGACCAGCGAACACTTCGCCCGCACCCTGAACCTTGTGGCGTCGCGCCAACTCGCCTTCGAGGTCCGGCTTCAGTTTGGCCGGCGGGACGTCAATCTTCTCCAGCAACTCCGGGATCAGGCTTTCCCCCTGGTCCAACATGGCCAGCAGCAAATGCTCGCAATCCATTTCCTGGTGAGAATAGTCGTGGGCCAGGCGCTGCGCGGCTTGCAGCGCTTCCTGTGATTTAATGGTCAGCTTGTCCAGTTGCATATCCAATCAATGAGATTGACCGCGTCGCGCGTCAAGCGTTCACCGTATGCTGTGATTTGCAGGAATCTCGGACGAACTGGTTGCATTGGTGCGTTCCTGAACTACCTGTTGTTCAGGACCAGAATCATGGCAAGCAATGCGCCCAGCCGCCCCATGTCGCCGCCTTCGAAACCGGTGTTGGTGTTCGACGGGCAATGTGCGCTGTGCGCTCGTTGGGTCGCTGACGTGCAACGGTGGGGCGGGGAGAAGGTTGAGTGCGTGCCGTTTCAAGATGCATCAGTACCCGTCCGGTTCCCAAACCTCGCCCGGGAAACCTTGGAACGAAGTGTCCACCTCATTGATGCCAACGGGCGCGTTTACCGCGGGGTGATGGCGGTCCTCCAAGCACCAGGCGGCGGTAGGATGCGGACAGCCGTGAGGTGGCTTTGCCGCCGATCGTCCACACTGGCACGGGCGGCAGAACTCGCCTACCAGTTTATCGCCTCAAACCGTCGGCGGCTGGACGTTGCGGCGCGTTGGCGGTTCCGGCTGAGATAGACGGGTGGGCCACCAGGCCTATCCAGCCTCCCCTACGTCGTGAAACTCATCACCTTCGGCTTCGCCAGTCGCTCGAAATCTTCATAGGCGAGCTTGATCACCTCGACGTGTGATCCAGCATTGAAGGCAATCTCGCGGCTTTCGTGCAGCGACTCCGCCGCGAAGACTTCCATTCCATAAAGACTGCCGAAGGGAGGCATCGCGCCGACTTCGCAGTCCGGGAAGCGGGCTTTGAAGCCTTCCTCGGAGGCGAACTTGACGCGATCTGAGCCCGTGAGGTCGCGAAGGTCTTGAAGCACGACGCGACGGTTGGCCGGCAGCACCGCCATCGCCAGCTCGCCATCCAGATCCACGATCACGGTCTTGGCGAGGGCTTTGCCCGGGATGTGAGCGGATGCTGCCACCTCCTGCGCCGTGTAAGCCGTGGAGTGGATGATACTGATATATTTGACGCCGTTCGCGTCAAGGAACTGCTTCAATTGCTTGACTGGCATGGGTGCTCCTTTCGCTAAAGGTTATGCCACAGTAAGCCCATTACACAAATAATCAAGCCGACGGCTACATCGGATCACATCGGGTCAGGTTCAGCCGCTAATAATCTTGACGGCAGGCACCGGGCGAACTTACTGTTGCCGCCGTTAGGCAACCATTCATGTTTGCGCAACTTAAAAGTCTGTTCTCCAACGACATTGGAATAGACCTCGGGACTGCCAATTCCCTCGTTTACGTCCGTGATCGAGGCATCGTTCTGCGCGAGCCCTCTGTGGTCGCGATTGAAGCGGGCACCACCAATGTCCTGGCGGTCGGCGAGGAAGCCAAGCGAATGCTTGGCCGCACCCCGGGCAACATTGTCGCCATCCGTCCCATGAAGGACGGCGTGATCGCGGATTTCGAGATCACCGAGGCGATGCTGCGCCATTTCATTCAAAAGGTCCATCACCGGAAGCTCATTGCGCCACGGGTTGTGGTCGCCGTGCCCTCCGGAATCACGGAAGTGGAGAAACGGGCGGTGAAAGATTCCGCCACTCATGCCGGCGCGCGGGAAGTCTATCTGATCGAGCAACCGATGGCGTCGGCCATCGGGGTCGGATTGCCGGTGCATGAGCCGGCGGGCAACATGATCGTGGACATCGGCGGGGGCACTTGTGAAATTGCCATCATCTCCCTGGCCGGGATTGTCTTCAGCCGCAGCCTGCGGGTGGGCGGAGACGAATTGGACGACACGATCATTGCGCACATGAAACGGGCCTATAATCTGATGATTGGCGAACGCACAGCGGAGGAAATCAAGATCCGGATTGGATCGGCCTTTCCGCTGGAGCAGGAACTGACCATGGAAGTCAAGGGACGCGATTTGAGCACCGGTTTGCCCAAAACGTTGACCATTCGCTCGGAAGAAATTCGTGAAGCTCTGCATGAACCCCTTTCCAGCATTCTCGAATCCATTCGCATCACGTTGGAACGGTGCCCGCCGGAGTTGGCGGCAGACCTCGTGGATCGCGGGATCGTGATGGCTGGAGGCGGCTCGCTCATACGTGGCATTGACCGGTTGGTGGCCGAGGAAACGGGCCTGCCGGTGCATGTTGCCGACGATCCACTCAGCGCCGTTGCCGAAGGCACGGGCCGGGTGCTGCAAGAACTGCAATTTCTCAAGCGCGTCTCCACCAACTCCCGGTAAGTTTTCCGCCGCGTTCGCCCGCAACTGAGTTGCAGGGAACTGATGCTACGGCGACCGCATTACGTCGCGCTGAGTTTGATCGTGCTGACCACGCTGGTGATGTTGAATCTTCCCAGCGGGGTGGCGGCGCGCTTCAAACTCGCCCTCAGCAGCCTGTTTCTTCCCTTGTTCGGACTGGCCACCACCACTCAAAACCTCACCAACCACGCCGCCGATTCGCTCATGCCTCGCCGCGAGTTGCTTCGCCAGAACGGGCAACTCCGCCGCGAGAATCAGCAACTTCAGCTCGGCGCCGTGCAAGCGGCGGAAACCGCGCGCGAAAACGCCCGTCTCCGCCAACTCCTCGGCTGGCGTGAACAACCGCCGTGGCAAGGCCGGCTGAAGCTGGCCCGCGTCATTCTACGCGAACCGGCCAGTTGGTGGCATACGATCCAGATTGACGCCGGCAGTCGCGATGGCGTCCGCACCAATCTGCCGGTCCTCACCGTGGAGGGCTTGGTGGGACGGGTTTCTACCGTTGGCGTTGATCGTGCGCAAGTCGTACTAATCAGTGATCCCAACTGCAAGTTTTCCGCGTTGGTGGAGAATCCCGCTCGCGAAACCGGTGTGATCGGCCCCGCCGGGCCCTTGGAAAGCGACTGGGTGGTGCTGAGCTATCTCCCGCCCAGCGCGACGCTCAAGCCCGGACAAACCGTCTTCACCAGCGGTTTGGGCGGCATTTTTCCGAAAGGCATACCCGTGGGCAAAGTCATGGACGTGCGCCCCGTGGAATATGGGCTTTATGTGGAAGCCCGCGTGAAACTCGCCGCGAAGCTGAACGCGTTGGAAGAGGTTTGGGTGCTGATGCCTTGAGAATGAAGAGATACTCAACATCCAACATGAAGCGTTCAACCCGCAAAAGCGGGCACTGTCGCGACTGCGAGGGGTGTTCGACGGTGAAGGTTGAATGTTTGATGTTCGACTTCTGTCACTTGCCATGACCGCCTTCCACACCATTCTGATTCTGCTGACGGCCTTTGTTGCCGTGTTCGCTCAGGCCGTCTGCGACGGTTTGCGCGGTTGGCTGGGGGTGCAGGTGGACCTGCTGCCGGCGCTGGCTGTTTACGCGGCGCTGCAAACCAATCTCGTGACGCTGACGTTGTTGGCGTTGTTGGGGGGACTGTGCTTTGATTCGCTATCCGCAAATCCTCTGGGCGTGACCACCTTGCCGCTCTTTCTCATCGGCTTCGTGCTGCACTTGCGCCGCGACCTGATCTTGCGCGACCAGCCCTTTGCGCAATTCGTGCTCGGCATGGCCGCCGGCGCGCTGGCTCCGGCGCTCACGGTGCTGCTGCTCCTAACCGCCGGGAGCGGACCGCTGTTGGGTTGGGGCTCGGTCT
>CAYJNU010000309.1:0-5526 GCA_964371005.1 uncultured Verrucomicrobiota bacterium | reverse complement strand
GGCAACTCGCCATGCTCAGTCTCGCCAGCGGGGCGCTGACGCCGCTGGCCTTTCTCTTTTTCGGCGCGTGTGACCGCACGCTGAGTTATCGGCGCGTCACCCAAACCAGCTTTCGCCCCGACCGCGACATTCGCCGCGGCCGCACCTGAGCCATGCTGATCGTTGACCAATTGAAACGGAACGACCCGCCGCTGCGCGCCTTGTCGCACGTGGTGTTGATCGGGCTGCTGGTCCTGCTGGTTGGCCTTTGGTGGGTGCAGGTGGTTTCGGCGCGCAATTATCAGGCGCGTTTGGAAACACAGTCGTTCCGCACCGTGCGCGTGCCGGCAGTGCGCGGAAAGATCCTGGACCGGAACGGCATTGCGCTCGCGGAGAACCGACCGAGTTTCAACGTCGGGCTCTACCTGGAAGAACTACGCCGGACGTTCGATACCGCCGGGGCGGACGCCATCCGCCGTCAGCGAACCAATCTGAATCTGCTCGCAGCGCGCACCGAACAACAACTGAACCGGAAACTCACGACGGAAGAGAAGCGTCGTTTCAAGTTGAGCACCGCGGCGCGAAATGAGCTGCGTCGCAAGGCCAGGGCCCTGGTGGCCAGCAACCTTGTGACGGAAATCAGCCTGCGCCTGGAGGAACCGCAGACGTTCAACGAAGCCAACTTCCAGCGCCATTACGAAACGCGCCTGGCACTCCCCTACCCTGTCCTCGGCAACCTGAATGCCACGCAGGTGGCGCGCTTCGAGGAGCAATCGCTCGCCCCGCTCGGCGCTGATCTCGACATCCAGTCACTCCGCGTGTATCCACTCCACGCCACGGCGGCGCACGTCCTCGGCTACCTCACCCGAGATGACCGTTCCTACGAAGGGGAAGAGGCATTCTTCTCCTACCGCCTGCCAGATTACCGGGGAGTCGTAGGGATCGAAGCGGGCTTCGACGCCCAGTTGCGCGGACGCGCCGGCGCGAAATCCGTACTTGTCAACAATCTCGGTTACAAGCAGTCCGAGAACATCTGGACTGAAGCCGAGCCCGGCCAGAACGTGGTGCTCACCCTGGATGTTCGACTCCAGCTCGCAGCGGAACACGCACTCTTGCAGGCTGGCGCCCGGGCGCGCGGCGCCGCGGTGATCATGGACGTGCGCAACGGTGATATCCTGGCAATGGCCTCCATACCCGCGCCCAACCCCGACTTTTTCGTCCAAGGCTTTCCACCCGGTGAGTGGGACAAGCTCAATGACGAGGACATGAGACCCCAAATCAACCGGGCCACGCAGGAGAATTACGCGCCGGGATCGATCTTCAAGACCGTCGTGGCCTTGGCCTGTCTGGAAAGCGGGTTGAACCCCAACGCCAGCTATCGGGTGCAACCGGACCCGGCGAATCCTGCGAAGGGCTGCATCTTTGTCGGACGCGAGAAGAAGCGCGACACCGCGCCGCCGGGCGACTACAACTTCCGCCGCGCGTTGCTCCGTTCCAGCAACGCCTATTTCATCACCAACGGCATTCGCGTGGCCGGGATCGAGCGGATTATCAAGCTGGGCCAGAAGCTGCATCTGGGCGAGCGCGTGAATCTGCCCACCTGGCAGGAAACCGCCGGAGATTTCCCGGACCTCGAACGCGTTACCTCCAATCGCTGGCGGGACGGAGACACCGCCAACATTTGCATGGGACAGGGACCGATTGCCGTCACGCCGCTGCAGATGGCGGTGCTGACCTCCGCCATCGCCAACGGCGGGACGGTTTATTGGCCGCGGCTCGTGGACCGGCTGGAGCCGCAGGATCAAACGCCCGGCCAGCAATCCATCCGCTTTCCTGCGGCTCGCGTGCGCGACCATCTGGGCGTCCGCGCTATCAGCCTGCTGGCATTGCATGACGCGATGCTTGCGGATACCGAGGACGAAGAGGGAACCGCCTTCAAGCCATTCCGTGAATACTACCAGACGCCAGGGGTCATGCGCGTCTGCGGCAAGACGGGCACGGCACAGGTCACCGACGACCACAACCGCCTGACCAGACATGACACCTGGTTCATCGCCTTCGCGCCCTACAATCAACCGCGATATGCCGTGGTCGTTATGGTCGAGAACGGCGGGTCGGGTGGTGGCACCTGCGCGCCGATCGCTCGCGAGATTTTCACCGCCATCCAGAAACGCGAGACCGGCGAAACCGAAATCGTGGCGAAGGCCAAATAGATGTTCGACGCAACACTCAACGATCCTCACCCCCGCGTGGACCGCCTGCAACTGGCGGCGCTGGCCGGTTTGATGTTGTTGGGCGGGCTGTTCGTCTATAGCGCCACCATGGTGAACGAGGCCGTCAACGCCGCCGCGCTGTTCAACCAAAGTTGGTTTCGGCAGATCATCTGGTATGCCGTGGGGCTGGGCGCGGCGGCGGGCGTCTGCTTCGTGGACTATCACACGCTGGCGCGCTGGTCGGTGGTCGCCTACTGGGGGACGATGTTGTTACTGGTCGCCGTGCTGATCCCCGGGATTGGCACGTCGCACGGTTGGGGGGCGCAACGCTGGATTGATTTCGGGCCCTTCCAGATGCAGCCGTCGGAGTTCGCGAAGATCTCATTCATCCTGGCCCTGGCGAATTACCTGAGCCGCCCGGTGGACGAGTTGCGACTGCCGTCGGTGTTTTGGAAGGCGATGGGAATGCTCGCCCTGCCGTTCCTGCTCATCATGAAGGAGCCGGACCTGGGGTCGGCGATTGTGCTCCTGCCCACCGGGCTGGTCATGCTGTTCGTGGCCGGCGTGCCGCGCCGGTTCCTCTGGCAACTGGCCGGGGGCGCGGGTCTCGTCGCCGCCCTGTTCCTCGTGGACGTGTTGTTCGCGCCGCCAAACTGGCAAATCCGACTGGAGGATTATCAGCGCCACCGCCTGCTCGTATTCTTCGGCGTGGACTTCGCCCCGAAGAACGCAACGCCCGCGGATGCGGCGCGGCTGCGACGGTTGCAGGCGGACCGGTCGTATCAGGTGCGACAGGCTTTGATTTCAGTCGGATCGGGCGGTTTCTGGGGCAAGGGTTGGTGTCAGGGCAACCAGACCGCGTTGGGATTTCTGCCGCCCGGTGCGGCACACAACGATTTCGTCTTCTCCGTGATTGCCGAGGAGAAAGGCTTCGTTGGCAGCGTGATTGTGCTCACGCTTTACGGGGTGATTCTCTTCACTGGGTTGAGAATCGCCGGCCAGGCGCGCGATCGCCTGGGGAGACTGCTGGCAGCGGGCGTGGTTGCCCTGTTGTTCAGCCATGTCTTCATCAACATCGGCATGAACATTCGTCTCATGCCCGTGACGGGTATTCCACTGCCGCTGTTATCGTACGGCGGGTCCTCAGTGCTCTGCTCGCTGATCGCCATGGGCTTGATGCAAAACGTGTATATCTATCGAAGAGGGTATTAATTATGAGCGAACGCAATTTTTCGCGTCGTCGCCGAGGCATGCGGTTTCGACCGTCCGGCGGCCTGGGCCACGCCTCGCAGCGCCCGAGTGCGGAGGCGCAGGAGGCCCGCACCGCCGCCACCAGCCAGACCGCTGGGGCCGACAAGTTGTTCGAGCTGCGGCACGAGCATGAAATCGAGCGCGCCCAGAACATCGCCGCGGGCCTCCCCCCACAGGGGTCACCGCCTACCGCGCCAACCGAGGGCAAACGCGAGTTCCGCCAACCGCACCTTGAAACTCCCGACCGGGTCGAGGAGGACAAGGCATATCAGCCCGTGGCCATTCCCAAACAGCCGCCCAAAGGCATCGTGGAAGCCATCCGTGCCACGGCGAACAAGATCGTGGAGAAGGTGCAACGCCTGTTCAAACCTGTCCCGAAACTCCACAAGGAAATCATCATCAACGCGGAGTCATTGGAAACCCGCGTGGCCGTCCTGGAAGACGGTAAACTCGAGGAATTCAACATCGAGCGCACCACCGAGGAACGCCTCGTGGGCAGCATCTTCAAGGGCCGCGTGCGGAATCTCGAGGACGGCCTCAAAGCCGCCTTTGTGGACATCGGCTTCGAGAAGAACGCCTTCCTCCATTACTGGGATATTGTGCCGAACCAGTTCGACAGCGGCGTCGAGATTGTCGAGCGCGAGGGCAGCCGGCGGCGTGACCGACCGAAGATCACGCAGAAAGACGTGCCGCGGCTTTATCCGCCGGGCAGCGAAATCATCGTCCAGGTCACCAAGGGTCCGATCGGAACCAAGGGCCCGCGCGTCACAACCAACCTGGTCCTGCCGGGCCGCTACTTGGTGCTGCTGCCGCAGGCCGATCAGAGCGGCATCTCCCGCAAGATCGAGAACACGCAGGAACGCCAGCGTCTGAAAACCATCCTCCGGGAACTTGATATTCCGGAGGGGATGGGCGTCATCATGCGCACCGCCGGCGAAGGCCAACAAAAGCGCTACTTCATTCGGGATCTCGCCTGGCTGCTCGAAGAGTGGCGTCGGATTGACGATCGTCGCAAGACTCAGCCGCCTGCCACCTGCATCTTCCAGGAGCCTGATCTCATTGACCGTACGGTACGCGACTTCCTCACGGAAGACGTGGAGCGCATCGTGGTGGACGATCCGAAGGCCGAAGAGCGCATTCGTGAGATGATTTCCCGCATCTCCCGGCGTTCGGTCAGCAAGGTGAAGTTCTACAATGACCCGCAGCCCGTCTTCGACCGCTTCGGCATCACCCGCCAACTCGAGAATGCCTTCTCACGCATGGTGCATCTCAAGAGCGGTGGCTACCTCGTGGTGGACGAAACCGAGGCGCTCGTGGCCATTGACGTCAACACGGGCCGTCAAAAAGGCGGCAAGGATCAGGAAACCACCATTCTCAAGACCAACCTGGAAGCCGCCGAGGAAATCACCCGCCAGTTTCGCCTCCGCAACATGGGAGGATTGATCGTGCTCGATTTCATCGACATGAAATCACGACGGGATCAGCAGACGGTCTACCAGAAGGTCAAGGAGGGTCTGCGCCGCGATCGCGCCAAGACTCACATCCTGCCGATCTCGCAACTGGGCCTCATGGAAATGACCCGCCAGCGGCACACGGAGAGCGTGCATGCGGCCGTCTATGACGATTGCCCTTACTGCAAGGGGCGGGGCAAGGTGAAGAGCGCATTGAGCATGAGCGTGGAGATTCAGCGCAAGCTGGGTGAGATTTTGAAAAAGCGCGCCCGCGACGAATCGGACTTTCAGTTGCGCATCGTGGTCCACCCCAAAATCCTCGAGCGCCTGCGCACGGAGGACGAGAAGCTGCTGATCGAGATGGAGAAACGCTACTTCGGCAAACTCTCCTTCCGGGCCGACCCCGGTCTGCATGCGGAGCAGTTCAAGATTCTGAACGCCACCAACAACGAATAACTGGCCAGCCACGGAAGCTGAGAATCGTCGAGTTCAATCCGGCCAACCAAAAGGGCCGGGATGATGGCATCCCGGCCCGCCCGGAGTGAGCTGTCAGTACCCGTTCACTGCACCTTCACGCGATAGAACTTCGGCGTGCTGCCGATCCCAACGGTGTAGGGCGAGGAGGGCGCGGG
>CAYJNU010000308.1:0-10016 GCA_964371005.1 uncultured Verrucomicrobiota bacterium | reverse complement strand
TCGTGAACATTTCATCCGCCATTTTTGATCGCAGCGCGCCGGACCTGGATTCGTGCCCCGACGAGTCGTTGCCGGAATTCGCCTTCATCGGCCGGTCCAACGTCGGCAAGTCCTCCTTGCTGAACATGCTGGCGGGCAAAGGGGCGCTGGCGCGCGTCTCGCCGACGCCGGGGTTCACCAAGCTGATCAACATCTTCACGGTGAACAAGACCTGGCGGTTGGTGGACCTGCCGGGCTACGGCTTCGCCCAAGGCGCGCGGAAGGACCGTTCCCGATTCAACAAGGCGGTGGCCAGGTACCTGAAGCATCGCACGAACCTCTGCAACGTCTTCGCGCTCATCGAATCCGGACTGCCGCCGCAAGCGATTGATCTCGAGTTCGTGGAATGGCTCACGCGCCACGCCGTGCCGTTCGTCCTCGTGTTCACCAAGGCGGACAAGGTGACCCCGGCCACGGCGCAGGCGAACATCGCGGCTTTCATGCAGTGCATATCCGCATGGTTCGAGCGGCCGCCGAAAGCATTCACCTGTTCCGCCGAAACCGGGCAGGGTCGGGCGGACTTGCTCGGGGTGGTTGATGAACTGATGACGGCCATCCAAGCGGAGTCGAGACCAGCTCCGATCGCTTCCGAAGGTCGGCCGCTCCGGACCGCGACGGCGCAAGCCCGGGAGAATCGCAAACGGCGTCCCGACCTCAATCGCCCTTGGTGAGGCGGTGGCTCGGGCAAACCAGGATTAGCGTGGATCACGGTCGCTGCGGCGTGACCAGACGGTAAAAGCGGCTCGCGAGCCCTCCGGTTGGGTCGGTCACGATCGCAGTCCGGTTCGTGCTTTCGGCAGAAATGTCCGCCAGTTTCTCCCAGTCCGGCGTTTCCAGCGATTCCGAAAACAGCACGCTGTAGGTGCGGTTCGACACGGCAAGGAACTGGAGCGTGACCGCCTCAGGAGCAGAAGCGAAGGCGTCCAGCGCCAGGCGACTGGTGGCGTCGTTCGGCAGCGTTCCCGCGAGAAGTTCTTCCCAATTGGCCAAGCCATCATGGTCGGGATCGTCATCAGCGTCCTGCAATCTCCAGTTCAATCCGTATTCGACCTCCCACGCGTCCGGCAGTCCGTCGCCATCGCTGTCCGCGTCCATCGAGAACCGGCCGGGTGTGGGCACGGCGGCGACCCAATTGGTCGGCTCGTTGCCGTAGGCGAAGGCCGAGCGGCGTTGCAGGGAGAAGCCCGACCCGTCAGCGCCCGCCGGCCAGGGGGCGCGGTCGTTGTACCGAACCTCCTCAACAGCGACGTAAGGTACGTCGTTGGTGTTGGGATTGTCGGGCGCTTCCACGGCCAGACGCTCGCCGCCGTCCTGCAAGGCGCCCGCGAACGGTCCGAACACCTGGACGTTGGCCGGAACATCGTGCTGCGCGAGGAACGCCGCGGGGTTCGTGGCGACGAGCAGCAGCAGTTCACCCTCGCTCAACCTGACGTTCATGGGGAAGGTAAAGCCCAGCCCACCCAACCTCCAAGTGTTGGTCGGGAACGTCAGGTGGAACAACGCCACTGGACTGTCACTCTGATTGAGCAACTCCACGAACTCCACATCGCCCGCTGCGGGGTGGTAGTGGATTTCGTTGATGACGATGGGACCAATACGCGGTCCAGGGTTGAGACCGCCGAGCGAGACCGTGAGTTGTTGAGGCAAGAACTCCTCGCCAGCGCTGTTCACGTAGCGGCCGAAGCTCACGCCGTTGAACGAGGCCCCAAACACGACCCCGTGGCTATAGCCCGTCAACTGCCCATTCGAGTCTGCGGAAAAGAGAAAGACATCGTCGCCGTTGGAACTCAGCGCGAAGGGCACGTTGCCGTCCAGGCCTGAACTGAACTGGCTCGCGTCGAAATATGTCCGCCCGCCCGCCGGGAGACTCGTGCCCAGGGGAATCCGATAACGGGCTGGCACGGCGGCGTTGTCCGTGAGATACCAGCCGCCTACGTCCACGCTCGTGGCGGTCGGGTTGAACAGTTCGATCGCGTCTGATTGCGGCGGATCCGTGTGGGTCAGGATTTCGCTGATCACGATGGGCGCGGTGCCGGGTTCGGGATCATCCGCGCCCGGTGAGCCGCCGGTCGCTGCGCTCGCGCGCCACTTGGTGCCGCTGTCCGGCGCCTGCGTGAGGCCGGGTTGCTGCGGCACCAATGAGAACCCAAACCCGTCGGGGGTGACCGGCCAAGGGGGTTGGTTGCCGTAGGTGAGCGAAAACACGTTGCCGCCGCCCGGGTAGGACAATGCGATCGTCTCCCCGCCATTGTTGAGCTGGCCGACAAATCCGCCGTGAACCGCAACGCCCGGATGCCTGGCGGCGAAAGCTGTCGCATTGCGCACGAGGACGAGGAAATCACCGGGCCCGAGGAAGGTGCCGTTGGTGAACGCCAACGTGATCCCGGCACTGAAAGCAAGCCCCGACAGATTCAGCGTGTTGGTGCCGACATTTTTCAGTTCCAGGAATTCCAGATCGCTGCCGGAAAAGACCCCAAACGCCGGCGGATTGTACATGACCTCCGTGACCGCCAGTTTGCCAAGGTCCTGCGGCGGCGTGAACGGGGCTTCGACGAGTGCGCTCCATTCGCTGCCGAGGCGCACCCGGGCGCGGACGAACACCGGGGAATTGATCGGCACGGGAGACTGATACGCCTGTGCGCCGGGGGCGACCTCGCCCGTGCCATAGCTCCGCGGGTCGATGCCGTCGAGGGTGAAGTACACGGTACCGCCGGCGTTTGGATTTGTGATCGTCAACGCGTAGCCGGCTGGAACCTCACCGCCAAACTGGTTGAACTGCGGCGCGTCCAGCGCCGGATACAGGTTGGCCGCACGGAAGCGGGCGAGATTCGTCGCCGTCAATGAGGGAAAGAAGTTGGTGTAGAGCTTTTCCAGTTCGGGCAGCCACCATTCGTCGCGCGCAAACGTCTGGCCGTGGCCGGGATTCACCCCGATGGTGGACTCGCGGGCATCCCCCCAGCGCGCCGATTCGCCGACAATGGCACGGTCAATTCGGGCCGCGCGCGTCTGAAGCCGCGCGATGTTGTTGCTGGGCGTCAGCGCGCCGTTGTTGAAGAAATTCCTCTGGATGCGATCTCCGAACAGACGGCGGAACTCCGGCCAGGCGCGCAATTGCGTATAGACCCGGGCGGGGGTGTTGTTGTTGTTCGCATCCACACGATTCCGGCGCACGAGCTGGTCGAGCACGATCTCCTGATCCCACGGCAGGATGATCCATCGGGTTGCCGGGAGGCCACTGGTTGGATTGGCGCGGCGATGGGCGGCGTACCAATTGTGCGATGGCCAATCCTCCGCCTCCGCGAGCACGTGCAGCATCATGTAGTCAATCAGGTTCTCCAGGTCCACCCGTTGGACGACCGCCTGGAAACTGGCCTCGCTCGTAATGCCGGCGTTGACCTGGGCGATGAGTTGATCCCAATCGGCGCGCGAGCCGTCCATGAGCGTGGCGAAGTCATAGGCGGCGTCGCCGGCCAGCACATCCCAGTCAGCTTGATACCCTCCCAAATGTTGGGCGAAGTAGGACGCGTCCATCCGCTCGGTGGCGTTGTAGATGCCCCAGTAAAGGCCGTTGAGGTACAGGTGGACGAAGTCACCGCGGCCCGCCAGATGACCCAGGGCGCTCAAAGAATCTTTGACCCACACATCGCGTAAGTAGAGCGAATCTTCGGGCCGGTAGCGCGTGCCTTTGCCGCCGGGAATCAGGGTTTGATCCGAGTAGCGCGTGGGCCAGGCATCGGTGAAGCAGGCTTTCAGCAGGATGTTGTCGAAGTGGTTGACCGGCCCGGGAAACCAGTCGTGAACGAGTTTTGCGGGGCCGGATTCCGATTTGAACATCAGCCGGAAGGAATGTTTGGCCAGGCGGTTGTTGTCACGGCTGGCGTTGCCTGCATTTGAATCATGCAGTTCGCTTGGAACCCGGAGCGATCGTCGCCGTGGAACAATTCCAGGGACGCCTCACGATCCCAGGCCTCGCCCCGTTGCGTTGCGTCCACGTAAATGCCCGTGACCGGATTCCAGAGCGCGTCGTGATCGGTGACGATGGAGAGCGTGGGAATGGAGCGCAGGTCATTGGAGAGCGTCTGGCCATACACGGGATGGTTCACGACGCTGGGGTCCATCTCATAATCGGCGGGATAGCTGGCCTGCCAGACCGAGGGATAGCCGGGCGGGTTGTTGGGCTGGTGCAGCACCTGGTTGAGAAAGAGGTAAGTCTGCGCGTCCGGCTCGCTGGGAACGTAATCCGGCAGAAACGCGGCGGCACGCAGTAAGGTGATGTTCGCCACGGGTACCGGGCCAGTGTAAGGCGCGCCATTCGTCGGCGAGGGAATGCTACCGTTCGTGGTCCAGTAAATCGAAGCGGTCGCGGTGGCCGAGGTGATCGCAACCGTGAACGGCGTATCATAGAACCCGCGATCCACGCTGAACTTCGTGTCCGCCACCAGGCCGAGATAGCCCACGCCGTTCTCGGTGCCAGGCGTGGGCGGCGTGAAGTAACGATTTACCATCGCGCCGCTGACCACGCCTTCCAACTCGGGGAGGATCAGAAAATCCGGATCGGCAGCGCTGACGTTCAGCCCGTGAACGGCGAGCACGTTCTCACCCGCAACCAGCATGCCCGGTGTATTGGCAAAGACGATGTCTTCATAAATCTGGCCGTCGGGGTCAGGCCGCGCGGCGGTCGCTGTGGAGTCCCACTGCGGCGAGCCAGGCGCATTGCGTGCCGCCACGAGCTGGCCGTTGAGGTAGGCGACGAAACCGTCGTCATACTTGATCCGCAACCGGAGGGACGGAAACGCGCCCGGATCGGTCACCGTGAATGGAATGCGGATGTAGGCCGAAGCGTTGTGGTTCAACATCAGCGACGCGAGTCCGTTCGTGGAGGAGGCAGCGTCGAGAGACTCGACTCGCAGCGCGTTGAGAAAGACGCCGAAGGTGGCGCTCGTCGGCTTGCGGCGTCCGGAAATCAAGACGCGGCCGGCGCCGTCGGAAGTGCCTTCGAAGGTGAAGCGGTATTGGTCGTTAGCGGCGGGAAGAATCGAGCCGCTGAAGGAGTAGTCGCTTTTGCCCAGGACACTGTTCGCGAACCAGTCCGAGACGCGGGTGTTCGGACTGCCGCTGTCGAAGGACCAGACCGTAAACCGATGCGTGCGGTTTGGCGACAGCCCCGCCAGCCACAAGTCCAGCCCGCCCGCGCCCGTCTGGTCGCGCGAGAAGATGAAGTCGCGCAGCAGCATCGAGTCTGTGAAATCTCCGCTGTCGAGGGGCGTCGGGCGCAACCGGTCGTCATAGCCGTCAGGCGTCGTGTTTGACACGGTAACGCTGATCCCGCCGAAGATCCGTGTCGTCGGCGTGGTCTGGATGGCGGTGGCCGATCCGTTTGAGTTGATGAGGAACGAAATGAAACCGGGATGCGTTGTTGTTGCCGGATCATTGCTGCGATCATTGATATCGAGCGCCAGCACCGGGCTGGCAACCGTGCCCACGGCGAAGCCCACGGGTGTGTTTGTGGCCGGCCAGGTAGAATCGTTGAAGGTCCGTTCCGTCCACGCAAGCCCCAGGCTGCTGTTCGAGGGGACGAGCACCCGGGCTGTAATGCCGGTCACGATCAGCGGCGTGACCGAGTTTTCGATGGCCACGCCGTAGGAGACGTTGGCGCGCTGACGCGGATATTCCGGGGCGAACTGATGCGCGATGGTGGTGCCATCCGGCTCAACGAGCGCGAGGTAACCACCCGTGTCGCTGAGTTGGAAGTTCGTGTGCAACTCCCGGCCCGCCACCGCCCGGTTCTTGCCTGAGGCGAACACCACCAACCGCCCGCCTGCCGCCACATTCGTCGCCGGGAACGTCCACTTGTTAAGAATCAAATCCGTGTCCGTCAAATGCCAACCTGCGAGATTCACGTCCGCCGCAGAGGAATTGAGGATTTCGATCCAGTCGGGGCGCTCGCCGTCGCCGTCGGTGATCCGCCCTCCATCGGCCGCCATGAACTCGGAAATCAGCAGTCCCGCTTGGGCTTGCGCCGCCCATAGTCGCGTGAGGCAGAACACCAGCGACCAGCAAAACACGGATCGTGAAACCGCCGATCGGAAGTTCATCTGCGTCCTCATGTTCGGTCATCCCGCTGCCCGGGTGACGAATCCGAATCCGAGGCAAAGCCGGCAACCCACGATATGCAGACGCTGAGTCCTCTCACCTCGCCGGAGGCAGGTCGGTTGCGCCGGTGGACACAAGAATCGCAAGGCGTTCACGGCGCGGCGTAGCTGCCATTCAAGGCGTGATCTTCATCGTGTAAACCGGTGAACTGGCGCTGTCCGCCTTGCGCGGTCCAATGGCGTTATATTCGAAATCGAACTTGTACCGGTAATGGAGCACGGTGGCGTTGGCGGGCGCCGGCAGGAGCGCCTCCCAGCGGTTCTGCATGAGCGGCGTCTGGCGCATCGGATAGAAGTCGTTGCCCACGACTACCTGGGGGTTGATCGTCTCCCAGCGCAGCGACTGCTGGCGCGAGTTGAAGGCGACTTCGACGGGGTAAAGGTTGTTTGGATTCCGCGGTTGCTGGAGCGGCGTGAGATTCGTGAATGTGCTGGTGCAGCCCGCGAGCACGAGCGGCAGGAGAACCAGCGGCAGAAGCTTCTTCGTCATGGGCGCAGCCTGACACGCCCCCGCTGGACTTGGCAAGGTGGTTTTCGCGCCGGTTTTCGCCTGGTCACGCCGGGCTGAATGCCGGAATTCCTGAACCCATGATGTCGCTGTCTGTCGGCCCGACCGGCCCAACAGCGAAGAACGAGGTGCGGCTGCGGAAGCCCGCCACCCGGCAGCTTGGGAAAGCCGCGCGGAGGCTGGACTCTGCGCTACGCGGCGACTCTCACCGGGCGTGGACTTTGGACAAGACCGCGGCAACTCTCATTTTGACTCGGAGCGCGGCTGTGTCGTCCCGACCAGCCGCAGCACCCTCGTTGCATTTCAGCGGTTACGCCTATTCCCCTGCTGCGGCTGGTGCTTCGCACACAGCCGCGCTCCGCGTCGTCCGGCTTGCCTTGTTCCCCTGGATTCCGGCAGGCTGCATGCACGTGATGTTCTCATTCATTCTCGGCAAACTGGGCCGCGTCGCCGGAATCTCTTTGGCTGGCGTCGGGTTATGTGCTGCTCTCCAACCCTCGGTCCGGGCGGATTCGCCGGGTACGACTAGCCTGGTTGACGATTGTCAGTACGCCACGGACGCAGCGGCGCGGGCGGTTTGGAGACCGATGCGTGACTCCGCGGACGTGATGGCCGCAAAGATGGACGGTCGCAAAGCGCTTCGCCTGCCGTGTCTGTTTCGCAACACGAAAGCCGAACGGGCTTCATGGGATCGGAAGGTGAAGCTCGATCTCACCTCCGCCCGGGGTGTGCAGTTTGAGGTCCTCTGCCGTGACGCTTCGCCGGTTTCGTACTTCAGCTTCTATTTCCAGAGCGGCGATGGCTGGTACCAGAAGACGTTCTTCCCGGAGTCGGCGGGTGGCTGGACCACGGTCACCGTGGATAAGGCCGACATGCGCCCCGAGGGCAACCCTGCCGGCTGGGGACAGATCGAAACCATCCGCATCTCGGCCTGGCGCGGGCGGGACGCGGACACGGAATTCTACCTGCGCGATCTGCGTGAATCCGGCGTGCTCGGCGTGGACGTTTCGGTAGCGATTCTTCGCAACGACTTCGCCGCCCAGCAACGTCCCGAAGACGCGCGCAGCCTGAAACAAGCAGCGGATGTGGTGGCGCAGAACTTCCAAGCCGCAGGGATCGGCTGCGCCGTCCTCAGCGACTTGACGACGACCGAGGCGCAACTACAGCAGGCCAAACTCGTCGTGCTGCCGTACAACCCAGCGTTGCCAGAACGCGTCGAGCGCGCGCTCCTGCGTTACCTCGCCGGTGGTGGGAAGCTTCTGGCTTTCTACACGCTGCCGAATCGGTTGTGTGCGGCGGCGCATTTAAAAAGTGGCAACCTCGTGAAAGCGTCACCCGCCGGTCAGTTTTCCTCTCTGCGGTTTCAACCCGGTGCGCTGCCGGGCGCTCCGCAAGAGGTGCGACAGCAATCGTGGAACATTAACTCAGTTCAACCGGTCGCTGGCGTGAGCCGCATGCTTGCTGAATGGTACGATGACCAGGATCGCCCCACCGGCCATGCCGCGGTAGTCGCGTCAACGAACTGCATCTTCATGACCCACATTCTGCTGTCCGGCGATGCCACCAACAAACAACAGATGCTCCTGGCGCTGGCGTCCGCTTTGTCACCGGAAATTGGCCGTGAGGCGGCGGACACCGCCATTGCCAACATTGGCGACGTTGCCAGCTTCAAGAGCTACGAGGACGCGACGAAACAAATCGGCAAGCTGGGACGCGGCAACCCGGAAGCAATTCGGACGCTGAAATCTGCCGGCGCGTTGCGTGACGCGGCGGTCAAGCGGGCGGCGGAGCGGGATTACGTCGGCGCACGATCCCAAGCCGCGCTGGCGCATGGGCAGCTTGATGAAGCCTTCTGCCGGGCGCAACAGCCGTTGGCCGGCGAGTTCCGCGCCTTCTGGTGCCACGACGCGTCCGGCGTCAAAGGGTTGTCCTGGGACGAAGCCATCCGTCGCCTGGCGGACAACGGGTTCACCGCCATCCTGCCCAACATGCTCTGGGGCGGCGTGGGTTACTACGACAGCAAGGTGTTGCCGGTGGCCGCGTCGGTCGCGGAACGCGGTGATCAAATCCGCGAATGCCTGGCCGCGTGTCGCAAGTACGGGGTCCAACTCCACGTCTGGAAGGTGAACTGGAACTTGAGCGGGCGCTCGCCCAGGGACTTCGCCGAGCGTATGCGGAAGGAAGCCCGCTTGCAGGTGAGTTCGACCGGCAAGGAAGAGCCTTGGCTTTGCCCGTCACATCCCGCGAACCAGAAGCTGGAAGTGGATTCCATGGTCGAGATCGTCCGCAACTACGACGTGGACGGTATCCACTTTGATTACATCCGCTATCCCGACAACGATCACTGCTTCTGTGCCGGCTGCCGCGAGCGGTTTCAAAAGGCGTGCGGCGTGACGCTCACCCACTGGCCGCAGGACGTGTTGCGCGACGGCCCGCAGCGTCAGCAATGGCTGGGCTGGCGACGGAGCAACATCACCACCGTGGTCCGGCACGTCAGCGAACAGGCCCGCGCCCTCAAGCCCAAAATCAAAATCTCGGCGGCGGTATTCCGCAACTGGCCGGTGGACCGCGATGGTGTGGGCCAGGATTGGAAGCTGTGGTGCGACCGTGGCTGGCTCGATTTCGTCTGCCCGATGGACTACACGGCGATCAACCAGCAGTTCGAGAGCATGCTCACGCAGCAGATGGAGTGGGCGGGCAAAGTGCCGTGCTATCCCGGCCTCGGCCCCAGCGCCTGGGACTCCCGCAAAGGAGCGGATCGAGTGATCGAGCAGATCAGCATCACGCGCCAGCACAAGACCGGCGGGTTCGTGATCTTCAACTACGGTGTGCGTGAATGTGAGGAACTGCTGCCGAAGCTGGGGTTGGGGATTACGAAGAAGCCGTGAACCCGCGTAGCGGCGGCTCGGCAGAGCGCCGCCATCTGAAGCCGGGGGGAGAGGCTTGTGACAGTCTTCCAACGCTCCGCTCCGCCTGAATCCGAGAGCGACCCATCCAAGCAACTGGGCTTGCGGAAAACGGACTTCCGGGTGCATGTTCAGCCATGCAATTGACTCTGCCAGCACCGGTGGAAGCGACCCTCTCGACCGAATCTGCCGCCCTGCATCTGGCGATCGGCTTGTTTGTTGCCGAGGAAGTCACGCTCGGCCAGGCGGCGGAGATCGCCAGTCTGCCGCAGGCGGCGTTCCTCAAGGAGTTGGGCAAGCGCCGCATTTCCATCCACTACGGCTTGGACGAACTAGCGGAAGACTTGCGCACGGTTGAAGCCAGTTGCGTTCGGCACGGGGAATGAGCGGAGGGGTCGCCCCGGGTGCGCC
>CAYJNU010000307.1:0-10029 GCA_964371005.1 uncultured Verrucomicrobiota bacterium | reverse complement strand
AGATGCCGGCGTAGGCCATGATGGTGGAGCCGCTGCCCGGTTCGTAGGCCGTGGTGCTGTCCCGGTTGTCGTTGCCACAACTGCCTGCGGTGCTGTTGAAGGTGTGGCGGGCGCTGAACTGATGGCCGATCTCATGCGCGATGTAGTCCACGTAAAAAGCGTCGGTCGAAGCGTTCCCCCGGCCGGTTTGCGCGCGCGCCTTGTAGCCTGGATAGCACACGACACCCAGCGTGGCCAAACCGCCGCTGGCCGTGCTCAACACATGGCCGAGGTCATAATTGGCGTCACCGATGATCGCATCCAGATTCGCCTGGTTTTCCCCCAGCAGGGCATGCGCGTCCGTGCTCGTGTACGGGTCGGTTGTGCCGTCGGTGTACAGGATCCGATCATTGTTGGCGACCAGCACAAACCGGATCGCGACCTCCGGTTCGTAGATGGCGTTCAGGCGATTCACGATTGTCACCACGGCGGCCAACCCGGCTTTGACAGTGCCGCCGTGGTTTTGCGTGAACTCGCCCGTTGCGGCGCAGGCCAGGCGGTAAACGCGCAGGGTGTTGCCAGAAGTGATTTGGAGAGGGCGTGTGCCGCCGCCGCCAAACCGCGCTTCCCGCGGGGCCGGGGTCAGGCACTGCCAGCCATCCTCCGCCGATCCGTCGTCCTGCTTGAAATAGACCGCATGGACCGTCGCATCGTAGCGATATAGCGGGTCTATGGCGACGGTTCCTTCACGCGTGCGCACGTAGGCATGAAACCCCGAGGGCGTGGAATCAAATCGCACCGTGACGCTCGGATCGTTCACCAACGTGCCGGCGTAGGTTCGGATATCCGGATACTCCGCCGCCAGTTCCGGGGGCATCACGGGCGACTCGACAAAGCGGAATTCCGCGAGAGAACCGTCTGGCATGGGGAGTTCAATCCGTGCGGGCGCGGTTTTCGCGGCCGGGGCGAACTCGCGCGGGGCGGTGGCGAGAGTCCGCTGAAGGGACTTCGGGTCCAGACGAAAGACGCGGTAATGTTGGGGATGCGCCCCGAGGTCTGCGGCGACGCGGTTTTGCGTGGGGGAATCGGACGTTCGCCAGAGTGCGGTCGAAGTCGAATCTTGGGCTGACGCGTGCCACGCGCAGAGCCCGAGTATGGCCAATGCCGGCGGCGTCCATCGTCGCCGGGTCGCAATGCGGTGGGAGATTGTTTTTGGCGACAGGCGGCGAACCGTGGCGGACGCTTCCACAGTCTGGAAAGTAATCGAGGCGATTTGCACAGCGGCGAAAACCTAGCACGGTCCACCGCCCGAACGAAAGGGTCCGAATGTGAAACTGATCAAAAACCCTGAGGTGCGCGGGCTGGTATCTTGGTGGGGACAGTCGCGATTCCGAAGAGAAACACTGGCGTCAGCGTTTGCCGCTGCCCGGTTCCTGGCCCGGCAAAAACTGGAGGGCGACGCTACTGGGTCGTCTGCTGCGGCGTGATTGCGAACGACACCTTCTGGATGCCCTCGCGCCGGACCAGGTCCAACACGCGAATCACCGCGCCGTGCGTGGCCGCCTTGTCCCCGCTGATATAGACCGGCAAGTTGGTGTTCGCCCGAAATTTGTTGGAGAGATAGGAGTGCAACTCGGCAGTCGTGACCTGCTTCTTCTCGACGTAGATGTCGCCCAGCTTGTCCACGTTGATGTTGACGATGTCCGGCTTGAAGTCGCGCGTGGCGGCGGTGGCCGTGGGCAGGTCCATCTTGATGGACTGCATCCGGATCATGGTCAAACTGGCCATCATGAACGACGCCAGCAGGAAGAACATGATGTCAATCAGCGGGATGATCTCGATGCGGGCCTTCTTGTGAGGCAGGGGAGAGCCGAGTTTCATGGCGCGGTAGCAGGGTGCGAGATCATGTCTGGCGCGGAGCGGGCTCAGGCGGACTTCGATTCCACGTCCTCGCGGCGGAACTCCATGGTGTCATAGCCCTTCTTCTTCGCGGCGATGACCATGACGTCGAGGTTGGTCGCGGCGGACTCCAATTCAAACTGAAGCCGGGAGAGCTTCCCGGTGAAGTAGTTGAAGGGGACGAGCGCAAGGATGGCGATTCCCAGACCGCACATGGTGGCAATCAGCGCCTCGCCAATGCCGCCGGTGATCTGGCCCATGGCCCCTTCCACACTCTGGCTGCCCAGGGCCAGAAACGTGCGGAAAATGCCCGCTACCGTGCCGAGCAAACCAAGCAACGGCGCCAAGGTGACCAGCGTGTCCATCACCGTGAGGAAGCGACCGGCCTTCTGGAGTTCAACTCCGGCGGCGACCTGGAGCGCGCCCTGGAGCGAGGAGTGGTGATGGTTCATCCCGTGCCAGATCATGCGGATGATCGGGTCGCTGGAATCCTTGGAAAGCTCCGCGGCCGCGCGGAAGTCACCATTTTCTAGCGCGGCAAAGATTTTCTCCAGCCCCGCCGGATTGCGTCGCAGACTCTCGCGCGCCCACCAAAACGTGCGCTCGCCCACGACGGCGACGGCCACGATGGCAATGATGAGAATTGGCCACATGACTGGGCCGCCCTTTTCGAAGTACTCCACGAGGATGTTGGCTAATAACATAAAACTGCTTCGTCTCAGTGATTATCTCTATTCTTGCCTGACCGCACGGCCCGCCGAACCATGCTCTGGGAAGGCCCAAACTAGCGCAGTCGCACTTTTCCTGTCCATGATTATCTCGGGAGTTGGAAGATAAACGGCACGTAGTGGTAACGCATCGGGCCGGATGGCCAGCGCCATTTGCGCACAGCATCCAAAGCACTACGGTCCAACAACGGGAAGCCCGAGCTGTCTTTGACGGTGACGGAGGTGGGGAGGCCAGCCTCTCCGACCGTCACCGAAATTGTGACCGTGCCTTCTTGTTTCTGGATTTCAGCCTGCCGCGGGTAGACCGGCTGGGGGAAGCTGCCCGCCTCCTTTCCTGTTGGAAAAAAGCGCGTTGCCTGGGAAGACGCCGCTTTGGTTTGTCGCGGAGGCGCCGACGCAAATCGGGCCGGAGCCAGAATCACCGGACCGCTAACCGGCACGGCGAAACGCACCGCACTGGCGTCCGCTGCGACGACGGTAGCCACCACTGGCGCGTCCAAAGCGGCCTCTTCCGTCTCTTCAGGTTGATCTTCGGGTTGGTCTGTTTGTTGAGGCGGAGGCTGATCGGGCGGCGTGAAGATCACCGGCACAATATCCACCACTTCCGGGAGCGGGCGAACGTAGGGCTGAGGCATCTTCAAACCGACCAAGCCGACCACGAGAAACAGGAGGCAGATGGAATTGGCGTAGGCCAGCTTCCGGTTGGCATCGCGCGTGGCCGCCGGCAGGCAGAGCTTGGCCAAGTCGGAGGAGAGCGTGTATCGACCGAGAGCAGGAGTGACCGGGGAGGAATGCATGACGAGGCTTAGGGATAAAAGCCGCTGAACTGCCCGGTCCCAGCGACCCATGCGCCTCGCCGGTCATGGGTGGAACCGCAGCCCTTCCCAAGCAGAATGTTAAAACCAATCAACACAACACGCTCAAAACCCAAACCCATGCGGCGACTCGCGCCAGCCCCACAAACCGCGCCAACCGACCCGTACGGGACCACCAGCGATCTCCAGCGACGTGCCGCTTTCCCGGCGCAACGCCTGCACGATCCGCAGGCCACTCCGATCCACATGAGCGGAGGCAGAGTCTAGCGTGATTACCGCCTGCCGCAACAATTTCCTCCAGGTTTTCCACGGCCCCTTGGCCACATCCATGCCGTAGGACCGGCTTCCAGCTTGTCTCAAACTTCAGCGGAACAGTACCTTTGACCGCCCGCGCTTGTCCAAAGGTCCAACTGCATAGATACGATTTAGGGCGAGTCAAACCGCCCGGCCTTGATCACCTTGGCGCGTTCTTCCAACTTCCTGGTTCGTCCGCGCCGGCTCCACTGGTTGCCTTGCGCTGGATAATGTGTGGCGTTCCACCCCGGAGAACTTAATTGAACCTTAATAAATTCCCTTGCATCCGACGGGGACGCCCGCTAAAAACGAGGCCAAGATTCCGTGGAAACCTGTTCAAATACCAAACCTATGAAACGTTCATTGCAGAAATTCACAGAGGTTACGCGCGTGACGTGCATCGCCGGTATCCTGTTGACCCTGACCATGCACGCTCGGGCGCAAGACCCCAACGCACCGGAAACGATGAAGCCGGTGATCGTGACCGGCTCCTACATCCCCGTGGTGGACGCCAACGCTAGCGCCTCCCCGGTCCTTGTTCTCGACGCCAAGGAAATCGAAAAGAGCGGCGCGTCGTCGGTTACGGAGGTGCTCATGAGGGTCCCGCAGAACAATTCGGGAACGTTCAACGAGGGCTTTCTGAGCGGCAACTCTTTTTCCAAGGGCTCGTCGTCCGTGTCCTTGCGCGGGCTCGGGCCGAACGCCACCCTCATCCTGCTGAATGGCCGGCGCCTCGCCAACTACGGCTTCGCCCAGAACATCACGGACCAGTTCGTAGACCTGAACAGCATCCCGCTGGCCGCGGTGGACCACATTGACATCTTGAAGGACAGTGCGTCCGCTCTTTACGGCTCGGATGCAATCGCGGGCGTCATCAACATTGTCCTCAAGAAGGGGTACAGCGGGTCGGAAATCTCGGCCCGCATCGGCAACACGACGGAAGGAGACGCCTTGGAGCAAAACTATAGCGCCTTCTGGGGTGTTGTGACTGACAAGGGCAGTGCGCAGTTGATTGCCGACTGGTCCGACCGCAACGGTTTGTTCTTGCGGGACCGCGACTACTCCCTGTCCGCCGACCAAAGCCCCCGCGGCGGCTATGACACCCGCAGCAGTTCCGGCAACCCGGGCACGATTATCACCGGCGCTGGCGCTTTCAAAGTCCCCTCGAACCCGGCCATTCCTAACAGGCCGACCGTGGCGGAAATCGAAGCCAACCCGGGCCTCAATCGTTACGACTTCAACCCGTGGATCTCCTCCCTTGGGCAGACCACCCGCTACGGCGCCTACAGCGCGGCGGACTGGAAGATTTTTGACAACGTGACCCTCTTCATGGAAGCCATGGTGCGCCGCGTCAACTATCGAGTTAACGCCGCGCCCACTCCGATCTTTGGTGACCTGGATGGTTTCGATGTGGCGGCGGCCAACCCTTACAATCCGTACGGCACCGACGTCACCTTCCGTTACCGTCTGACTGAGGCCGGGGCGCGGATTAACGAGGGCGAAACCGATGTCATCCGCCTGCTCCCCGGCTTGAAGTTCGAGCTGGGTGGGGACTGGACGGCAGAGACGGCGCTGCTCTGGAGCGAGAGCAAGACCCTGGAAGACGGCCGGAACTTCATCTCGGCCGATGCGTTGCGGGCCGCCTTGAGTTCCGCCGACCCAGCCACAGCCCTGAACGTGTTCGGTACCGGTGAGAATGTCAACGACCCAGCGATCATTAACTCGCTCAAAGTCAGGACTTTTCGCGCTGGCGACTCCACGATGCTCAGTCCTGACCTGCGCGCCAATGGGACTCTGCCGATTGACTGGGGTGCGGGCCGCGTCGGCTTGGCCGTCGGCGGCGATTTCCGCAAAGAGGACATGAAGGATCTCGCTGATTCCTTCTCTGAGAACGGTTTGATCGTCAGCTCCGGCGGCACTTCCGGCGCAGGTAACCGCGATGCGTTGGCCGCGTACGCCGAGGCGCGAATCCCGATCTTCGGCCAGGACTTCTCTTTCCCGGCCTTCAAGGAACTCACATTGCAGGTTGCGGGCCGCTTCGAGGATTACTCCGACTTCGGAAGTACAACGAAACCCAAAGTCGGTGTTCGGTGGAAACCGGTGGACCGAGTGGTTTTGCGCGCGTCGTATTCCGAGAGTTTCCGTGCCCCCTCGCTCGTCGAGTTGTTCCAAGGAACTTCCACTTCCTACGATTACTTGGATGACCCGGCCCGTGGCGATACAACGATGCAGTACCGCATTGAACGCGGCGGCAATCCAAACCTCAGTCCGGAAGAGGCCACCTCGTGGACGGCCGGGTTTGTTGTCGAGCCCATCAAGCATTTGTCGTTCTACGTGGATTGGTTCAACATTGTGCAGGAAGCCAAGATTCTGGATGTGGACCCGCAGGAGATTCTCAACAACGAGGCTCTGTTTCCGGGTCGCGTCCTTCGCAATGCGCCTACGGCCGCCGACATTGCCGCCGGCATCCCCGGCTCGATCATCAGGATCATCAGCGGCTACGAGAACATCGCTGAGCGTGAAGTCGAAGGCCTCGACCTCGGCGCCCGTTACGTGATCCCAACCGATTCTTGGGGTGAATTCACGCTCGATGCGAATGCCGCTTGGCTTTACACCTTTGACGAGACGCCCAAGCCGGGCGACCCGGTCATCGAATATGCGGGAACGTACAGCGTGCCCGAGTGGCGCGGCTCGGGCAGTCTCTACTGGGACTATCGCGATCTGAGCCTCGGGTTTACGGCGAACTACATTGGCCGGTATGACCAGTACAGCCAGGTCGTTTACCAATACATAGACGCATTGTGGACCTTTGACATGCAGGCCAGCTACAGTTTCAGGGAGTCCAAGTATGATTGGCTCAATGACATCAAGCTCACAGCAGGCGTGATCAACCTGACCGATGCGGACCCGCCGTTCTCCGATTACAGCGGCGACAACGGCGGCTACGATACCTCGATCCACGATCCGCGCGGTCGCTTCTGCTACGTCGCGATCTCCAAGAAGTTCTAACTTCCTGGCGTCGTCTTGCGTTTGAAGCACAACCGGCCCTGTTTCAGCAGGGCCGGTTTTTTGTCTCTTGGCGACTTACATAGGGGCTGCATTCCGCAACAAACGCGGTATATTGCCGCCATGAAAGCGATGACAGACAGGTTTGGCGCGAAGCGGAGTTGGCTGAGGGGTTGTGCCGCTATGGGCTGGATGGCTGCTTTGATGCTCGGTTGGGAAGTGAGTGCCGCCGCCGCCGGAACCAATGCTACGGGCAAGGTGGCTGGGATCGCTGCGGGACGCGCGGAAAAGGAAATAATCCGCAAGCAGGTTCTCACAGGCTCGCACATCCCCACGGTGGCCAGGAGGATCGGCAACACGGCGGATACACCGTATCCCATTTACATCTTGGATACCCGGGAGATCGGGCAGAGCGGAGCGAGTTCCGTGGCAGAGGTGCTCAGGCGGTGCCCGGCGATTCGTTGAATGAGCGGGGAAGGAGCCGCGTTCCCGGCCTTTTGACGCGGGTGTTCTGCCGCCGCAGGGGTAACAAGTCCGGGCGGTTGTGTCCAAGCTCCTTCGTCATTTGCACTGAGTACTCCAACCCGCCCATGGCGGGATAGCGACCGTTTGCGCCAAGAAAGGACTTCACGCCGGCGGCCAGGAAACGTTCGCCAGCACATCAATCGGCTGTTTCGAGAGAATCGCAACACGCCAATTCACAAAGCGAAGCAGAATGGGTTCTGAAAGAAAGCAAGATCCACCCTGCGGGTGAACCCAGCAGGCTGCCGATTGTGCGTGCAACGCTTTCTCGCCCGACTTCGTGCCTTCGCGTCTTCGCTCGTCTTCGCTGTTCAACTGCTGATTCTAGGTTGAACCCCGCTGGCGAGCCTCTTAACGTGACGGCAGTCGCGGCCCTCAACGCGGCTGTCAGGAGTGTGCTTATGAAGAGAGCCGTCATGTTGATTGTGTCGGGCCTGTGCGTCGCGCATCACGCGCTTGCCGCCGAGAAACTCACTTACGTGGACCTCGTCCATCGGCTCACGGACTTGGAATACCTCGCCACCTTGCCCGCTCCGGGCGAAACGACCCGGCAATGGTCCAGTTACAATCGCGCCAGCCACTACGACGCGGTCACCGGCAATTACCTCCGCTGGGACGCCAACGGCGACGGCGGCGGCATCATCCGCAAGGAAGACGGCAAGCTCGTCTTCGCCGAGATGGAAGGCCCGGGCGTCATCTGGCGGATGTGGTCGGCCACCCCAGAAGCCGGCCACGTCCGCATCTACCTGGACGGCGCGAGTGAGCCCGCCGTGGACTTGCCGTTCTCCGGTTACTTTGACGGCAAGAGTGCGCCGTTCACACGCCCGGCGCTCGTGCATACAGTGGCGAGGGGTTGGAACAACTACACGCCCATTCCTTACCAAAAATCCTGCAAGATCATTGCCGACAAGGCTTGGGGACGATACTACCAGTTCGTTTACACGACCTATCCCGGAGGCACGGAACTACCCACCTTCCAACGCGAGTTGAGCCCCGAGGAGAATGCCGCGCTCGATGAAGCGAACAGGATACTCTCCCACTGCGGCCCACGAGACCCCGGCACAGGCAGTGCGC
This sequence comes from uncultured Verrucomicrobiota bacterium, assembly GCA_964371005.1. Classification (GTDB taxonomy): domain Bacteria; phylum Verrucomicrobiota; class Verrucomicrobiia; order Limisphaerales; family MWDV01; genus MWDV01. The sequence continues at coordinate 1,712 of CAYJNU010000307.1, read as the reverse complement.
AGACGGCAGGTGACGGCATGGTCAATGGCAGCGGGGGCACCTATAAGCGGAAGATCGATGGGCCGGGCGCCATCAGCTTGATCCGCGTGAAACTCGACGATCTTCCCGCCCCGCCGGCCGACCGTGACGTGCTGCGCGAACTCGTGTTGCAGATCAAGTGGGACGGCGAAGCGGGCTTGGCCGTGTGGACCCCGCTCGGCGATTTCTTCGGCACCGCACCGGGGGCGAATGTCTATCGCTCGCTGCCCTGCGGCCTGACCGAGGACGGCTGGTTTTACGCCAACTGGTTCATGCCCTTCGCCAAGTCGGCCGAGGTCTGGATCGGCAACGAAGGCGAACACGCCCGCAAGTTCCGGCTCGAGGTTTCCACAGTCCCCCTCCCGGGCGATCTCTCGAGCTACGCCCGCTTCCACGCCAAGTGGCATCGCGATGAGTTCCTGCCCACCGACCCGGAGCGGGCCATTGACTGGCCGATGCTCAAGACCACGGGCCGCGGGCGGTTCGCCGGCGTCATGCTCCACATCTGGAATCCGCGGGGCGGCTGGTGGGGCGAGGGCGACGAGAAAATCTTCGTGGACGGCGAGAAATTCCCGTCCACGATCGGCACGGGTTCGGAGGATTACTTCGGCTACGCGTGGTGCTCCCCGCAGCTTTTCCAGCACGCCTACCACAACCAGACGCATAACACCGGGAACAACAAGGGCCACATCTCCGTCAATCGCTGGCACATCGCCGACCAGATTCCGTTTCACAAATCATTCGCGGGCGACATCGAAAAGTATTACTCGAAGGCCCGCCCCACGCTCTATGCCTCCACGGTCTATTGGTATCTCGATCCGGGCGGCGACGACCCGTATTCGCCGCAGCCGCTCCGCGAGCGAACCGCCTATTATGTTCAGCCGGCTTACCAACCGATCCCCGGCGCCATTGAAGGCGAGCAGATGAAGATCCTCTCCAAGACCGGCGGCGATCCACAGGAGCAGGACATGAGCGCCCGGGGCGGGAAATGGAGCCACGGCGCCCACTTGTGGTGGATTCACGCCAAACCCGGGGACAAACTGGACCTCGCCTTGCCCGTCGAGCTGGCCGGCCCCTACCAACTGGCCCGTGCCCGCGACTACGGGATCGTGCAACTCTCGCTGGATGGCCGGGCGCTCGGGCCTCCGATTGATCTCTATGACCCTCGCGTCGTGCCGACCGGCGCGTTGAAGCTCGGCGTGCAGGACCTGACGGCCGGCCAGCACACCTTCACCCTGGAAATCACCGGTGCGAACGATCGGGCCGTCAAGGGCTACATGGTGGGGCTGGATTATCTGAAGTTGACCCCGGTGAAGTAACGTCGCGAGATGATCGGTCGTGGGGCATCACCGGCGCGTGACTGGCATCAGAGATCAGTTGGAGGAAACTCCCCGGTATTCCGGCAAAGCAGGTTCATCTGGTCCGGCTCGTGGCTTAGCCCGACGGCAACTTTCCATCGAGCGCGGCTCGGGAGATCATCATCAATTTGTTCTTTCCGCTTGCCTGACCGGCGGCCAGCACATGAGGTTCACACAAAGCCTGAGAAAGCCAGCCAAGCATCGTGACTCATAACCCCCCACGTCGCCAGGCTGTCGGGTGCGGGCGACCGGGCCGCACTTTAGCCGCGTCAACCACTTGCATGGGGGAAGGAAATCCACACAATGACAAAGTGCCGTCTGTGCGGACAGTAAGGT
>CAYJNU010000306.1:0-10052 GCA_964371005.1 uncultured Verrucomicrobiota bacterium | reverse complement strand
GGTGGAGACCGTGACCGCCGCCAGGTAGCGCGCGAAGCTCCGTTCGTGGAGGACCTGCAGGAGCGGAGGAAGTCGCACGACCCGAGTCTATCGGCTCTGAACGGGGCTACCCTCCGGGGCCTATTCCCGAACAGCCGGAGGCAGTCGGCTCGACGCACGTGCCCAGATGGGACGGTGCGATCCCTGTGGCACGAAAGGATCCGGGCACCTTCCGTGGCCACCGCCACGGCCCGCACCCGTCAACCCTGCGGCCAACAGAGTGATCGACGCGGCCGATCAGTTCCGGACGAGTGCCACCGAGAAGTTGAGGCCGCCAGAGATCGCGATGACGCCCGACAGGCCGGACGGGACACTATTGCCCTGTGCGCTGTCGCCCCAGGCGACGACCGTCGCGTCCGACTTGAGGGCGAGGCCGTGCCAGTCACCTGCGGCGATCGCCGTCACTCCTGAGAGACCTGCCGGGACCGAGGCTTGCCCGTGCTGGTTGCTGCCCCAGGCGACGACGGTGCCGTCCGACTTGAGGGCAAGGCTGTGCAGGTTGCCGGCGGCGATCGCAGTCACCCCTGAAAGGCCTGCCGGGACCGAGGCTTGCCCGTACGTGTCATTGCCCCAGGCGACCACCGTGCCGTCCGACCGCAGAGCGAGGCTGTACAGGTACCCGGCGGCGATCGCGGTTACTCCCGAGAGACCTGCCGGGACCTTGGCCTGGCCGGAAGTGTCGAGACCCCAGGCAATGACCGTCCCGTCCGACCGCAGGGCGAGGTTGTGGTAGCCACCGGCGGCGATCGCGGTTACTCCCGAGAGATCTGCCGGGACCTTGGCCTGGCCGTAGGTGTTCTGGCCCCAGGCGACGACAGTGCCGTCCGACTGCAGAGCGAGATTGTGGTAGTGACCGGCAGCGATCGCGGTGACGCCTGTCAGGCCGACTGGAACGGTGGTCTGGTGCAACTGGTTGTAGCCCCAGGCGACGACCGTGCCGTCCGCCATCAACCCCAGACTGTGGTATAAACCTCCCGCGATGCCGACGACGTTCGTGGCCCAGGCCGGAACATTGATCTGGCCGTCACTGTTCCATCCCCAGGCGACGACTGTGCCGTCCGCCCTCAACGCCAGACTATGGTAAAAACCCGCCGCGATGGCGATGAGGTTTGTAGCCGGGGCCGGAACGTTGAGCTGGCCGTCACTGTTGCCTCCCCAAGCGACGACCGCGCCGTCTGCCCGCAACGCCAGACTGTGCTCGATTCCTCCCGCGATGGCGGTGACGTTTGTAGCCGGGGCTGGAACATCGGTCTGGCTGCTGCCGTTCCGTCCCCAGGCGACGATCGCGCCGTCCACCCGCAACGCCAGATTGTGAAACACACCTGGCGCGATGGCGGTTGGATACACGTTCGCCGCGGCGCCCGGATCGGTGAAGGCGGCATGACATTCGTTCGTCAGCGGATTGGCCCCAAACAACTGCACCTGCGGCGTCCACCCCACGGGAGACAAAGCCTTGGCGGGGCGATTGACCAGCGTGCCGGTGTGGCCGTGACCGGAGGCGTCGGCGGTGGTGACGGTTCCGGCGGCTTCATTGAACGGCCAATACGCCACCAGGTTGGGGTCAGCCACGTTGGGCGGCTGGTTCAGGCTCGCCTGAATTTCCGCCTGGCTCCGGGCGGTGCTCCAGAGTAGCACCTCGTCCAACATCCCGTTGAAGTGGCGGACGGCATTGTCGCCCAAGTGAATGTCCGGGCCGAGTGTCACGTTGTAGCCGTTGTAGCTGTTGGCATCCCAGGAACCGGCTGCGTTGCCGTTGAGGTAATAGCTCACCAGTTTGTTGGACGAAACCGTCACCGCCAGGTGAAACCATTGGCTGTAGGCCACCGGAGTCGTGCTGGGCATGCCGTTGAAGCTGCCACAACGGCCCAGTGCCACATACTGCGGATCCGCGGGGTTGGCCGTCAGTCGGAAGATGAGCACTTCGGCGGAACTGCCGCAGTTCGGGCCGGTCAAGAGGCCGATATTGCCCCCCGGGCGCAGGTAAACCCAGGCGCTGAAGGTATAGTTGCTGGCCAGCGGCGGGATGGTGGCGCTGACGTAGTTGTTTACGCCATTGAATGACAGTGCGGAGCCGGGTCCGGCGTGGGCCGGGGCGGCGGTGACGGTGAACAGGGTTATGGCCACCAGCAGGGCGGCTCGGGCGGTGGTGCGTCGGGCGGTCATCTGTTGCATTGTTAATAAAGGCATTCAAGGGCGGTTTTGTTAAGCACCGCCGTGCGGTCATAAAGTCTTGTGAGTTTATTGATAAGGAAAGTAATTTCAAGACTTGGCTTGGCCAGCCGCTGACGGCGATACCGTCGGCGGTGTTCAAATTGGCCGGCCGGCTCACCAAACGCGCCTGCTGGGAAACACGTTCTGACGGCTCTGCCCACGGACAACGCCGGCGATAGCATGCGCTCTCGGCCCATTGAGATCGCCGTCCGCGAGCAAAATGAACTGCCGGTCGTACGCGTCATGGCTACGGACGCCGTCGCGCGCGAAGGCACGACCAACACCGCGAAGTTGCGACTCCACCGCATCGGCGGCACGAACGACCCACTCGCCGTCTGGTGCGTGATGCGTGACACCTCTTCGAACGGTGTGGATTACGTGACCGTTCCCAATCTGGTCACAATTCCGGCGAGTCGGCACAGCACACGCGTCATCACCCCGATTGACGACGACCTGCCGGCACGCCTCAAGACTGTGCGGTCGTGTCTGGAGAAGCCGCAGTTCGACGGTCTGCCGACCTACGTCATCAGCCGGCCTGACCACGCCGGGGCGATCATCCTCGATAACGATCATCCGCTCCCGCCCACCGAAGCGATAGTTGACGGCAACCTGCATCTGCGCCTGCCCGTGCCGCTCGGGCTGCCGTTCCGGCTCGAAGCCGCGACCAACTTGGCGGACTGGGAAGAGGTGGCCTGTGACATCAACACCGAGGATGGCGGTGAGCGTGGTGGACGACGAAAAAGGAGCACATGAAGCGGTTCTTCCGCGTAATTCACGAACTGGGCGACTTGGACGACGAGGAACACGTGGGGTCAGCCGGGGGCGTTTCACGCTGTCGGCTCGACGGTTAACCCGTGGAGCCGGCGGTTCGTTTTCAGCCTTTGAATCCCATTTCCCGCTTTGCCAGCGATGAATTTGTGCGCCATGCTTCCCGCGTGAAACGGAGCTTCGCCCTCTGCCTGGGGCTCGCCGGCGCGCTGCTGGCCACCCAGCGCGCTCCCGCTGCGCCGGCGACGAACAAGCTCGCCGGGTTCCAAGTCAGGAAAGGTTTCCGGCTTGAACTCGTCGCCGCTGAACCGCTCGTGTTCGATCCGGTCGCGCTGGCCTTCGACGCCGATGGCCGGCTCTTCGTCGCCGAGGATCGCGATTACCCCGGCCCGGACGCCAGCATGCCGCACATGGGCCGCGTGCGCTTGCTGGAGGACACTGACGGCGATGGCCGGTTTGATACGAGCAAGGATTTCGTGGAAGACCTGCAAGCGCCCTCCGCGGTCATTTGCTGGGATCACGGCGTCATCGTGGCCGCCGGCGCGCAGATCCTGCACTGCAAGGACACCGATGACGACGGGCGCGCGGATTTGCGCCAGGTCTTGTTCGACGGAGCCACTGGGACGGCCGCGCCGCCCGGGACGCCGTTGCCCATCCGCAGTTTCGTCTGGGGACTCGACAACCGCGTCCACGCCGCCGTCAGTGGTTTCCTCAGCGATTCGACGGCGGCCGAGGGCGGGTTCCAGTTGAACGGGCATGATTTCGCGTTCGATCCGCGCACCCAGGCTTTTGAAGCGGAAAGCAGCGTTGGCTCCACCGGCGTGAGTTTTGATGGGCGTGGGCACCGGTTCGTCTGCGCTCCGGCCCGGCCATTGCGACAGGTGATGTGGGAAGCCCGGCACGCCGCATCCGCCAGCGGCTTCGTCCTCCCGCCGCCGCTCGCCGACATTTCCGGGCCGGCCTCCGCCACACCGCTCCTGGCTTTGCGCGCGGTCGTCGTGCCGTCCGCTGCCGTCGTCCGACCGGTGGTGGTGAAGCGCGTCACGGATTACTTCTCCGCGGCATCGAGCCTCGTGGTGTATCAAGGCAACGCGTTCCCGCCGTCGTTCAGCGAGGATGTGTTCGTCGCGGACGCACGGGCGAATGTCATCCATCGGTTTAACCTGCGCACCAACGGCATCCCCTTCGGCGCCGAGCGACCGGCGGACGAACTTGGCGCCGAGTTCCTCGCCACGACCAACTCGTGGTTTCGCCCAATGCAGCTCGCCGTCGGACCGGATGGCGCGCTCTACATCGCGGACCTGCACCGCGAGTTCGTGGATCCGCCGGCCCGGTTGCCGGCAGCGCAGCGCGCGGCGGCGAACCTTCGTCTGGGCAGCGACCAAGGACGCATTTACCGCATCGTGCCAGACGACTTCAAGCAACCGCCCGCCCCGCGCCTCGCGAAGGCGAGGACGTTGGACCTGGCGATGAACCTGGCGCATTTCAACGGCTGGCATCGCGACACCGCCGCCCGGCTGCTCTGCGAACAGGCGAGCCCAGCCACCGCGCCGCTGCTGAGCAACATGCTCCAGCTTGCCCGAAGCCCGCTCGCGCGGCTGCATGCGCTGGCCACGCTGGACGGCCTGGGCACGCTGGAGGAAGCGCACGTGGCGCGCGGCTTGCGGGACGAGGATGATCGCGTGTGCATTCTCGCCATCCGCCTCGCCGCCAAACTTGGCCGCGGCAATGCGGCGGCGATAGACGCCTGGTGGCCCGCATTGGACGCACTCGCCGATGATGCCTCGCTTCAGGTGCGTTACGAACTGGCACTCGCCTGCAGCGAACTTCTGCATCCGCAACGCGCGGCTGCCCTGGTGGCGGTCCTCCGCCGCGATCCGGAGCATCCATGGATTCGCGCCGCCGTGCTAAACGCGCTGGCTGTCGAGCCGGGCGATGGCCTTCGCTTGGCGCTGGATGATGCGCTCCTGCGCGGTTCGTCCGACGGCCAGGCTTTTCTGCGCGAGTTGACGTTGCTCCTCGGCACCCGGGATGTCCGCGAGGAAGTCTCCCGCACGTTCGTCTCCGTGGAACGAGTGGCCAGCGCGAAGCTGCGGCTCGAGCTGCTCCAGAATCTCGATGAGGGCCTCCGCCGCGCGGGCACGCCGTTGACATCGGTGGCGCCCACCAACGAGCTGCGCCCGTTTCTCCTGGAAGCGCTCGCCGCGGCGGTGAGCGGCAGCGATGAAGCGCTGCGTGTGGCCGGCATCCGCCTGCTCGCGGCGAACCCGTTCGCTGAAGTCAGCGAAACGCTGTTCGGGCTGATCGCCCCGGCGCACACGGAAATGGTCCAGTTGGCGGCGATCCAGTCGCTCGCCCGCTTCAACGACACCCGCGTGGGCACTGGCTTGACGCAACGCTGGGGCGATTTGCCGGAGCTGGCTCGTATCGGTGCGCTCGACACCCTGCTGGCACGCGCCGAAGGATGCCAGGCCCTGCTGGCCGCCATCCAGGACGGCAGTATCCGGCGCGATGCGCTGTCGTCGCCGCAAGTCGCCTTCCTGCGCTCGCATCCAGACGGAACCGTCTCGCAACGCTCAACTGCCGTGTTTGGTCCGTCCGCAGCCGGTGATCGTGCGAATGTTGTTCGCCGCTTGCAGCCGGCGTTGGTCATGCACGGCAACCCGGATCGAGGAAGGCAGGTGTTCCTGACCCGTTGCGCCGGGTGCCATCGCTTCCGCGGCGAAGGTTCAGAATTTGGCCCGGACCTGGAAAGCGCGGGCAGCCGCGGAAAGGAATGGGTGCTGGCGCAGTTCGTGGACCCGAACCGTCTTATCGCCCCCGGTTGGGCGAATCGGGTGATCGAAACCCGGCATCTCGGAAGCGTGTTGGGTGTGATCGAGCACGAAACCCAGGCGGGCGTGGTGTTGCGGCAGCCGTTCAGCGGGCGGATCGCCTTGCCCCGGTCGGCCATCCTCAACATTGCAAGTCTCAACGCCTCCGCGATGCCCGAGGGCCTGGAGACGAATCTTCCTCCGCAGACAGTCGCCGACCTCCTGGAGTTCCTGTCGCCGACCGTGAAGTGAACCGTGTTACTTCGACGGGACGAACACCGCGCACACGGGCGACGGCACGGTCAGCGTCTGCTCGGTGGGCGAGAGCCGGCCGGTTTCCGGATCAAGGCGAAACACGGTGATCGTGTCCGAGGTCTGGTTCTCTGCCAGTAGCCATTGACCCGTCGGATCTATCGCAAAGTGACGGGGCGTCTTGCCGCCAGTCGGCTGATGGGCCACGTAGCGAAGCTGGCCGGTCATCGCGTCCACCGCAAAGGCGACGATGCTGTCGTGGCCGCGGTTCGAGCCGTAAACAAACTTGCCCGAGGGATGCATGGCGATCTCGGCGCAGGAGTAGTTCAGGTCTGAAAGGCCGTCCGGCAGCGTCGAAACCGTTTGCCGTTCAGTCAAGACGCCACGTCTCGAGTCGTAACCAAATGCGGTGATAGACGAGGCCATCTCATTGATGACGAACACGAACTTACCATCCGGCGTGAAAGCGAGGTGACGCGGCCCGGCGCCGGGTTTCACGGAGGCGAACGGCGGATCGTTGGCGGCGAGCGTGGCTCGCTTCGGGTCGAGGCGATACACGAGCACCTGGTCGAGTCCGAGATCACAGCAGAGCGCGAAACGGTTGCGTGGGTCAGCGGTGATGAAATGCGCGTGCGGCCCGGCCTGACGCTGCGGATTGACGCTGAAGCCGGTGTGCTGGAGGGTGGACACCGGTTCGCCGAGCGAGCCGTCCTTACGCACCGGCAACGACGCGATGCTGCCGCTTCCGTAGTTCGCGGTCATCAAGCAGCGCCCCTTGGAGTCGAGCGCAAGATGGCACGGGCCGAGTCCGCCGGAGGGCTGCTGGTTCAGCAGCGCGAGCGTGCCGGATGACTTGTCGAGAGTGAACGCGCTGACGACACCGGAGCGTTTGCCTTCGAGCATTGTCCCTTCGCCCACCGCGTAGAGGAATCGTTCGTTCGGATGCACCGCGAGGAAGGATGGGCTCTTGGTCTCCACCGCCAGTTCCGTAGCGCCGAGTTTACCGTTGGCCGCGTCGAAGCTGGCCACGTAGATGCCCTTGCTTTTCGCCCCGGTGTACGTGCCGAAGTAAACCCGATACTTGGATGACCCGGCTTGGAGCATGGGCAGCGCAGTCAGCAGGCAAAGCGTAATCAGGGTGAAGCGTTTCATGCCGCCAGCAAACACGGTTCGTGCCGGTTTGCAAGCTGCAGATTGCCCTGCTGGCGGAATCTCGATTACGTTGCCGGTATGGTTCACCAAGAGGAAATCCAGATTCGCACGTCACAACACGGGGAGATGCACAACTTGACCGATGGCGTCACGGAGATCATCGCGCGCTCCGGCATCCGCACCGGGCTCGCGCAGGTGTTCAACGTCGGCAGCACCGGCGCGGTCGGGACGATTGAATTCGAGCCCGGGCTGGAGGGCGACCTGCCGCAGGCGCTCGACAAGCTGATGCCGCCCAGCCGTGATTATGGCCACGAACGCGCGTGGCACGACGGTAACGGCCATTCCCACCTGCAGGCGACGGTGCTCGGCCCTTCGCTGACCATCCCAGTGAAGGATGGACGCCCGGCACTCGGCACATGGCAGCAGATCTTTCACCTCGAATGCGACGTCAAGCCGCGGCAACGGATCGTGGTCGTCACCGTGCTCGGTGAAGCCTGACGGGTGTCAGCCGCCAATCAAGCGTTGCCAAATCTCGCCCGCCGCCGCCACGCCGCCGAAAGCCAGCAGTGCGAAGTAGCCGAGCGAGGCGATGAACATGACCAGGCCCGCGAGGAAGACAAAACCATCCTCCTCGAACGAGCCAGCAGTCAGCAGGGCGGCGGCGGCGCCTGGAAAGAAATTGCTCATGGGAACCGGAATCGGCAGGAGCAACTTTAGCCCGCACAGCGCAATCAGCGCGCCTGCGACACACTGGAACACGGGGCGGCGGTAGAAGAACTGTAATCGCGGTTTCGACACCCGTTCAAACGCTGCCACCAGCCGGCTGCTACCGCGCAGCACCTTGGGCAGAATCCGCGGCGGGAGTTCCTTCTGCATCAGGCGACGGGGCAGCCACGGCTTCTGTCCCAGCGCCAGCCGGAAGCCGATCAGGGCGATCACCAGTCCGACAGGCGTCGAGTAGCCCGGCAGCGGAATGGGAGTCAGGAAGGGAAGGCACAGCAACACGATAAACAGACGGTAGCCTCGACCGTGCAACACTTCCACGATTTCAGCCAGGCGCACCGGGCCGTCTTTGAAATGGTCCGCCAACGCGCGCAGGTCGGCGGACAGGGCACGGCTTGTCGCTGAACCGGACATGACGACGCGTGGGGCGGGGGTGGCAGTGGTGACCGGCTTGCTCATGGGGAGTCCGTTGACACACGCGGCCTGGTGGTGGAGGTCCGCTCGCCAGGTCGGAGCAGTGGCGAACCCGAATCCAGGGGCATGATGAGCACCTTGTCCACCCGCACGCCGTCCATGTCGAGGGCCTCAAACCGGTAGCCCTGTTCGTCAAACGTCTCGCCTTCCCTGGGCGTGCGCCCGAGCCGTGCGGCCACGAACTCGCCGAGCGAGGCATAGTCGCGTTTCTCGGCGGCTGGGAAACGCAACGAGGGAAGCAATGGAGTCAGTTTTTCCAGTGGCATGAATCCATCCACCAGCCACGAACCATCCGCACGCTTCCGCGCTTCGGGCTTGAGTCGCTCGGCCGGCGAAGGAAACTCGCCCACGATTGCCTCCATCACGTCAATCAATGTGACCAGGCCGATGATGCGGCCGGCATCGTCCGTAACGAGGGCGACGCTCCGTCCCGTGCGTTTGAACGATTCGAGCAGGCTCGCCACGGTTTGCCCGCCAGTGACGACGGCGGGAGGCACGAGCAGATCACCCACCTTCACCGGAATTCCGGCCGCCAGGTTTGCGTAAATGGACTTGAGGGAAACCACGCCGACCACCTGATCACGTGAGTTTTCGTACACCGGGAAATGCGAGTGGCCGCTCACCACAATCTTGTGCCAAATCGCGTCGTGCGGATCGGCCCGGTTGATCCAGATGATCTTGGCGCGCGGCGTCATGATGTCATGCACGGGGAGACGATCCAGCGCCAGCACGCCTTCCACCATCTCCGGTTCACGCCGGTCAAAGACGCCGGCCTGGACGCCCTCCTGAATCAGCACTTTGACCTCTTCTTCCGTTACCGGCGGGTCCACGGGTTTCTTGAGCCGGACCACGCGCAGCACCAGTTCCGTGGCGGCGCTGAGCACCCGCACCAACGGGCTGGCCACCCAGGCCAGACGCTGCATCGGGCCCGCCATGAGCCGGGCGATGCGCTCGGGATTGTTCAAACCAATCCGCTTCGGCACCAATTCACCCAGCACGAGCGAGAGCAACGTGATGACGGCGACTACCGTGCCGATGCCAATGGCCTCGCCATAGGGAGCAACCAGCGAAACGGCCTGCAGCGCCTTGGCAATCTGCTCGGCCACGGTCGCGCCACCGAACGCGCCGGCTAACACGCCCACGAGGGTGATGCCCACCTGCACGGTCGCGAGGAAGCGGTTGGGGGACTCGGCCAGTTCGAGGGCGGCGCGGGCCCGCAGGTCGCCGGTTTCCTCCAACCGCCGCAGCCGCGGCTTCCTTGCCGACACCACGGCGATCTCCGTCATGGCCAGCACGCCATTCGCCGCCAGCAGCAAGACGATGATGAGCAGTTCGATCCCCAGCGAGGTCATCATCTTCGTGCTTCACTCCTTTCACCCAGGCGATGCCGCACGCGCACCGCATGTTCCTTGAGCGTCTCAATCTGCCGCTCCAGCAGGCGCAATTCATCCTCGACCGACGCCGCGCCGGTTTCCGCCACGCTGCGCTGGCGATCCTGGGCTTCGATCTCCGCGTGCATCTCCGACATGCTGTTCATGATGATGCCGATGAAAAGGTTCAAGATAATCATCGTGCCGAACACGATGAACGTGACGAAGTATATCACCACTTTGATCGCCG
>CAYJNU010000305.1:0-10079 GCA_964371005.1 uncultured Verrucomicrobiota bacterium | reverse complement strand
CGACGACCAGATGCTTGCCTGAAAGCGCGATCGAGCACGCGAAGTTCGGGTCCCAATCCGGTTTTGCGGCGATCCTCTGCTCCTGCTCCCAGTGGCCCCCGCTTCGCCGGAAGAAATAGACCAAGCTGTAATCGCGCCCGCCTTGCTGCTCATTGAGCGTGACGGCCGCCACGTCCCCATCAACCGCCACGCCGGCGTAGCCAAACCCATCGTAGGGTTGGGCGTCCGCCGCGGTCAGCTTCTGCTGGAGCGCCCACGTGGTTCCGGATCGCGTGAACACATACGCAGCACCGGCCCCGTCACCCTTCTCGTCGTCGCGATAGGCACCAATGATCACGGTGTCTCCGGACAATGCGACAGTGCCACCGAATTCCATGTTCCGGGAGAGGTCGGGCGCGCTCAACTTCGCCTGTTGCGTCCAGTGGCCCGCCGCACGGGTGAAGACGAAGGCCGAGCCGGATTTCTCCGTCCCGACGTAGTCGTAAGGCGCGCCGACAATGAGCGTGTCGCCCTCCATCGCCAGCGTCTGGCCGAACTTGTCGTCCGCCCCGGCGTCCGCCGCAGTCAGTTTCTGCTGTTGTGTCCAGTTGCTCCCCGAACGCGTGAAGACGTAAACCGCGCCGGCGTTCTTTTGGGTGCCGACTTCGGCGTAGCGAGCGCCGGCCACGGCGGTATCGCCGGAGATTGCCGTGGCGAAGCCCAGGTAATCCGCCATCGCCGCGTCGGCGGCCAGCAGCTTGGCCTGGTGGGTCCAGGCGAACCCGGAGCGGACAAAGACGTGCGCGGCGCCGCCCCCGGGCGCCGCCTCGGTATCGTAGCGGACACCGACGATGGCGGAATTGCTCGAGATCGCCACCGAGTGACCGAACATCTCGCCGGTCTTGAGGTCGGCGTTGAGGTTGAATTGCGGGAACTGCGCCTGCGCGGCGACGGGGACGAGCGCCATGGCGAGCGCCAGCGCCGGAACGGGCAACGGGTGCTTGAGGTATGGGGTTTTCATGATGAACACTGGTCTGAAGGTCCGGTTTTGAGTTTCGAGTTAAGGAGTTGATTCGGATTTCGAATTTCTCATTGTCCCCCTCCATTCACTTTCGCGGCCAGCGTTTCGACGAGCGCCTTCAACTCGGCCACTTCCTTCTCCAACGTAGCGTTCTTGGCTTCCAGGTCCCGGATGCTGGCTTCGGACTTCTGACTTCGGACTTCGACCTTCTCGTTAAGTCCCTGAATCGCCGCCAGTGCCACGCCGTCGGCGTCCACCGTCGCAATGTGTCTGTCGTCCGTGCCTACGCCGAAGGCGGCGTGGAAGTCCTGCGCCATCGGGCCAACGTGCTGCACCCCGGTTTCCTGCTTGAAGTTCCAGTGCGCGATCGGCAGCGACACCACTTTCTCCAGCACCCGCGCCGAATCCACGGGCGTGAAGTTCTCCTTGGCGGCACGGTCGCTGGTGGGATTGAAGGCGGTGGCGGTAACGGTGCCGAAATAGCTCACGACCATCGCGTTAGCTGCGCCGTTCCAGAAGTTGATCGAGGGCTCGTTCGCGTTGCGCACCGAGATGTCCCAAAAGAGGCCGGCGCCGCCCAATCGCAGCCGCGCCCAGTCCTCAGTCGCCGTCTGTTGGAGAAACAGTTGCGGCTGGCCACCCGCCGAGGCCACGTGCAGGCGCGCCCCAGGGCTGGTGGTGCCGATACCGACAGTGCCGCCGTTCTTGATGGCGAGCGCGTCCGTTCCCTCCCAGACGTTGAACCGCAGCCCCTCGCCCCAGAGGGCGCGGACGCAGTTGTTGCCATCGCCAAGGTTCAGGCGGGCGTCGGTGCCGGGGAGGAAATTACTGGGGCCACGCACCAAGGCGTCGCCGCCGGCCACGTCCAGCATGGCGAGCGGGCTGGCGGTGTTGATGCCGACCCCGCCGATCGCGCGGATGAGGAACTGGTTGTCGCCGGTGGAGACGAAGTCCGCATCCGTTGAGTCGGCCCAGACGAAGGAGGCGGTGTGCAGTGCCTTGGCCCGGCGGCCAGCGGCGAAGCTGTATTCACCGCCGGCGAGGTTTCGGAAACCGCCGCCGACCGTGGCCCATTGATTGGTCGCGCTATTCTCCTGACCACCGGTGACGGTGGTGAAATTGGCAAGCGTGCGGTTATCCTGGCCGCCTCCAATGGCGCTTGCGTAACCCTCGGCGCTGTTCCATGCGCCTCCCGAGATCGCGGCGAAGGCATTCGCGGCGTTGTTGGAAAAGCCGCCGCCGATGACGGCACTGGGTCCACTGGCGTGGTTGGGGAGGGAGTTCATCCCGTCGTACCCGCCGCCCCCAACGAAAGCGCCGGGGCCGCTGGCCGTGTTGCCGTAACCACCGGCCACAGTGGAGGCAGTGCCACTGGCGGTATTTCCGCTGAACGATGTTCCAGTGAATCCGCCACCGAATCCGCCACCGCCGACAAAAGCCCCGGGGCCCATGGCCTGGTTCGCCGCGCCGCCCCCCACGGAGGCGAAGGGCGCGCTGGCCCGGTTACTCTCGCCTCCGCTGATGGTCGCGGACTCGGCGTTGGCGGCGATGGTGTTGAAGTGGCCCGCGCCGATCACGGCATGGGAGGCGTTGGCCCAGATGGTGTTGTCCTGGCCGCCGCCGATGGTGGCGAACTCGCCGTCCGTACGATTGAAAGCCCCTCCGGCAATGGTGGATTGCCATGCGACGGTATGATTACGCTGCCCGCCGCCGATCGCCGAGTAGGTGCCGTCGGCGGTGTTCGCCATGCCACCGGCGACTACGCTGGCGTTGGTGGCTCCGTTCCCGTAACCGCCCCCGATGGTGGCCGTTGCTCCGCTGGTGTTGCCAGCGCCACCGCCCACGGTGCCGTAGTCGCCGGTCACCCGGTTGGGGTAATTGTACATTCCGAGGTGCCCAAAGTCAGGCGTTCCGCCCCCACCGATGCTGGCCCCAACCACGCCCGGGCTCACGGAGTTGGCGCTGTGGCCGGCGATGAGGTTGGCGGCATCGCTGGAGTTGGTTGTTGGTTCCAACCGCAGTGCCCGCTGACCGTTGACCTTGAGCTCCAGGGGCTGCGTGTCCGTCGTGCCGAGGAAAGTCGCCCCCGGCGTGGTGCCGCTGTTGCCGCCCAAGTGCCAGTCCGTGGGTGTCGAGAGCGTGAGGATCTGGCCACTGGGCGTGAGGGTGAGATTGGCGCCCGCCGCCAGGGTCACGACGTCCTTCAAGCCGTTGAGGCTCTTAACCACCTGGCCGGATGCGATGCCGGGCGACGTAACGGCGTTGTTCGCCACGCCCAAGGCCGTGGCCGCACTCGAGGCGGTGCCCGCGTTGGGCGCGAAGAGCGCATGAGGCGCAGGCGTCAGCGGTTGGCGTGGAGCGAGCGGCGCGAAGGCAGCCCCACCGTTGGTTCGCACGCCGATCTCCAGCCAACGGGCGTCGCCGGTGAAAACACCCGAGCCAAAGTCCAGGGTGACGGTGAACAGGCCGTTCGCGACGGGCGTGGCGGCGTTCGTGAGAACGCCGCTGATACCGCTCCCGTCCTGAGCCGCGTCGAAGACCACGAAGCGCAAGTCGTAGAGGCCTTGGGCGGGCACGCCGCCATCGGCTAGGCGACCCTGGTAGGTGAAGGCCGTGCCGAGCGGCGCGGCGGTGACAAGCGAGCTGAGCAAAGTCAACACAGCGCTGAATGTGACGAGTGTTTTGGTTTTCATGGTTTTGGCTTGGTTAATGGGCGTGAGGTGGCTGCTAGTGGATGGTTGCGCCGGCGCCCTTCAAGGTCAGCGGGCGGCTGATCCTCAACATCGGTGCGGTGAAGGTGTTGTCGGAACCGGCTTTGAAGACCAGCGTGGCACCATCGGGCGCGTTGGCCAGGGCGTGTTCGATGTCACGGTAGGGTGCAACGGGTGAACCGGTGCCCGAAACCGCTGCGCCCACGAACTTCACGACGTTCAAGGGCGCGATGCGGATCGTCATGTCCTGGCCGGCGGGGAACACCTGGTCCAGCGAATACCAGGCGGAATTCGCCGCGCCCCAGCCCAAGTTCATGAGCAATTGCGTCGGCGTCGTGCCTTGGTTGTAGCCGTGGATCAGCCACGCGTGGCCGCCCGCCACGGGGGGAGGACCGCCCCCGCCGATCTCGACCACCCGATACCACTGGATTTCCTCGACCATTTTGGCCAGGTCGGCCGACGTTGCGTAGAGCGCATCGGGATCGAACCGGAAATAGGTTTCGAGCGCCTCAGCCAGGTGATGGCTCAACGCGTCGGAGCCGAAGATACCGTACTTCATGTACACGGAGACACCGGCCGCACGGCACAACTCCGCCACGGCGGTGTCCCCGGCATCCACCGGATCGGTGTGCGTGTTCGTGATGACATTCCACAGGATGGGGGCGCTGAAGTTGACGCTGGGAACGGACTGCGCGGCGGTCATCCGGTTCCACAAGGCTGCCAGGGCGGTGCGATAGGTGGTGTTGGTGGAAATCCTCACGGCGCTGGGATAGACGCTGGCCTCGTCCCAATAACCGTTCATCCACAGCGTTCCGCCATTGCTGTTGTCCCAACGCAAACGGGCGTTCCAGGATGCCGGGACTTGGGGATCGGTGGATAGCGGCTCCGTCAGCCACGCCGTCGTGAACCGGTACTTGAATGGGTACGGTGTCGGCACGGCGCCGATGCCGGCGGGCGGCCACTGCCAGTAGTACATGATCTGGGCCATCGCGGTCGCCACACAACCCACCACTGTGCGTTCGTCCTGACCGGGCGTGAGATTTGGGCATTCGTCGTTGTAAGGTGAATCCTGGTGCCAGTGGCAGGTCAGCGGCAACACCACCCGTTCGGGCGCACCCGAGCCATCCTTGGGTGCTCTCCGAGCCGGTGGCGGGCGGCCACTGATGAGTGCCTCCCAGAACGACGCTCTTCGCGACAACTCGTCCACGTACGACTTGAGGCTCGCATCGCGCCGCGCCGCGCCTTGCTGCAAGGCGTCCAGCCTCGCGCTCATCTCCCCGAACACCTGATGGTTGTTCGGGTCTTTCGAGTCAAACTCGCCCAGGGGACAATACAGATACACGGGCAACAGCCGATCGTCCGCGCCGCACAGGCAATACCCGCCACCCTCAAGTTGCGCGACATAGCCCACCGTCCCATCGCGAACCGCGTAGGGTTCCAACTTGGCGATGACCGCGTCGGGGCGCGCATCCGCAGTGACCTGCCGCACCCAAGTCTGAACGGCAAGCCGGACGTCTTTTTCCAGCAGTGGCGCCGCGTTGAGATCGAGCGCGCCGAGCAGCAGCGCCAAGCCCCAGCAGGCTCGGCAGAGCCACGCCGGCGGTTGGCCATGTTCGTTGCGTGTTTGCACGGTGACCTCGCTTCCTATTGCAGCGTTACGAGCACCAGCACCAAGTCCTGGCCTTCTCGCAGCGAGCTCATTGCCTTGCCCAGAATGGCGCCCTGCGCCTGCGCGGGATCGGTGACTTTCATGGCATGGCCAGGGACGCTGGAGGTCGTGAGCAGGTCGCCGGGTTCAATCGCCCCCATCGCGGCGTCTGCCCGGACATACACGCGACCGCTCAGTGCCACTTGAACTCCCGTGTCGGTTCGCCCCTGCTGACTGAGCGTCAAACCGGGCAACAGACCGTTGGCGCCGCTGACCACGCCGGCGACGCGCTTGTCGTACGGCCGACGACTCAACCGCAGCCGGCCGGCTTCTCGTTCGTCAATGACCAGCACCGAGCCCTTGGGAATCGGCTCGGCATCCGAAACTTCGAACGGTTCGGCCACATCCGAACCGCCGGTGATCTCCAGCACCGACGTGCGCGTGGTGCCGACGACGTGCAGCTTGGCTTGGGGGGCGTTCGTGCCGATGCCCACGTAGCCATTGGGCTCGCGAATGGTGAGGGCATCACCGACCGGCCAGTTGCCGAGCGCCAACCCATATTCGCGGGTTGCCCGGAGGTAGTGCGCCGTGTCCCCCAGATACGCCGTCGCCACACTGCCCGCCCCGGCGAAGTTGTCCGCCCCGTGGACCAGCAAGTCGCCGTGGTCCAATTCCACTTTCTCGCCGGACCAGGTGCCGATCTTCACCCCCGCGCCGTAGATGCCTTGGATGAAGTGATTGCCGTCGCCCAGGAACAACGTAGCCTGCTCGCCCGCGGCGTCGAAACCGCCGGGACCACGCACCTGCATGTGACCTCCATTCACGTCGAGCCTTTGCTGCGGCTCGGTGGTGCCAATGCCGACCCGCCCGAGCGGTTCGCGGACACAGAAGACTTCACCCGCCGGCCACGTGCCGAGGGTCAGGCCGAATTCCCGTTTCGCCCGGAGAAAATGGGCCGTGTCCCCCAGAAACGCCGTGGCCACACTGCCGCTGCCGGCAAAGTTGTCCGCCCCGCGCACCAGCAGATCGCCCCCGTCCACCGACACGCGTTCGCCGGACCAGGTGCGCACCACGACGCCCGTTCCAAAGACACCCTGGATGAAGTGATTGCCGTCGCCCAGAAACAACGTGGCTTGTTCACCGGTCGCGTCGAAGCCGCCGGCGCCGCGCACCAAGATGTTGCCGCCACTCACGTCCAGCTTTTCTTCCGGCACGCCACCGATGCCGACGTTTGCCCCCGCTTGGCGAATCACCGAATTGCCCAGCGTTTGAGTGTCCGAAAACCGCGCAAGGTATTCAGCCGTACCTGAACCACCCACGGCCCCCGCCGCAGTCGCCGCACTCACCGCATACAGCGCATACGGCGCAGGCGAGAGCGGTTGCAGCGGGCTCAGCGGCGTGAACCGGCCGCCACCGTTGGTGCGGACGCTGACCTCCAGCCAACGGGCGTCGCCGTCAAACACGCTGCCGAAATCCAGCAACACCGTGAACAGGCCGTCGGCAACCATCACCGAACTGTTGGTGATCGCGGGTCCGATTTGCGTGCCGCGTTCGTCGGCGTCGTAAACGGCGAAGCGCAAATCATAAACGCCGGAGGCAGGACTCGCGCCGTCGTTCAGGCGGCCTTGGTAGGTGAAGGCTGTCCCGAGTGGCGCAGCGCTGAGATCGCTGACCGCGGAGGCCAGCAAGATGATTGCGTTGAGGGTGTGGATGGGTTTGGTGTTTTTCATGACAGACCTCCAGGTGCGACTTCTCCCTTGGGCTTTCCAGCTCAATACGTTTGCTGCAAAGTCCGTTCCCCGACAGACATGGTGACATGCCGAACGCACGGGACCGGTTTGGTGGGATGGGCTTGTGTCTGAGGCCGTTTATAGCCCTTCCCGCGAGGGCGTCAAGGTATTCCAAGCGCCTACCGCCGTCCGACTTCTGTCTGCCGCCATCTGACTTCAGACGTCTTCACTCAGAGCCTGTTTGAAAACCCACCCGGTGAGGGCACCGGGCCTACAACCGAAGCCAGGTTTGTCCGTTTCCTGTAGGCCGCGTGCCCCCACGCGGTGCTGTGGAGGAGTTTTCAAACAGGCACTCAGGGCAAGAGTTCCCGGCGCGCCGCGTCAATGATGTCCCGGCCAAAGAGCTTGAAGACATGGGCCGGGTCACCGGCGGTGGCTTGGCCAATTTGATCAATGTAGCCTTGCGCGTAAAACGTGGGACCACCACCGGTGCCCGGCAGTTGAATGGGCGTGGGGAACTGCCCCTGCCATCCGCCGGGCGGCCCCGTCATGTGCGAGTAAAGGACGGCAGCGTCAAACTCAAAAAGTAGCCAGAGCGGGATGCCGTGATTCGCGCGCTGGACCTTGAACCAGCTCTGCGAGGTCGCGGGATCGCGGACGTAGCGGCCCGTGCTGGGGTGCTGCAATTCCACGCGCAGGTTCGCCAGAAACCGGATGGCGGCGTTGCTTTGGCCGGTGTCGCCGTAAAAGATGAACCCCCAGATGGGCGGGAAGAAGCTGTTCGCCTGTTGCCAGCGGTTCGGGTGCGGACACAGGTCGTTCTGGTAATCGAGCAACGCCACGATGCTGCCACCGTGGCCGTCCAAGCCCTGTGCGGTCAGCGAGCGGACGTAGTTGCGCAACGCCAGGCCCTCAGGGTCGAGGGCGGCATCGGGCATCGCGCTTTCGGGCTCGAGGAACATGTAGGCACGATGAATCGCGTTGTCCGCGTAGCCGTTCCCGTACGGCACGACGTGGCACATGGGCCACTCGTAGGCGTCCGGATTGCCAATTGGCACGATGACGTAGGAGGCCAGATTCCGATAATCGCGGCCGGGCGTGCTCCAATGATCCAGGATTTCCCGCACCGACCCTTCCGCCACAAAGTTGCCGGCGGGCTCGTAATCGAGGCCGGCCATGATCAGCACGATCCGGTTGGTGGCCAGGTCTGGTGTGCTTTCCGAGCCAGGGACTTTCTTGAACAGCTCGATGGCGTAAAGCTCGTTGAACTCGCTCGGGAAGCCGGCGTTCGTCGGGCGGTAGAGGCCGCCGTAGCCCAGGTGTCTCTTGCGAATGCACAGGTCGGGTTGCTGCGGCGGATAGTTCGTCCGGACGAACCGCAGAAACGCATCTCGATCGGCGAGCGCGTAGGGCAGGTTTTGCGCGACTTCGAACTCCGCCCAGGGCGTGGCCGGCGTGAGTTGCTCGAAGAGGCAACGGTAATGGCGCTGGTCATACGTGAAGCCCGCTGTCGGGTGCGTGTTCGTGTCGGCGAAGTGCTGCCAGGTCCCCACCTTGCCCGAGCGATCCTTGACGCGAAACATCGGGGTGAAGATGTGTCGGTTCGTGTGATCTTCCCAATCCCAGGTGTGAACCACCCACCAATAGTTGAGCTGGAGAGGGTCGCCACTGAAGGCGTAGGGATTGTCAAAGGCCAGCTCGAACCGCAGCCGGAATTGGTTCTCCATTCCCATCGGATTCGGATGCCGCACCCGGAAACGCAGCGCGCCTTCGTTCTGATGAATGGCGTCATCCTCCTCGGTCAGGGGACTGCCCGCCCACCAGGTCCACTTGTTGGAAACCGAAAAGCTGCGCAGCACCACGCGAACAAAGGCATCGGTCATGCCACCGGACGGCACGTCGGCAAAACCCGTGGCCAACTCCGGCACAATCCAGCCGCATTGCGTGGGCGTGGCCGGGAAATTGGCCCAATGCTCCGGGGGCAGGCCGGTGAAATCGAATCCCTGCTGTGGACAACCCGCGCCAACACCGGAGTGAACGGTGGTCGCGCCGCGCACCCGATAGAACGACTGGGCCAACCCCGCTCCGAATATGGTCGCCAACTCGATTTGGTGAGGGGGAGAAGCGCCTGCTACGTCGGTCCAAGGTCCGGTGAGGCTGCTGGCCTTTTGCAGGATGCCGGCACCGGACCAATCCAGAATGAGCAGCGCATTGCTTTGCACTGCTTGGATGTTGCCGAGGTTGGACGGAGGCACATAGTCCGGCCAGCCATCGTCGCTGCCGCGCATGAAGCCGGAGTAGTCTTTGGCGGTGATGATGGTTTGGGCGTCAGCGGGCAAGCCACCGCCCGCTGCGAAAGAAATGGTGGCGAACAATAAGGCCGCCAGTGACGAGGAAGCGAGGTCTTGTTTGAGGTGATTCATAGGACTTGGTTGAGTTTGAGATTTGGGAGGGTCGCGGGCTACGCGAGCGGGCCGGCGGCCCCTCCACATGCATTTCCGGTGGGGTCTTGACACCCGTCGTGCTCCGCCCCGCTCAAGTTTGGGTGAATTCATGATGGCTGGTTGGAAAATGGTCTGCTGCTTAATTCCCCGAAGTTGCCGTGACCACGATTTTGTAGAACCGGCAAGATGCACCGGTCGGTCTGTCTTCCGCAAACTCCTGCTCCGTGCCGTTGCCCTGAAAGACCGGGCCGGCCGTCCACGGACCCAAAAGCTGCGATGCGGTGAACAACTGGTACTGGTGCCCCGCGCGCGTCTGCCAACGCAGCGTCACCTGAGTTCCCTCTGCTGCGATCACCACTCCCGGTCTCAGAACGGCCTCCAATTGCAGCGGGTCCACCCGCTCGCTGGCGGAAACCGCGAAGCTCCCTTGCTCCAGGAAGTGCAGGTTCAGATACGAGATCTGAAGCGATAGCTCCGTCTGACGGTTGGTGATGACAACGTGGCCGCAATTGAGATTCTCGCCACACACGGGGCACGGGGCAAAGC
>CAYJNU010000304.1:0-10090 GCA_964371005.1 uncultured Verrucomicrobiota bacterium | reverse complement strand
GTTCTTTCCCCAGGATTTTCGCGACCTTGAGTGCCACTTGGTCGGCATACACGGCCCAGATGTTGTGTGGAATGAACACGCGCGTTCCGGTGGCGTCGTTCATACCGCAGTCGTGCATCGTGGGTTGGATCAAGCCATAGCCTCGAATCGGATTGCCCTGCGAGTCCGCACGTCGATGTTTTGCGCGCTGCGCCGCGTGCCAACGCGCGTCGTTGAGCATGTACGGATACAGGTCGGCCAGAAACGCCTGGTCGTGATTCAACTGGAAAAACTCCATGGCCACCCAGGCCTTGAGTCCGGAAAAGGCCACGAATTCACCGAATGCGCCCCCCGCCCAGTTGCCGTGTGTTTGAGCGAGGTGTAACTGTGAGTCAAAGACCTCCATCGCGTTCTTTTAGAGTCCGGCGTGAGCCAGGCCGACCACTCCACCGGCACAGTCACCAGCGTTCGAAAACCGATAGACTTCACTGCCCGTGGTTTGCGTCAGCTTGCCGTTGGCCGCCTTTTCCTGCATCGTCAGCAGGTCGGCCAGGCAGGCGTAGTATGCCTGCTGCATTTTCGGGTCAGGTAATTCGATGCGCACGGCACCGTCCAGGAGCGAACTCCAGCGTGTGACCGCTTCGTCGAACGCCGCCGCCCAGTCTCGTTGTCGAAACTCGGGAAGCTGCTCCACGCGCGCATCGGCCGGACGCACCAGAAACCCCACACGTTCCGCGGCGGGTTCGATCCGCCAGAGCAAGGCCGCCATATCCGCGTCACGCAGGTGATGCGGTGCGCCGACGGTCAGGAACTGTAGACGGTCGGGACTCGCGCCGGTCAGCGCATCACCCTGCGCATTGGGATCGAGCCAATTCAAGGCCTGGCCGCCAGAGGCATGCAGGCAACGCAGCGCGACATCGTGCGACTGGTTCGACTCGTTTTTGGCCGTCACCCGGGCAACCATACCGTCTCGGCCACCGATGTACTCAATACGCAGCGAAACGCCCGCCATCGCGTAATGATCGATCAAGATCGGAAGTCCTGCGGAGGAGCGCTCCCAACGATGTTCCGCAAACGGGTGCCCGTCGAGCGACGCGTACACGTCGACAAAATGGTCAGCCAGTGGTAAGGGAGGAGCTCCGACCGGCACTTCCGTCATGTCGTGATAGGTCCAGGCAATGCGCAGGTGATCCGCGTGCACGTCGAGCAGCGTCTTGCTGCTGGAGCCGGGCCACGATGCGGTCAATCGATGCGGCGGCGCGAATGTAAAGGAGTGGTCCACGGTCATCGGCAATACGATCGGTGGCACAGTAACTCCGCCCGGCGTGACGGAGACTTCGCATTGCCGCGCTTCGTATTGTGCCATGGCGGTCCGCAACTCGTGCGATCCTTCCGGCAGCATCAGAGAAAACGTGCCGTCCACATCGGTCTCGGTGACGATCGCTTGGCCGGCCAACGAGGTGCTCACTCGGCAGCCGGCCAGCGGTCCTGTATCGGAGCGGACACAGCCCTTCACAGGCTGCAGCTTTTCACTCAGCGTTGTCAGTGTCAGCCGCACGGCCGTGTAGTCGCACAGGTACGCATCTCCACCAAATCCAACCCTCACGTCAAGGGTCTCACCGGTTCTCAGCGACACCTGGCGCGTACACGACGCCGTGGCCTGAGGCGTACGGTCGAGATGATCCCAGTCGGCCAGGCCGCGGACTTTCCAGTCCTTGTGGTCCTGCTCCGCCGAGGTGAACTGCTGCACCTTCTGGATGACGACTTCCTCCATGATGTCCATGAGGCGGTCGCGGACGTCCTCCGAGTTGATGATCTCATTGCGGAAGCCATAGATGACTTCGCGCTGCTTGTTCATCACGTCGTCGTATTCGAGCGTGCGCTTGCGGATCTGGAAATTGTGCTGCTCCACCCGTTTCTGCGCCTGCCCGATCGAACGGTTCAGGAGCGGATGCTCGAGTTCCTGACCTTCCTCCAAGCCCATCTTTTCCATGTACTTCACGATCTTGTCCGAGCCGAACAAGCGCATAAGGTCGTCCTCGAGGGCGATGAAGAAGTGCGAACTGCCGGGGTCGCCCTGGCGGGCGCAGCGTCCGCGCAACTGGCGGTCAATGCGTCGCGCTTCGTGCCGTTCCGTGGCGAGCACGTGCAACCCACCCACCTCGGCGACGCCCGGGCCCAGTTTGATGTCCGTGCCGCGGCCCGCCATGTTCGTGGCGATGGTGATCGAGCCACGTTGGCCGGCGCGGGTGATGATCTCAGCTTCCTGCTGGTGATACTTGGCGTTGAGCACCGAGTGGACGAGTTTCTCGCGCTGGAGCAACCGTGACAATTGTTCGCTGGCTTCCACCGATATCGTGCCCACGAGGATCGGGCGACCCTGTCCGTGGACGGTCTTGATTTCGTTGAGGACGGCGATGAACTTCTCTCGCCGGGTCTTGTAAACCGAATCGTTGGCGTCCTTGCGCGCCACGGGCCGGTTGGTCGGGATGACGAGGACGCCCAGCTTGTAGATGTCGAGAAACTCGCCCGCCTCGGTTTCGGCCGTGCCGGTCATGCCAGCCAGCTTGTGATAAAGGCGGAAGTAGTTTTGGATCGTGATCGTCGCGAGGGTCTGCGTTTCACGTTCGATCTCGACGCCTTCCTTGGCTTCAACGGCCTGGTGCAATCCGTCGCTCCAACGCCGGCCGGTCATCAAGCGACCGGTGTGTTCGTCCACGATGATGACTTTGTTGTCCTGGATGACGTACTCCACGTCTTTCTCGTAGAGCGAATACGCCTTGAGGAGCTGCGAGATGGCGTGAATCTTCTGGGCCTTGGTCTCGAAATCCTGCTGGAGCTTGGTCTTGGCCTCCATCCGCTGGCGGGCGTCCAAGGCGGAGTTGGACTCAATCTCGTGCAGCCCGACGGTGATGTCCGGCATCACGAAGGCGTCCGGGTCTTTCGGGCTCATGAAGGTGCGGCCCTTCTCGGTCAGGTCCGCCTCATGGCTCTTCTCGTCCATGGCGAAGAACAGTTCCTCCTTCTCCGCGTATAGTTCGACCTTCTTCTGGTCCTTGAGCAGTTCCAGCTCGCCCTGGTTCATCAGCCTCTGGTTTTCCGGGTCTTCCAGCAGGCGCATCAGTCCTTCGGACTTCGGCTGGCCCATCTTCACTCGGTAAAGCATCCGGCCAATCTCCCGTTCCAGGCCGGCGGCGTTCTCCGGGTTTGAGCCATCGGTGGGGTGCAGCTTCTTGATGAGCGTTTCCGCCTCGGCAAGGAAGCGGGCGCAAAGGCGTTCCTGCGCGCGGACGAGCGACTCGACCGGCAGCTTCCACTGCTGGTATTGCTCGTCAAACGTGCGCACCGCCGGGCCGCTGATGATCAAGGGCGTGCGGGCTTCATCAATCAGGATGGAGTCCACCTCGTCCACGATGGCGTAATGGTGTCCGCGCTGGACCTGCTCCTCTTTGCGGATCGCCATGCCGTTGTCACGCAGGTAATCGAAACCAAACTCGGCGTTGGTGCCGTAAGTGATGTCGCAGTTGTATTGTTCGCGCCGGATGTTGGGTGGCTGGTCGTGCAGGATGCAACCCACGGTCAACCCCAGGAACTTGTAAATCGCGCCCATCCATTCGCTGTCGCGCGCGGCGAGGTAATCGTTGACCGTCACCAGGTGGACGCCGCGTCCGGTGAGGGCGTTGAGATAGACCGGCATCGTGGCGACGAGCGTCTTGCCCTCGCCGGTGGCCATCTCCGCGATCTTGCCCGAATGCAAAGCCATGCCGCCAATGAGCTGCACATCGAACGGGATCATCTCCCAAAGGATCGGATGTCCCCGGACCATGATTTCGGAGCGCCGCTCCGTGAGCCGGCGGCAGGTGTTCTTCACCACCGCGAACGCTTCAGGCTGAATCTCCTCCAGGGCCGCGGCCAGTTCGGCCTGGTCCTGGATGGCCGACAGGCGCGCCTTCCAATCGGCGGTCTTCTGGCGCAGGTCGTCGTCGGAGAGCGACTTGAGACCGGCTTCGATTTCATTGATACGGGCGACGCGCGGCCGGAGGCGTTTCACCTCGCGGTCGTTTTTCGACCCGATGATCTTCTTGACGATAAACCCAATCATGGTGGCCTTAGAAATTGGCGATGGGAACGCTACGGGAACGGGGGCGAAGCGTCAAATTCTAACCAGACAGCTAACCAGACAGCCGGCGAGGCCAAGCTTGCGCTCCCAACCCTCGCGCCTGATGATCCCGCCATGCGAGTTTTCCGGTTTATCTTGGCCAGCCTCTGCCTGATGGCGTCCGCCCTGGCAGCGGATGAGGTGCTGATCGTGGCGGATGAGTTTCCAGTCATGGAGTTTGTGGCTACCAAGCTCAAATCGACCGAGTCCGTTGCCAGCCGCGTGGTCTGGCAAACCAACCTGCCGCCAACCCTGTCCGCGTTCTCGGCTGTGGTGGTCTATATCCACCGGGGCTTGAACGCGTCGGCGGAGCAGGCGTTCATTGACTACACCCAGGCCGGTGGAAAACTAGTCGTGCTGCACCACTCGATCAGCTCTGGCAAGCGGAAGAACAAGGAGTGGTTCAAGTTTCTGGGTGTCGCCCTGCCGGAGGGCAATGTCAGCCAGGGCGGCTACCAGTGGACCGAAGGGATCGCCCAGCAAATCGTCAACCTTGCGCCGGATCACTTCATCACAACTCACGGGGTCCACTATCCCGGGCAGATCGCGTTCAAACGCACTGCCGAGGCGAAGGAAGAAATACTCCCCGGCTTCACGCTCACGGAATCCGAGGTTTACGTGAACCACGTCCTCAACGGCCCGCACACATTGCTGCTCGGATTCAAATACCCCGACGCGAAGTCCGGCACGACTTACATGCAAACCCGCGCCGGTTGGTGCAAGCCGTCCGGCAAGGGCTGGATCGTCTATCTTCAGCCGGGCCACGGATTGGCCGACCTCGAGACGCCGGCATTCCAACGCATCCTCTTGAACGCCGTGATTTGGAAGCCTTGACTGCCACGGTTTGCTGACATGAGCGCCTTTCCCGTCAGTCTCGAAAAGGAAGACCAACTCGCCCAACGCATGATCCTGCTCGGAGTGCGCGAGGCGGATATTGAGGAGACTTTCGTCCGTTCTGGCGGGCACGGCGGACAGAACGTCAACAAGACTTCGACTTGCGTAATGTTGCTCCACCGTCCGACCGGGTTGCAGGTGAAATGCCAGAGCACGCGCCAGCAGGGCCTTAATCGTTTCATCGCCCGGCGGCTGTTGCTCGACAAGATCGAACAGCGCCAGAACGGCTTCGTCGCCGCTGAGCGCGCCCGCGTCGAGAAAATCCGCCGCCAGAAACGGAAGCGCTCAAAGCGGGCCAAGGCCCGCATGCTGGCCGACAAGGCGCATCACGCGGGCAAGAAAGCTCTCCGCCGCTCGGTTGGAATGGACTGAGCCCCGTTGTAAAATCCTTCGACGCCGAAGCTGTTCACCCAAGCGCGACTGGGCGTCAATCACCTGGGAACAGCAGCAGGTCGGCGATCTGATGGGGCAATTCGTCGAGAACCGCGTCACTGCGGTTGGCGAGAAGGATGATGGTAAACTTGCGCTCCGGAAACCGGGCGATGCGCGAGCGAAATCCAAGCGTCTCGCCGCTGTGCCAGGTTTCCTTCAACCCGCGGTACTTGCCGATGAACCAGCCGAAGCCGTAACTGCGACCAGGCTGGTCCGTCGGTGTGGCCGGCGTGAAGGCCTGTTTCAGTGTTTGTCGGCTGACGAGTTTCGCGGTATAAAGCGCCGCATCCCACCGGGCGAGGTCAACGACCGAGGAGTACACGCCGCCATCTCCCAGCACGGAACTGGTGAGGCTCTGGTCAGTGCGTTT
The DNA here is from genome assembly GCA_964371005.1 of uncultured Verrucomicrobiota bacterium. Taxonomy (GTDB): domain Bacteria; phylum Verrucomicrobiota; class Verrucomicrobiia; order Limisphaerales; family MWDV01; genus MWDV01. The sequence continues at coordinate 4,256 of CAYJNU010000304.1, read as the reverse complement.
GAATCCGCTCTCCGCCGGGGAATGCCCGAATGCGCGGTGCGGCACCACACTCAACCCCTCCTCGTACGCAACCGTGTTCGTCATCTTCAGCGGCTCGAAGATGTGCTGCTTCAGGAAACGGGCGAAGGTCTGACCACTGCGTTGCTCGACGATCAGCGCCAGCAGCGCGTAGCCGGAATTGCTGTACCGATACTGCGAACCAGGCTGGAAATACGTTTTGTCCTGCTTCATCAGGATGCGCAGCACGTCCTGATCGAGCACCGGGATCGTCGTGCCCTTCGGAATCGCGTCTTCGTAGTCCATCAAGCCTGAAGTGTGCGTGAGCAGTTGGCGCACGGTGATGGCTTGGCCGTACGCCGGGAATCCCGGGAAGAACGCCGTCAACGTCTCGTCGAGCGCCAACTTCCTTTCTTCGGACAGGATCAGCACCGCCATCGCCGTGAATTGTTTCGTCACGGAAGCGAGCCGGAAATTCGTATTGGTGGAGCAGGAGACGGGCGTGGCCAAGTTCGCGAGGCCGTAGCCTTTGGCGAACAACGGCTTTCCGCGATGGAGGATGAGAACGCTCACCCCGGGCGCATCTGCACGGTCAAACGGCTTGAAGAGCCCTTCGAGTCGCCCGGTTTGATCAGGGGTGAGAGCGGCGGCAAAGGTGGTGAGCGTGGTCATCAGGGCAAGCAGGGTTGGCGCGGCTTTGTTCATCGAATCGGAGCGCCCGCCAGTCTGGCGGAAACGTGGGCCAAAGCCAAGCCCGGCGCTTCAGCTTTGCAGCGCCAGTCCGATCACACCTCCGACGGCGATTGCACTGCCAACCAGAGAATACCGCGTTGGCCGTTCGCCTTCGACGATGCGGGCCAGCGGGATGATGGTCAACGGCGTCAACGCCGCGATGGAGAGAACGATGCCTGTGGGCAGTTGTTCGAGCGCCACTTGATAGCAGCTCACCCCCAGCGTCTGGCCCAGAAAACCGTTGGCCACCACCCACGGCCACGCGGCTTTCCATTTCCGCACGCCGACGCTCGTCTCGGGGCCTTTGCCGGAAAGGTGCAACCGGATTTCACGATGGCGCACAGCGAGAAGCCATACCGCTGCCACGAGCAAGCCACCAAGTTGTCGTTGGAACGCGGCGGTCCCGCCGTCGAGTGGTTGCCCGGCCACCTCCGCAACGGCATAGCCCTTGCGGCTGAGCACAGCCCCCACCGCTCCGGCGAGAGCGGCGATGGCACAGGTCCCGACGCCAACCGCAATCATCCGACGGGTGAGTTCCAAGTGCTTGCTGGGGGCCAGCGCGAGGGCGACGCCAGTAAGGATCACCGCGCTACAGACGAGTTGCCCGGTCTTGAGCGTGGTGCCCAGCCAGAACCATTCGATGAGCGCGGCAAAAGGCGGAGTGAGGCAGGTGACGAGCAAGGTCGTCAGGCGTGAACCCATGCGGGGCAATGACTGAAACAGGGCGGCATCCCCGATGCCGATGCCGATCGAGCCGCTGATGAGGAAGAGGGGAAACGCCTCGCCAAAGAGGCCGTGCCCGGCGGTGTTCGCCCAGATGGCCAGCAGGAAGGCGGACAAGGCGAGCCGCCAGAAATTCGCCTCCGCGCCGCCAATGAGCCGGGCCGAGCGCCACGCACAAACGATGGAGCCCGCCCAGAGGATCGTCGTGAGGAATGCCGCCAGCACGCGCGCGGACGGTAGCGCTTGGCCATGAGCCTGAACAGACCAAAATCAGGACCGTCCGGCAGCTCGGTGATTGTGCCCCCATTCCCCGCGTTGACGACTCGGTGGAAGACTCCAACCGCGGCGCCGGTGACGGCGAAGCAGTGGTGCGCCGGAGAAAAGTCACTCGCACATCCCCCAAGCTGAGGATTCGAGTCGGCACTTGGAGCGACGAATGGCCGCGCACGCGCTTCTCGACGCTATTAAGAAGCGTTTGTGAGCTTCCCGCGGTCGAGCAAGGCTACGGAGTCAGTGATCGGGCGCTGCGCACCGGTTGCACTCAGGGCGTGAAGCGTCCCGTGCGCTGGGCGTTCGCCTGAAACATGGGCCAGGGAGTCTGGGCCAACCGGGCCGTCCCCTGCAAGGCATGCACCCGGTAAACGGAGGACACATAGACGGTTCCGTCCAGACCGATGGCAGGCGACGACATGACATCGCCCTCAATCCACTGACGCCAGCGGAGGTTGCCATCCAGTCCCACCGCGTAAACGCACTGGTCGCGACTGGCGATGATAACCGTGCCGTCGGCGCACAGGGCCGGGGAAGATTCAATCAGACTGCCCGTGGCGTATTGCCATTTCTTCGCGCCGTCCGGGCCAAACGCGCACAACTGGTGGTTCACCCCGAGGTAGATATTACCCTCGGCATCCAACACGGGCGAAGAATCCGTGGCCCCGCCGGCATGCACCGCCCATTGCTTCGTGCCGTCTGGGTTGACTGCGAACAACCAGCCGTCCACCGACGTGATGAGGATCGCGGCATCGTTGGCGATCACCGGCGAGGCAATGATCGGCGCCCGCGTGGCGAACTCCCATTTCTTGGACCCGTCGGGATTCAACGCGTAAAGCCGTTGATCATGTGAGCCGAAGTAAATCACGCCATCGCTGTCGAGGGCCGCCGAGGAAACGATCGGCCCGCCGGTCGCAAACTCCCAACGCTTCTCACCGCTGGGCCGGAGCGCATAAAACGTCTTGTCCCATGATCCAAAATAAAGCGTGCCGTCGGCCGCCAGGGCCGGAGAGGCATCCACCCATTGGCCCGTCTTGTAGGCCCATTTGAACTCCCCCGCCGGATTCATCGCATAGAGCCGGCGGTCGCGACAGCCAAAGTAGATCGTGCCGTCGGGTGCGATCGTCGGAGCGGAGCGGATTTCCACTCCCGTCCGGAATTGCCATTTCTTTTTACCCTCCGGCGTGAACGCCAACAGCCGGCCGTCGTACGTGCCGACGTACACGGTGCCGTCGGCCGCCAGTCCGGGCGAACACTCACCGCCATTCCAAATGGCCGTCTGCCACAGATTCGTCCCGGGCGACCCATCGGTTTGTCCCGAGGCAGCTACCGGCGCCAGCCAAGCCCACAGCGCGGCAAGCAGCACGCCCCCAGCTAACCCAGGCCCTTGCCGGTTTGATTGGCCACTCAAAGTCACGTTCACCATGCGCGCCCAGTAAACGGGGCAGAGTCGGAGCGCGCAACCCAATTCGACCTGGCTCGCCGGGGCGGGACGTCTGCCCTTGTCAGAGCGCGTCGTCCGCTCTAACTTCCCCGCCCATGGAACAAGTCGTCATCATCGGTTCCGGGTGCGCCGGCTGGACGGCGGCGCTATACGCTGCTCGTGCAAATCTCACCCCCCTCGTTCTCACGGGCCAGCAACCCGGGGGGCTGCTCACCACCACCACGCTGGTCGAGAACTTCCCCGGCTTTCCAGATGGTGTGGACGGTTACGAATTAATGACGCGCATGCAGAAGCAAGCGGAACGATTCGGCGCGCGGGCCCAGTTCGGAACCGTGGAGGCCTTGGATTTCTCGAAGCGTCCCTTTGCGCTCACGGTGGACGGCGAGAAGGTCGAGAGCCGTGTGGTGATCATTGCCACTGGCGCGGGTCACCGGCATCTTGGCCTGGAAAACGAAGCCAAACTCGAAACCAAAGGCGTGACCTATTGCGCCACCTGCGACGGCGCACTGCCGGTCTTCCGCAACCAACCGCTCGTCGTGGTCGGCGGCGGCGATTCTGCCTGCGAAGAAGCCACCTACCTGACCCGCTTTGGCTCGGTGGTGTACTTGATCCATCGCCGAGACCAGTTGCGCGCCTCCAAGATCATGGCCGAACGCACGCTCGCAAATCCGAAGATCAAACCGGTTTGGGATGCCGTCGTGACCGATGTTCTGGACGTGACACAAGACAAGGTGACGGGGGTGCGCGTGAAGAACCTGAAGACCAATGCTGAGAGCGTGATTGATTGCGCAGGCGTTTTCGTTGCCATCGGCCACGTACCCAACACCCAGCTATTCAAGACGCAGATCGACATGGATGAGGCGGGCTACATCACTCCGAAGCGTGGCGCGGCGACGAATGTGCCGGGCGTTTTCGTCGCGGGAGATTGCGCCGATCACGTCTATCGCCAGGCCATTACCGCGGCGGGGATGGGTTGCGCGGCCGCCATCGAAGCGGAGCGTTTCCTCGCGGAGGAGAACGCCTGACCCGAGCCTGGCTTCTCAGCGGTCCAACAGGGCCGGCCGCAGCGTGGAACACGCCCCGATCTGGG
>CAYJNU010000303.1:960-10156 GCA_964371005.1 uncultured Verrucomicrobiota bacterium | reverse complement strand
GATCGCGGCCGACCATGGCGTGCCCGCCGAACTCTCGATGGACGAACACATGTGCTGCGGCGTGGGCGTTTGCCTCGCTTGCGTCATCCCGATCAAGTCGGGCGAAGGTTGGGAATACCAGCGCACCTGTACCGAGGGCCCGGTGTTCGACTCGCGCCAGATCGTTTGGGAACCGGCGAAATAACCACCGGCACCAGGTCATCCATCACGTCTAGGACTTGATGTCCCGGGAATAGAAGACCGTCGCGCCCACGATGAACACGGTGAGGTTCGCCGCCACCAGAACAACTTGTGACTCGAAGATCTGCGGCCAAGGAATGGGGTCTGCAAAAATGTGCAGCCAGCAGCGAAAGTGATGCGGCAGCAGCCAGAGTTCGAAGCGATCGAAGAACGGAATCGCTTCGAGGACCAAATTCACGAACAAGTAAGACAGCGCAAGAATTGTGGCGGCGGCGGGCTTCATGTTGAAGCAGGAGAACATGAAAGCCAAGCTCAGCATCGTCGTCGCATTCACCGCCATGAACAGGTGGGCGAAGATGTAGCGCTGCAGCCCCTCGCCCGCGCCCAGCACCGCAAACGCCTGCCCCGGTGCAAACACGAACATCCCCTTCCACGGAAACCACATCCGGGCACAGACCAAAGCTGTCACGCCGAGCACAACCACGAGCGTCACCGCGAAAACCGCCCCGGCCAGCCACTTCGCCAGCAACAACCGTAAACGCGACACCGGGCGCGACAGGATCATCCGCAGCGTTCCATCCTCGGCCTCCTTCGCCACCAGGTCGCCGCCAACCAACGTCGCATAGAGCGGCATGAGCAGGATGACCTGCGGAATCAGCATGATGACCGCCACCGTCAGCGCGGAGATGAACTCCTGCGCCAGGTAGCCATTTCCCTCCAGTAACTTCGCCATGTCGCCTTGCCATTTCGTGAAGCGAAAGGCCAGCAACATGGCGTTCTGGGCCAACAGGAACATGCCGAAGCCGATGTAGGTCCGCTTCTTGCCGAAGAGCTTCCAAAGCTCGTTTTGGAGGTGCAGGAAAAACATGCGTTCAAATCCGAAGTCCGACATCCAAACTCCGAGAGCATACTCTGACGCGGCGTTTCATCAGTTTCGCGTCTCGTTCATCAGCGAAAGGTAGAAACTCTCCAGCGTATCCGCCTCGCGCGCGATCTCGAACACGGCAATCCCCTGCTCCACCAACCGGCGCACGACCCGGTCGGTTTCCACGCCGGGCGTATGCGCGACCAGCCGGCCGTCCCGATCTTCCGAGGCCAGGCCCGCCTCCCGCAAATCCGCAGCGGCACGGTGGAAATCGCTCACCCGGAGGCGCACCCACTGGTTCAGTCGCTTCGTTTCCTCCAGGGTTCCCTCGAACACCTTGCGTCCCTGCCGCAACACGGCGATCCGCGTGCAAAGCTGTTCCACCTCCGGCAGCAAGTGCGAGGAGAGCAGGATCGTGAGACCCAGTTCGCGGTGGAGCCGCAGAATCGTCCCGCGCAACTCGGCGATTCCTTCCGGATCCAGACCGTCTCCCGGTTCATCCAAGATAAGCAACTCCGGATTGGGCAACATGGCCTGGGCCAGCGCCAACCGCGCCCGCATGCCATGCGAATACGTGCGAACCTTGGAATGCTCGCGTCCCGTCAGTCCCACCCAGTCCAGCACCTCGCGGATGCGCTCGTTTGACGTCGGCGCGGAATAGGAACTGAGGATCTTCAGGTTTCGCCAGCCGCTGAGGTAATCGTAGAACGCCGGCGACTCGAAGATCGCCCCCACTTTTGCAAGGGCCCGCTGACGATTCGCCGAGACATCGTATCCGTTGACCTGCACCGCACCGCCGGTCGGCCAGACCTGTCCCAGCATCATGCCGATCGCCGTGCTCTTGCCCGCGCCATTATGCCCGAGCAGGCCGAAGATTTCTCCGCGCGGCACCTTGAGCGTGAGGTCATCCACCACCAGCCGCTGGCCGAAGCGCTTCTCGACATGGGCAAGCTGGATCATCGCGCCATCTGCAGTTTCTGTTCTTGGTTTGGTCACGGGATCAATTTGCCGTTCTGCTGCGGAGGCTACCCGGCTGGCGAGGCCCTCGCAATCTTTCAGGCATCTCTTTCAGGCATCTCTCCGAGACTGCTTGAAGCGTTCTGTTTTAGAGTCGCTTGAATCGTGCCGGTTTGGTTTGTAGTCCCGCCTTTCAGGCGGTTTGGGCGTCACGCCGCCTGAAGGCGGAACTACAAACCCAGGTTTTCAGACAATCTCTCTAAACCGACGCCCGATTCTCCGAGGACGGACGGCAAGATCATTCCAGGCTCGCGCAAGGCCGGCGGCTGCGGTATCCGTGGCGCGTGAATAACTGGATGCCGCCCGTGCTCGCTGGCTTTCTTGCAGTGCATTCTGGCCTTGATTCGGGCCACGCCGCAACCGCAGCCGCAAAAAGCCCCGCGCCCAAAGCAGACCCCGTCTCAGCCCTCATTCAACAAGCCGGCAACACCTCCGACGAACTGGATCGCCTCCGCCTGCTCCGCGAACTGGACAAGCGACCCGAATTGGACGCAGGCCTCCGCGCGGACCTGGCCAAGCTGCTCCCCGTCGTGGACGACTGGGCGAACGGCAAGTCGCGCGTGGTTGCGGAAATGAGCCGGGCTGCGGAGAACGGTTATCTCTGCCGCTTCATCTCCGGCAAGGTGCGGCCCGCATCGGATGGTCCAGTGCATCCGCCGGAGCCCGCCACGGACTCTCCGCTCCATCCGATCTGGAGTTTCTACCGGGGACGCATGCTGATTTGGCAGGTCATCCAGAGTGGACCACTGCTGCGGGTGAAAGAGCGTCGCGAGAAATACTACGGCGAGGGCCGGCGGTTACTGGAAGAGACCCGCCGGGCCTTTCCCGAAAACCGCGTCGTGCGGATGTATCTGGGTGAGCCCATCCCCTGGCCGAAGCCATTCAGGGCTGACGACCAAGCGCCCGCCTGGGCGAACGCGCAGCGCGAGGGTTTGGAGAAGCTCGCCGACGTGATCCATTGGTGGATCGCCGAGCGGCAACTTCCGGACGGCCAGTTCGGCGGTGGGTGGGGCGACGATGTCGAAATGTGGCGTTGGTGGGTGCCCGTAATGGTCGCTTTCGACGACCCGGTGATCGGCGCCGCGCAAGAACGGTTGTCGAACGGCATCTTTCAGCAGCCACACATGCGTGAAGGGTTCACCGCTCGTCTCACCGACGTCGAGCATTCCAACGAGGACACCACCGATACCATCCAGCCCATGATGTTTCTGCGGCCCGACGATCCCGTATGGAAACAGCGCGCCTTGCGCCTGGCAGAACTGACACGCGAGCGATGGACCGGGCGCAACGAACGCGGCTTCCTCCAGTTCAAGTCCATTTACTTCAGCGTGGACAAGGGGGACACGAGCGCCGCACGAGCGTTTGACACCGTCTATCATCCCTCGATCCTCCAACCCGCCCTGCTCTGCTGGCAGCGCACCGGCGATGCGGCTTTGAGCGACCTCTTCGGCGAGTGGCTCAAGGTCTGGGTGGACGCCACCGCCCGCGCCGAGAATGGAAAACCCGCCGGGGTGTTGCCCTCCGCGATCCGCTGGCCCGACGGCGGCATCGGCAAGAAGGATTTGCCGTGGTGGGAACCCTTTTCGCCCGGCCATAACGACGCCCTCTACAACTGGCCCGGCGCCACGCGCCTGATGACTTCCACGCTTCTGCTCACCTATCACATGACCGGCAAGCAAACCTATCTCGAACCCATTCGCTCGATGGCTGCCCTCCGCCTGAAACACGCGAACGCGGGGCGCAACAGCGAAGCGGGCTCGGAAGCCTGGTGCGCCCGTCAGATGGGCGGCTTTCTCCCGGACACGCTGGCCAAGTATCGCTTCCTCACCGGCGACACCCAGTATGACGCCCTTCTCCAAAAGGATGCCTCCGGCTACGCCCGTTACCGGTTGACCGGCGACCGCGCGCCGCTCTAAGCGGCGCTCAACCGCAACGCCGAAGCCTTCCGCTCGAACTGGGAAGCCTATACCAGCGAGATGCGCTGGACCGATCGCGTGATTTCATTCACGAGAAACTATCTCGATTACCTGCCCGAACGCCCGCCGCCTTCACCTTCACCCGAGATCCTTTACGGTAGCGCAACCGGTGATCCGGGAAATCCGTTGGTGTTCCCGCTAAACGCCGTCCGCTGGCGTACGCCGCCGCGCGACATCGCTGCGCTCGTTACGCAATCCGGCCGATCCGCCTTCACCGCCGAACTGTTCCACTTTGGCACTCAGCCTCGAGAACTGGGTGCCGAGCTGTTTCTGTTGTCGCCCGGCGACTACGAACTCACCGTGAAGCTTGCCGGCAACAGCAGCATGTCGTCGCTGCAAAAGCAGATGATCCGCGTGACCGGACCGCGAACCCAGGTGACGTTGAAATTGCCCGCACGCCAGTTGTGTGTGGTAAGCGTTGCCGCCAAGTAACACCTCGTCTGCAAAAACACATGACACAAAAAGTCGTGGACGACGCCCGCCCCTCGGGGTTCAATCCTCGGGTGATCAATGACGATCAACACACTCGGGCGCTCGCGTCGGCGCGATTTCTCCTTGGTGACTTTGCCGGCGGCGGTTGCTCCGGCTCACAGACCACGGCGTCGGCAAGAAGCCGTTTTGCATTATGAACCAAGCCTCGCCCTCCACCTCCCTTTCACGTCGTTCCTTCCTTCGTCGCAGCACAGCCGCCCTGGCCGGCATCTCCATCATCCCCGCCTCGGTGTTGAGCCTTCGTGGCCAGACCCCGCCCAGTCAGAAGCTCAACCTCGCCGTCATCGGCACCGGCGGTCGCGGTGGCCAGATCGCCGGGATGTTCACCAAGCAGAATATCGTAGCCCTGTGCGACGCCGACACGCGGCAGGAAGCGGACGCTCACAAGCATTACGGCCCCGCCCCGTTCTACCAGGACTTCCGGCGGCTGCTCGATAAGCACGAGAAGGAACTCGATGGCGTGGTCATCGCCTCAGCGGACAACACGCACGCCATGCTGGCCACGGCGGCCATCCAACGCGGCAAACACGTCTATTGCGAGAAACCGCTGACGCGGACCATCGGCGAAGCGCGGGCGCTGCGAAAGCTCGTCGAGCAGAAACAGGTCGTCACCCAAATGGGCAATCAAGGCCACTCTTCCGATCGCATTCGCGACCTCTGCGAGTGGATTTGGGACGGCGCCATCGGCCAAGTTCACACGGTCCACGCGTTCTGCGGCAGCAACTACAGCCGGATTGACCGGCTTGCTGCGTTGGCGGAGCGCCCGCCCGTGCCGCCAGAGTTGAACTGGGATTTGTGGGTGGGTCCGGCATCGCTTGAGCCGTTTCAGCCCATGTACCTGGACGGCAAATGGCGTGGGTGGTCGGCCTTTGGTTGCGGCGTCATTGGCGACTGGGTTTGCCACGTCGTGGATCCGTCCTTCTGGGCGCTGGACTTGGGCGCACCGACAGCGTTGCAAGCCGAGGTGAAAGACTTCGATCCGAGGAAACACGCCGCCACGTTCCCGCCGGGCGCAAAGGTTACCTACGAGTTTGCCGCCAAAGGCAAGCGCGGCCCGGTGAAGTTGATTTGGTACGACGGCATCGAACGGCCACCGCAACCGGCGGAGCTGGGTCCGAATGAGCAACTGCCCAACATCGGCGCGCTCCTCGTGGGCGACAAGGGCACGATCATGCACGGCTCGCACGGCGCCGGCAGCGCCCAGATCATCCCCGACGAAAAAATGGCCACTTACAAGAAACCTGCTCAAACGTTGCCCCGCGTGAAAGGCTCGCATGCCGACGACTGGTTCAATGCCATTCGCAGCGGCAAACAAGCCGGCTCGGACTTCTCCTACGGCGCGGCGCTGACTGAGATCGCGCTGCTGGGCATCATCGCGCTGCGCTTCCCCGGCCAGCGGCTCGAATGGGACGCCGCAAAGGAGCGATTCCGGAACTTGAGGGATGCGAATGCCTTGGTGAATCCGCCTGCACGGAGGTTGGCTTCAAGAGCGTGAAAGCGAAAACTGCATTGAATCCCGCTGACTGCTGGTTACAGTAGCGACATGGTGAGATGGGGTGGATCGACCCACGAGGCTGCGCACGCACCTGTGGGCGGCGAAGAATATGACTGGTGTCTTCAAGGGCAAGACAGTTGCGGACCGATCGGCATTACCAGCATGAGCGGCACCGCGAAACCTGCTCCGCTCAGCCACCGTGGCGTGTCCTTGGTATGCCTGTTTGTCTGTCTGCTTGTCGCGGCTGCAATAGCCGAAGCTCAAACACATACCGTCATCAGGAACTTTGGAGTCTTGACCAACGCAACTGGTTTCGTCCCCAAGTCTCAACTTGTCCACGGGCCGGAAGGCACTCTCTATGGCACTACCTATCGCGGAGAGGAACCGCTCGCGGGAACAGTCTTCAAGATCAACTCTGATGGAACGGGGTTCGCCATCATCAAGCAGTTCACCAATTACGCGGACGGCGCATACCCCTGTGGAAGCTTAACGCTGTCGGGGAACACACTCTACGGAACGACTGAAGGTGGGGGCGAATTTGGGGCAGGGACTGTATTCAAGTTGAACACAGACGGGGCAGACTTTGCGGTCTTGCACAGTTTTCCTGATGACGAGAGTGAAGGATCGCAGCCAAGGGCCGGCTTGATTCTGGTCGGGAATACACTCTACGGGACGACATCGCAGGGCGGTCCTGTCAGCCAGGGCGCGGTTTTCAAGGTGAATACGGACGGCAGGGGCTATACCGTGCTCAAGTGCTTCGACAACTTGTACAATGACGGAGGTTTCCCCTGCGCTGAGCTGGCAGTGTCGGGAAACACGCTCTATGGCAGCGCCACTATCGGCGGCAGCTCCAGCGCAGGAATGCTGTTCAAGCTGAACACGGACGGTACAGGCTACACTGTTCTGAAGCGATTCGGTGGGCAGGACGGGGCCGCACCGATGGCGACTCTCGTGCTGTGCGACACCCTGCTCTACGGCACGACTTCCTCGGGGGGTGGTTCGAACGGGGGCACGGTGTTCAGACTGAACACAGACGGAACCGACTACGCCGTAATCAAGAGCCTCAACGATTCGCTCAGCGAAGGAGCAGACCCAAAGGCCTTGATTCTGCTTGGCGATACGCTCTACGGGACAACTAGCGGCGGTGGGATTCTGGATTCTGGTACAGTCTTCAGGCTGAAAACGAACGGCAGTGATTACGCAGTAATAAAGGATTTCGGTGGTAGCGACGGTGAGTTCCCCGGCGCAGGAGTGACTGTTTTCGGCGACGCGTTGTACGGGACGACAGCCCTGTGCGGAGAAGCCGGCTGTGGTGCGGTCTTCAAGCTGAACACGAATGGCGCAGACTACATGGTGCTCAACCGCTTCACTGGACCCGATGGACATTACCCAACTTCAGGGCTCACATTGTTGGGCGACAGGCTATACGGGACAACGGAAGAAGGTGGCAACCAGATGAACGGCACCTTGTTCAAAGTAGCCACCAACGGGGCGGATTACACAGTGCTCAAGCATTTCACCGACCCTCGCATAGACGGTGAGACTCCCAGAGGCAGTTTGCTGTTGTCGGGTGACACAATTTACGGGACCACAGCGATGGGTGGCACCTCGTTGCGAGGAACCGTGTTCAAAGTGAACACTGACGGGACGGGTTTTGCCGTGCTGCGACACTTCTCGAACAGTGATGGGGGGTTTCCTGCCGCAGGTCTCGTATTGTCAGGCGACACGCTCTATGGGACGACGGAGTACGGCGGCAATTGGGACTGTGGAACTGTGTTTAAGGTGAACACAAATGGAACAGACCACGCGATATTGGTTCATTTCGATTATCTTACTAGAGGGGCCTATCCCACGGCTGGTCTGGTATTGTCGGGAAGCATGCTGTACGGAACCAGCAGGTCGGGTGGCTATACAGGTTGGGGAACAGTATTCAAAGTGAAAACTGATGGAAGCGAATACGCGGTGCTCAAGAACTTCTCTGGCGGGAGCGGCGAGGGGATAAACCCACATGCAGGTCTTGTTTTGTCAGGGAACGTTTTGTACGGCGCAACCCTCAGAACGATCTTCAAGATACACACTGACGGGACGGGTTTTGCTGTACTCCAATCCTTCGGAACCGAGACTCCCCTGATCATGTCTAGCAACCGAATCTTCGGGACGACCTCCTACGGCGGCACATGGGGAGCCGGGACTCTCTTTCAAATGAACATTGACGGAACTGGCCACCGTGTGCTCAAAGACTTTACGTTCGAAGATGGGGCAAGGCCTGCTGGTGGCTTGGCTCTGCTTGGCGATTCTCTCTTCGGAGTCACGAAGCGCGGTGGCGCCTTAGACGTCGGTACTTTGTTCCGGGTCGACTTGGCCTTGAACGCGGCAACAACGCTCCTGGCGGAGCGCGTCAGGGATAATATGGTTCTGAAATGGACAGGTACAGCGCTCAGTCTACAAGCAGCACCTGTGCTTCAAGGCACATACACCAACGTTCCCGGAGCGACAAGTCCCTATACCAATCGCATGGATAAGTCGAAGAGTTTCTTCCGGCTGATTGGCAACTGACCCTGCCGATACCCACACCACACCTGTCCTGACGTGGAACAACCCACTTGACCTGGGTCAATGGAATCTCGCTGTCATCAATCGGTGTTTGAAGTCTCACGATGTATTGAGGTGCGCACTGGCGAAACGCACGCTAAGCAGCCACCAAATTGACTTGACCCAAGCGGCGTCCTGCTTGCCCGCAGAATCCCCGACCCATACGATGGCGGCATGATGTTGTCTCGGTTGCTGCGCTCAAACCGGTTGCTGTTCCTGTTGGGAGGATGGATCACCACTCTCGCGATCGTCACCCCAGCCGCCACCTATGCCGACTTCCGCGAGCAGGCGTTCAAGCCGGCTGACGCAGCCAATGAAGCCGTTGGCGGCAAAGGGGGCGATCCGGATGGCGACGGCGTGGTCAATTTCGCTGAGTACGCGCTTGGCTTGGACCCGACCCGTCCCGATGCAAGTCGCGGAGTCACGTGGAGCCGCAGCGACACGGACTTTGTGCTCTTCATCCAGTCCGCCTCGTCACCCCAGGACGTGCAACTGGAAGTGCATTGGCGTTCCAACCTGACCGGCGCGGTCAACCAGCCCCTCGCCACGAGCGCGGTGGACTCCGGCGCCGCGGCCACG
>CAYJNU010000303.1:0-950 GCA_964371005.1 uncultured Verrucomicrobiota bacterium | reverse complement strand
ATCCGGCGCTGCCGGCGCTCACGCTCTCCTCGCCCGCGGCCACGCTCCTCGCCGCGAACTTACCCTCCGCGGTGGGTGACGCGCAGGCCTTCATGCAATTAGCCGCTGCTGAAGTCACGCCGCCCTCTGCTGAACAGCGCTGGGTCTGGTTCGAGGCCGAGAGCAGCGCCGGCCAGACCACTGAACTTTCCAACGGTGCGATGGTCTGGGTCGGCCCGGGCGGCAACGTGCAGCGCAACGTGACTGTCCCATCGGCCGGCACGTATCAGCTCTGGGTGCGGAAATTCTGGAACCCGCAAGCGTTTCGCTGGCGCGTGGGCACCACGGACACCTGGAAGGACTCGCCAGCCCAAACGCTCACCGACTTGGTAATCCTGGGCGGCAACGCCGGCAACCGGGTCGGCTGGGCCAATGTCGGCAGCGTGACGCTGCAAGCCGGCACCTTCACGTTTCGCCTGGAAGTAACTGCAACCGATCCCAACACCACCGCCTATGACTGTTTCCTGCTGACGCGCGACGCTTTCACACCGCGCGGCAAGCTCAAGCCGGACGAGCAACCGCAGGTCAATCAGCCCGGTTGGTTCGCCTTTCAGCCCGCGCCCGATCCGTTTGGCTTCAGCCCGATTGATCTGCGTTACTTGAACGAGCGCGAGGCCGGCGAGAAAGGGTTCATCCGCACGAGTGGCGAGGATTTTATCCATGAGAAGACCGGCGAAGAGGCGAGGTTCTGGGCGGTGAACGTGGGTATGGGCTTCGTTGGCAACGCCCGCAGCGAGCTCGACATCTTCGCACGCGCGATGGCGAAGCGCGGCGTGAACTTGGTGCGGGTCCACGGCGCGATCTACACCAGCAGCGGGGCGGATTTCGGTCGCGTGGACACCAATCGCGTGGCCCAGCTCCATTACTTCATCAAGGCGTTGAAACGCGAGGGCATCTACACCAGCCTGAGC
>CAYJNU010000302.1:0-10202 GCA_964371005.1 uncultured Verrucomicrobiota bacterium | reverse complement strand
CGGAGTATGAGCAGTGGTTCTTCATGCAGGTGGAGCGAGTCGTCAATGCAGCCGGCGGGGTGATCGTATCGCACCTGGATATCAGCCAGCGAAAGGCCGCCGAGGAAGCACTCCGCGCCAGCGAGCAGCGGTATCGGACCCTGTTCGAAAGTCTGCAGGAAGGATTCTATCTGGCTGAAGCTATCTGCGACGACCAAGGCCGGCTTTGTGATGCGGTGCATCGGGAAGTGAACCCGGCCTTCGAGCGGCTGATGCGACGGAAGCGGGAGGAAATTGTTGGCAAACGAATCAAAGAGTTGGTCCCCAGTATTCGGCCCGAGTGGTTCGAGGTCTTTGGCAAGGTCGCGCGAACGGGAGAACCAGTCACCCACAGCGCGCGTTCGGAGGTGTTTGGGTGTTACTTCGAGGCGTATGTTTTCCGGCCGGCCCCTGGGCACTTCGCGGTGCTGGTCACCGATATCACCGAGCGCAAGCGGGCCGAGGACGCGCTGCTTGCGAGCGAGGCCCGTTACCGGACGGTGGCCGAGTTCACGTATGACTGGGAATACTGGCGCAGTCCGGAGAACCGCTTCCTTTACGTTTCGCCTTCGTGTGAGCGGATTACCGGTTACCGGTCGGAGGAGTTCGTCGAGGACCCCGCGCTGTATTTGCGGATTGTTCATGCGGACGATCGCGAGCGGGTGAGGGCGCATCAGCGGGAGGACCTGTCCCATCCCGGACAGTGCGAACTCGAATTCCGCATTGTCCGTCGGGACGGCGAGGTGCGATGGATCGCGCATGCCTGCCAGTTGGTGAGCGATGCCCAGGGGCACCTCCAGGGCCGGCGCGCTGCCAATCGTGACATCACCGACCGGAAGCAGACCGAGCAGGCGCTACGCGAAAGCGAGTCGTTCCACCGGCAGACACTGGAATCCATCCCCGGCATGGTGTTCACCACGCGGCCGGATGGTTACTGCGATTACCAGAGTCAACAATGGGTGGAGTTCACGGGGGTCCCGATGAGCGAACATCTTGGGGATGGTTGGAACAAGCTGTTGCATCCCGACGACCGACCGCGCGCGTTTGCCGCCTGGCAAGCCGCCGTTGAAGGACGCGCACCCTACGACCTGGAATACCGTGTGCGGCGGCACGACGGCGAGTACGAGTGGTTCAAAGTGCGGGGCCGGCCCATTCGGAACGCAGCGGACGAGATCGTACGCTGGTTCGGCACCGTGTTGAACATTGACGACCTGGTCAAGGCCCAGCAGGCGCTACGGCAGAACCAGGGAGACCTGGACCGTGCCCAAGCTGTGGGGCAGATCGGCAGTTGGCGGCTGGACGTGCGCCGCAACATCCTGACGTGGTCCGACGAAAACCATCGCATCTTCGGAGAGCCCAAGGGAACCCCGCTGACCTACGAGGCGTTCTTGAGCCTCGTCCACCCCGACGACCGCCAATACGTGGACACACAATGGCAGGCGGGGCTGCGCGGCGAACCGTACGACATCGAGCACCGGCTGGTGGTGGACGGGAAGGTGAAATGGGTGCGCGAGACGGCCGATTTGGAATTCGACGCGGCGGGCGTGCTGCTGGGGGGCTTCGGCATTACGCAGGACATCACCGCGCGCAAGCAGGCCGAGGAACGGCTCAAGGCTTCCTTGCACGAGAAGGAAGTGCTGTTGCAGGAAATCCACCACCGGGTGAAGAACAACCTCCAGGTCATTTCCAGCCTGATCAATTTGCAGACGGCCACGCAGGACGATCCGGCTCTGCAAACCTCCTTGGGCGACGTGCGAGACCGGGTTCGCGCGATGGCGCTGGTGCATGAGAAGCTTTACCAATCCGGTGACCTCGCGCGCTTGAACTTCGCGGATTACGCCACGAGCCTGCTACAGCATCTCTGGCGTGCTCACGGCAGCACAACAGATCCGGTGCGGCTGGCACTGGCCCTGCAACCCGTAGCCCTGCCGGTGGATACGGCCGTTCCATGTGGGCTCATCCTCAACGAACTGGCAAGCAATGCCCTCAAGCACGCGTTCCCGAACCAAACCGGCGGCGAGGTCACGGTGGGCCTCTCCCAGGATGCCACCTCCCGCGAAGTGTGTCTCCGCGTATCCGACAACGGCCCCGGCCTGCCTCCAAACTTGAACTGGCGTGAGTCCCGCTCGTTGGGTTTGCGGCTGGTGCAAATGCTGACGCAGCAACTCCATGGCACCGTGGAGACCGGCCCCGGCCCGGGCACGGAATTCCGGATTCTCTTCCCACTCCCCCGGAAGTCATGAAGGTTTGGCACGACAACCCACGGTCAACCTTCGCCAAAAACCGGCTTGGAGATTCCGCGCTTAACTCCAACCATTGCCCCTGCAACCTTGGCCGTAACGATGCAGTGAGGAAACCACCGATGGACACAGATGAACACAGATTTCGGAGTGGAATGAACTTCGGCCCGGCCCATCCGGCTCCCTGGACCGTGACGCTCCGCGCGTTCAACCTCAAGCACGCTTCCCATGATCTTATCAGTGTCCATCGGTGTTCATCGTGGTTTCGATTGAATAGAGGTGGCTGGGCGGCATCCATGCAATCGGACCGCGACCGGTCCCCGGTCGCGCTCCGGCTGAATTGTGACGGCTTAGGTTCTGAGTTATGAGTGCATGCTCCGTTCTCATCGTTGAAGACGAGGCCATCGTGGCGGCGGACCTCGCGGGCAAGCTTCAACAACTCGGCTATCTGGTCGCCGGCTCGACCAGCACCGGTGAGCAGGCCATTGAACTGGCCCGGCAACACCGGCCATCGCTCGTCCTCATGGACATCCGCCTCGCCGGGAAAATGGACGGGGTCACCGCAGCGGACATGATCCGATCCGAACTGGATCTTCCGGTCGTGTTTCTGACGGCTTACTCCGACCCGGCCACCCTCGATCGCGCCAAGATCACCGATCCCTTCGGCTACATCATCAAGCCCTTCGAGGAACGCGAGCTGCGCACCACGATCGAGATGGCGATCTACAAGCACCGGGCCGACCAGCAGGTGCGGCAACAGCGCGAATGGCTGCGGGTCACGCTGACCAGCATCGGCGACGCGGTGATCACGTGCGATACGGAGGTCCGGATCACGTTCCTCAATCCGGTGGCCGAGGCGGTCACGGGCTGGCCGATGGCGGAAGCCTTGGGGCTGCCGATGCCAACGGTGTTGCGCCTCATCAACGAGCAAACCCGCGAACCGTATGAACCGCCCTGCGCACGCGTACTCAAAGAAGGCCGCCCAAGCGCCCTGGCCAATCACACCGCGCTGATCGCCCGGGACGGCCGCGAGGTGCCGATCGAGGACAGCGCCGCCCCCATCCTGGATGCCTCCGGCAAGGTGACCGGAGCGGTGCTGGTGTTCCATGATGTAACTGAGAAACGGCGGGCGCAGGAGGCGCTGGCGGCGGCCCACCAACGCACGCTCGACCTCCTGGAGAGCGTAACGGACGGCTTCTTCAGTCTGGATCACGAATACCGGGTGATCTTCATCAATGAACTCGGCGCCCGGCTTCTCGGCAAGTCGCGCGAGGAACTGTTGAACCGGAGTCTGTGGGAGAGCTTCCCGGAAGCCATCGGCTCGCAGTTTCACAAGGCCTACCAACGGACGCTGCTGGAACGGGCGCCCACCACGGTCGAGGCTTTTTATCCTCCGCTCAACTCGTGGTTCGAAGCCCGCGCTTATCCTTCGAAGGAAGGGTTGAGCATCTTCTTCCAGGATGTGACCGCCCGCAAGCGGATGGAGGAGCAAACGCGTTTACAGGCGGCGGCGTTGCAGGCCGCGGCCAATGCGGTGGCCATCACGAGCGCCGAAGGCGTGGTGCAATGGGTCAATCCGGCCTTCACCCAGCTCACGGGCCACGCCGCGGCGGAAGTCGTCGGAAAAACCCCCCGCCTACTCAAGTCCGGCGCGCATCCACCGGAATTCTACCGGGACATGTGGCGAGCGGTGTTGACCGGCCAAACGTGGCGCGGCGAACTGGTCAACCGGCGCAAAGACGGCAGCCTGTACACGGAAGACATGACGATCACTCCCGTCACCGATGACCGCGGCGCGATCACCCATTTCGTCGCCATCAAACAGGACGTGACCGAACGCCGGCGTCTGGAAGATACGTTGCGCTTTCTCGCGCACGCCACCGCCCAACCCGACGAAGATTTCTTCCAGGCGCTGGCCCGTCATCTGGCGGACAGTCTGGGCATGGAGTATGTCTGCATTGACCGGCTGGACGAAGGGTTGCTCACGGCGCGGACGCTGGCGGTGTGCCACGACGGCCGGTTCGAGGACAACGTGGCTTACACCTTGAGGGAGACGCCTTGCGGCGAGGTGGTGGGGCAGACGATTTGTTGTCACCCGAGAAATGTCCAGCAGTTGTTTCCCAAGGATGCGGCGCTGCGGGAATTGCAGGCCGAGAGCTACGTTGGCGCCACCCTCTGGAGTTCGCAAGGCAAGCCCATCGGCTTGATCGCGGTCATCGGGCGCAAGCCGCTCGTGAATCAATCGTTGGCTGAAGGCATCCTGCGGCTGGCTTCCGTGCGCGCGGCGGCGGAACTGGAGCGCCGGGAAATCGAGCTGGCCCGCGAAGCGCACCTGCTCCGGCTCAAGCACCTGGTTGAAATCTCCCGGCAAGTGCTCGCCGCCCCCACCAAGCAGGAGCTGATGCAGCGCATCGTGGAGGCCGCCCAGCAGCTCACCCAGGCGCGGCTCGGCGTGTGCGGACACGGCTTTCAGGATGGGCACTTCCAGATCCTCGCCGCCACCCGGGCCGAGGGACAACCGCCTTGTCCGCCCGGCGAAATGTTCCGAGTGGAGCGCGGGGGCGTTCACTTGGAATTGATCAAAGGCCGCAACACCATCCGGTACACGGATGCGCAATTGCGCGCCCGGCCCCAGTGGTGGGGATTGCCCCCGGAGCATGCGCCGCTTCGGGGTTTGATGGGCGCGCGGTTGATCGGACGCGACACGAAATCGGTCGGGATCATTCTCGTCTCGGACAAACGCGACGGCGATTTCACTTCGGAGGATGAGGCGCTGCTGGGGCAACTGGCGGCGCTCTGTTCCGTGGGGATGCAGCATTTGGAGGCGACCGAACGCGCCGAGCAACGGGCGGAGCAACTGGCCACGACGTTCAGCGCCATGACCAACGGCGTCATGATCCTGAACGCAGACGGCGTGGTTGTGGATGCCAACCGCGCGCTGGTGACCGCCTACGGTTTCAATCCCATCAACCAGCCCGTCAGCGGCGTCGTGCGCCGACTGCATCTGCGGTTCGCAGACGGCAAGCGCCTGTCCCCGGCACGCCTCCCTTCCCGCCGAGCGCTGCAAGGAGAAGTCGTTCGGGAAGAACGGTTGGCGTACACGGCTCCCGATGGGAAGCCCTGCATCATCGTGGTTTCCGCGGCCCCCTTGCGGGTGCAGGGCAAAGTGACCGGCGCGATTGTGGTCTGGCACGATGTCACGGAGCGCGAGGCGTTGCTGGCCAGCGTGGCCAGGGCGCGGGATGAATTCGAAGCGCGGGTGGAAGAACGCACCGCCGAACTCAAGCAGACGGTGGCCCAGTTGCAGGAGTCCGAGGAACGCTTCCGCACCCTTTTCGAGGCAGTGCCGGTGGGCATCTCGCGCACGACTTACAGCGGCCAGATGCTGGATGCAAATCCCGCCCTCTGCGAGTTGCTCGGGGGTACGTTGCAGGAAATCCAGGCTGGTCAGGCCGCCGACTTATACGCCCAGCCCGGTGACCGGAAGCGGTTGCTGGCCCGCGTGCGACGCTCGGGCTTCGTGGACGAGTTCGAGACGTTCCTCGCGGCGAGGAATGGGCGGGTGTTTCCCGCGCTGCTCCGCACGACCCGGGTGGCGTTCCGCGGGCAGATGGCGTTGCTCAACACCATCCAGGACGTGACGCAGCGGAAGCAGGCGGAGAAGCGTCTCCAGGGCATCGCGAAAGTGCTGGAGCTTTTCACCACGAAGCCTTCGCGCGGCGAGTACCTCACGGCCATCGTTTCGTTGTTGTGCGACTGGTGCGGGTGCGGGGCCGCGGGGATTCGCATCTTGAATGCCCGGGGCTGCCTGCCGTACGCCGCCTCGCTGGGCTTCTCGCGCCGCTTCCTCAAGGAGGAGGGCGCCGTGGTCATGAGTACCGGCGAATGCGCCTGCGTCCAGGTGTTGCGCGGACACGGGCCGACGGAGGACCCGGCGGCGCCGGGAGCCACCCGGGATTTCTTCTGCAACAACGTGACCGAGTTCCTCGAACGAAGCGCCGCCCACGCGGAGATTGCGGCCGCGATGCCTTGCGTGAGAGCCCGATTTGAAAGCATCGCCCACGTGCCGATCCGGTTTCACGGCCGGTTTCTGGGTTCGATCCATCTGGCGGATCGCCGGCCCGACCGGTTTACGCCGGAGACCATCGGCTTCATTGACTCCGTTGCGTCGTTGATGGGCGAGGCGCTGCATCGCTTTCAGGTGGAGGAATCACTTCATGAAAGTGAGGAGCGGTTCCGCTCCATGTTCGAGAAGCATGACGCCATCATGTTGCTCATGGACCCCGTTTCCGGTGAGATCGTGGACGCGAATCCCGCAGCGGCGGTATTCTACGGTTGCACACGTGAACACCTCCGGACCCTGAACGCCCGGGATTTGGGATTCCATCCCGCCGCGGCCCCGTCGGCGAAGCCTCCCCAGGCCTGGGCGCGCTCGTGGAGGCGGATGGAGACCAGCACGCAACTCGGTGCCGGCGGGGCCCGCACGGTGGAAGTCCATGCCTCGCCGATCTCGCTGCAACGCCGCCAATTGTTGTTTGCGATCATGCACGATGTCACAGAACGGAAAGTCCTGGAACGGCAGATCATCGAGATCAGCGAGCAGGAGCGGCAGCGCATCGGGCGCGATTTGCACGACTCCCTGGGGGGTCACTTGACGGGTTTGGCCCTGCTCACCAAGGCGCTGGCGCAGATGCTGGAGGAGCAGCGCCAGCCTGAGGCCACCATGGCGACCGACATCGCCAATACGCTCAACGATGCCATTGGGATGACGCGGGCCATCTCCCACGGGCTCTGCCCCATCGAGCCCGGCGCGCAGGGACTCATCAACGGCCTGCACGAGTTCGTCATGGGAATTCGGCAGCGAACCGGCGTCGCCTGCCGTTTCCGGGTGGAAGGGGAGGTCGCCATCCTGGATACCGCGGTCGCGACTCATCTGTTCCGGATTGTTGAAGAAGCGGTGCAAAACGCGGTGCGCCATGCGAAGCCGAGGCGGATTGAGGTTCGGTTGGGCCGCGTCCGCGCCGGGCTGTCGCTGACCATCTGGAACGACGGCCGACCGCTGCCGGACCACTTGGACATGGCCAAGGGACTCGGTTTGCGGACCATGCGCTACCGCGCCAACCTGGTGGGGGGCGATCTGGAATTGCGGCGGGTGGCCCGCGGAGGGACCGAGGTGTCCTGCCTCGTGCCCGACGGCGATGCCCCGCCGGTCAAATCTCCGGCTGCTTCCATCGCCCGAGCGCCGGTCCGCGCGCGTCGCGCACGCCGGAAGACGCGAAGCCAGGGCAGAAAGAAGGCATGAAACAGCCGGTTCCGTCGGTTGCCGCCACCCCGATCCCGAAGCGGGGCGGAGGGTGGCGTCACCGATGGAGTGCGGTCCTGCCGGTGCTGATTGTGGCCGCCGCTGCGGTCGTGGCTGTGTTGCTCGTTTTGCAGGAACGGCAGGACGTTGATGAACTGCGCACCCGGATCCACGAAGAAAACCGGCTGCGGATGCGGAGCACTGTCGTTCATGTCGAGGATTACTTCGACGCGGTGTATTCCACGTTGCTGTTCATCAGTCTGGACGACGACGTGATGGCGCTGCGGCGGGATTCACAGCACTACATCCAGAAACTCTACGACCGCCAGTGGGATCAACATCGTCTTACGGAGGTGTATGTGGTGGAGCGGGACTTCCGCGGGGACCGCCCGCCCTTCATGACCTTCGAGCGGGAGATGGAGCACCTGACGGCAAAGGAGGTCCACTCACCGTCCCGAGAAGAGGACGAATATCGGGTGCAGATACAGCAGTTGCGGTGCTTTGCCACCAACCAAACCCTCCGGGGACAGATCAGCCGCGAGACGTTGCTTTGTGCACCGGATTCCACCGGCGCAAGGTCGCGCGGCTTCGTGTATTCCGTGCCGATCCGTTCCGGCGGGGAGTTGGCTGGCCTGGTGGCCGGCATGATTCAAACACAGACCATCGCCGAGGTGTTGCGGTATGGGTTGGGTCGGCAGGCCACCATCCTCGTCGGGGAGGATGGAGACCTGATCCTGTCGGCGGGGGCGGATCCGGGGATTACGCCGTGGTTTCGAGATCAGTTCGCAACGCGTGGCCCGGGCGCGTTCTTCGCACGTGCGAAGGAGAGTTTCCCTGTTCAGCAGTGGTGGGCCTACTGGTCGCCGGCGAAGATTGTCGCGGCTCAAAAATGGTGGGTGGTCTATCTTCATCCGGAACAAGACTTTGCCGCGCCCACCTTGCTGGCGGGCTGGCTGGGGCACTCCGCCATCGCCGGGAGTCTGCTCGGGGCAGGCCTGGCGCTCGCGTTTCTGGTGCGATCATTAGGCCGGCGGTTGGATGAGCAGGCCCGGCACCTGCAAGAGCGCCGGCAACTGGAGCGCCAGGTGCAGGAGGTGAGCGAGCGGGAGCAGCGGCGCATCGGTGAGAACCTGCGCGAGGACCTTTGTCAGCGGCTCACGGGCATCGAAGCCGCCAGCAAGCTCCTGAAAAAGCGCCTGGCCACGGCGCACTTGCCGGAAACCCAGTTGGCGGAGGAGATCGCCGGGGAGGTTAAGGATTCGTTGGTTTCCGCGCGGCAGATGGCTGACGAACTGCAGCCGGTGGCGATGCTGGAACATGGCCTGGTCGCCGCCCTTGAGGAACTTGCCGCTCGGGTCCGGCAGCGGGGTGGCGTCGTTTGCAGGGTGGAGGACCACGGGTTCCCCGCGAAACTCGACACGTTTGTGGCCACCCATCTCTATCGCATCGCCCAGGAAGCCGTGGGGAATGCGGTCCAACACGCCCGGGCAAGCCATGTCATCATCACGCTCGCGCCGCGCGAAGCCCAACTCACACTGACGGTCAGCGACGATGGCGTGGGCCTTCCCGAAGCCGCCGGGGAAGGGCCGGGTTTGGGGCTGCGCATCATGCGTTATCGCGCCGATCTGATTGGCGCCGGATTTGACATTCGCCGGGCCGGCGAGCGCGGCACGGTGGTTTCTGCTAGATTACCGACACCCGCCGGTGGCATAAACACGGCGGTGAATTCAGACGACGGAGTCCCATTATGACGAAACCGAAGACGCGCATCTTCCTCGTGGACGATCACCCGATTGTTCGTCGCGGCCTGCAGTTACTGATCAGCCTGGAAAGAGACCTCATGGTCTGCGGTGAGGCTGAGAGCGCGCCGGTCGCGGTGGAGAAGGTGTTGGCGTTGAAACCGGATCTTGTCGTGGTTGACCTGGCGCTCAAGGCCGGCAGCGGTCTGGAGTTGATCAAACAACTCCGCAGCCAACACTCCAAGCTGAAGCTGCTCGTGTTCTCCATGCGCGACGAGGGCATCTACGCCGAGCGCGCCTTGCGCGCGGGGGCGAACGGCTACATCACCAAGGAGGAAGGCACGGAAAAGGCCCTGGAAGCGATCCGGGTCATTCTGCAAGGCAAGAACTACGTGAGCCCGGCGATCTCCGCCAAGATGGTCGAACGGATTGCGGGCGGCGGCACGCCCGGTCAGACCGCCCTCGAGCTGCTCAGCGACCGCGAACTCGAGGTGATGGAGATGATTGGCGAGGGGATGGGCTCCCGCGAAATCGCCGAGCAACTGAGCGTCAGCATGAAGACCGTCGAATCTCACCGCGAGCATATCAAGACGAAGCTTGGCCTGACGGGCGCCTCCGAACTGGTCCGCTATGCGATCAATTGGATGCGCACCAAGCGGGAACTGGGCGGCGGTTCGTAACTCGCGCCCGGGCTGTCTGGCGGCGCACGCCGCGATCGAAACCTGCGTTACGGCGGGTCAACGCGGTTCCCCAGGAGGGGTTCCCTCGCCTGAAGAGACCAAGCCCCGTCCGGCTTGGCCGTAGCCACTCAGTCAGTGGGCACGCACGCCTTTTCCATGAACCGTCCCGGAGTGCGCCCGTTCTCGGGCGCAGCAACCGCCGCATGCGACGACGGCCCTGGGG
>CAYJNU010000301.1:0-10228 GCA_964371005.1 uncultured Verrucomicrobiota bacterium | reverse complement strand
ATCACGTTTTACCCAGGTGGCGATCTAACAGGGCGCGTTCTTCGTCCGTCATCTTCACGCCCCAGCGAAAAGAAAACGTGGTGTCGACCTCGAAATAGAACCGCCCGCCTGGCGAATCCCACTGGTTCCATACGGTCAGGCAGTTCCTCAGCAGGTCTGCCGTCTGACGTGCCTCCTCCAGCGGAGCAAGGACTGTCACTGCGTCGTAGAGCAATAGCGCGACCCGGGAGCGCAGTCCTAGGCGGCGACGTTCGTCAATAAACCGTAATAACGCCCGCCCGGTGGTAGCGGCGACGAGTTCCTGCTCGGGGAAGTTGCGTGCCTGGCGCCGAAGATGTGAGCTGCCGTCTCCCTTGGCATGAGAGCGGTTGCGACTATAGCGTTCAGTGTCGCCCAGGAAGAAGTGCCGGACCCGACCTGAAAGGCTGCGCCAATGACCGGGGTTCTCCACGATACCCTCCATCGCCTCCAGAAACTCACACGCTTGCGGATAGCAGCGGTTCCAAGTGTTGATCATTTCCTGACCGATGCCGTCGGGCGGCTTTACACCGGTGTTGGACTCAATCAACCGCTCCAACAAGGTTGGAGAGGCTCCGTATGGGATGCTGAAATTTCCCGTCTTGCCGCATCCGTCACGGTGCAACCGCTCGTCGCACCGCTCCCGCGGCCGCCGGGCAATTGCCTCGCCCAGTTCCCAGTGTACGTCCCGCTTCGGGTGAATGATCGACCCGTCCTCCCTGCGCAAGATTCGCGGGTCGTCCTTGTTGACCAGCAACGTGGGGTTCTTTTCGCAGTCGGGATAATTTGAGTTCTCGTTGAACGCGATGCGGACCACCTTCTTGGGATTGTCCTTGTCGATCCGGGCGAACTGAACGTCAGGCTCGGTCAGCACCTTGATCATGTTCTCGTCGCCGGACTGATAGGCCAGGGCAACCACCTCGGCCGTCTTTAGGTCCATATCGATAATGCACCAGCCTGCCGGTGCCTGGACACACGCGCGCAAAGAGGACGGTTTGTCTTGGTGCTCTGGATCAGCCGCCTGCACACGCTGGAAGCCCGCCTCGATGGGCTTGGTGATGGCCTTTGGCCAGTTCAATACATTTGGCTTCCAAGCGCGGGGGCGGGCGGTTTCCGTGAGCGAAAAGTTGGCGTGGATACGACCATCCGGCTGAACCCATTTGTGCAACCCCTGCTCCTCGCTTGCGACTACCTCACCTTCCTCCTCCGTCGCCCCGGGTTTGTCGGGATTGGGGACGGCGTCAGCCTCCTCAAGCTCCGTCCCGCGCAGGAAGTTCTTCACGACCGTGTCGACCGCCCGCAACTCCTGATATTGCGCAACGGCAGGATGCTTGGCGGCGAAAACCTGAATGCTCTTCGTGTCGGTGGCGGGACGGTAATTCGCCCGCTCGCCCATGGGCAACTCCAGCACGCGGCTCCACGGCAGTTGAATGCCCTTGAGTTTGGTT
Organism: uncultured Verrucomicrobiota bacterium; assembly: GCA_964371005.1. GTDB lineage: Bacteria > Verrucomicrobiota > Verrucomicrobiia > Limisphaerales > MWDV01 > MWDV01. The sequence continues at coordinate 8,762 of CAYJNU010000301.1, read as the reverse complement.
GTCTTGATCGGCGTGAGCTTCAGCACTTCAAAGAGCCAGCGTTTGCGCTGTTGCACGGAGTTCACATTGAACGCCGGGGCATCCAGGCGGTGCTCGAACAGGCTGCTGAACTCCTCCCACTCCTTCAGCTTGGCGCCAGCGCGGCCCCGTTCCCGGGCCTGGAGGACAATGGGATGATGCCGATCAAACCGGCCGCTCGCGTCGACTGCCTGTTTTAGCAACGCTTGGATCTCCTGGAAGATCTGCACGCCCCGCACAGGATCGCGGTGGCACAGCAAGCGGGCCAGCGCCATGTCTGCCCGCGCAATCAACATGCGACGAAACTGCTGGGTCAGTACGCGCCGATTCCGGGCATAGACGCGGCGCATCTCGTTCAGGTAATCCAGGTTGATCGGCAGCCCGGTTCCCGAAAGCTCGTCGAAACCGTCCGTGGTAAAGGGGAGAACAAACGAGTTGTAGTATTCGACCAGGTTTTGCTTCTCCAGCAGCTTGAGAAGCGGCGCATAGCACCGGAAGGTCGCGTCGACATCGCGGCATCCGTATTCGATCAGGATTTCGTCCGGAACACCACCGTAACCTTTTTCGACCGTGTCGTCGAATTTGGCGGCTTTCTTCCACATCACCAATGGAAGGTCGTAGCGTCCCAGGTCCGTGTAGCGCACCGCCAATCGTTCCAGCTTCAAGTCGGCGTATTCGTTGATCGTGTGCTGCGCAAACAGCGTGTCGAACGTGAACTTGCGGTAGACGTCGATGCCGAGGTGTTCGCGCATCCACGGCATGTCCGCCGCTGCGTTGTGGCCGATGAACTTCATCTCCGGGTCGTTAAGGATCGGAGCGAGGATTTGGCGCACAGTTTCAATCGGCACGTCGAAGGCATAGTTGAATTGGTCGTCCATCAGCCTCAAGTAGGCGGACCGGCCGGGTGCCCAGCAGCATTGAAACGATCGCAAGCGGCCGCCCCACGCGGTCTGGCCATGCCACTCGCAGTCGACAGCTAATAGCTTCACGCGTTTCGTTTTCAAGCGCATCATCAGCCCGGATAACTGCGCGGCGTTTTTGATGGTTTCGTAGCATCGTTCGACCTGGAGCGTCGAATGGCCTCGCAGGATGTCCAACTCAGCCTTGACCGCCGCGAGGTCCGTCATGAATCGCTCAAAATACTCCGGCCGCGTCAGCGGAACGCTCGTGGCGTCCATGACATAAAGCCGGATGTTGGGGCCAAGCCACCGCGCAGGGATCAGGCTGCCCAGAACGTCTGACAACTTGTATTTGACCTTGCTTGACTTTGGATCCGGGTTCAGCGAGAGCAGGAAGTCGAGGACCGGTTTGCCGAGACAAACGACGATCCGCAGTTGCGACTTCATGCGCTCCACCTCGTCCAAGAACGCCGGCGTAGCCCAGCGATAGTCTGCCACCTTCGGTTTACCGTTCGCGGGCAGGAATCTCACCAAGCAGGTGTAAAACCAATCCTCGTCTTTGAAGCCGGCTCGCGATAGGCAGCGCAGAAATAGATTGCCCGCACCGCCGCGCAGCATCATTGGCTGGGGACAATGTGTCGTGTCGACCTCTGCCATGGTCACGCACGGCGCGACAAAAAGGACGGGCGCAGGAATTGTCCCGCGCCCGCACAGATGCAGCATTTCCTGACCTGACGGTGACGTGATGACCGTGTTTTCGACGACGCTGGTGGGCGGCTCGCCGCCTGCGAATACCTCGGGATACAAAGGTGTTTTCACTTTTTCGGTTGCCGCCAGCCAGCCAGTTAACGCATCGACGTGGAGGATTTAATCCGCATCAGAGTTGTCTGATTCCAGGTGTGCGGAGACCGACTCGAACGTGAGACTCCCTCCGGCGCCAAGAACCGCAACCGCCTCGCCGTTGATCCAAAAGACATCGCCCGCGATGTCGTTCGGCAGGGCAGATATCTCGAATGTGAAGGGCAGCCGCGGTGCCTTCTCGCGAAGGTTGAGGCTGGTGAGATCGACGCTGATTTCCTCGAAGTCAACGTCTTGCGCCTCGGCGATGAGATTGGCCAGCGCCGGGTTGGCCAGCAAACGAGGAAGCGCAGCGCGGATGCGATAAACCAAGGTGTGCTCCAACAAGCTGTCGGGGAGTTTTGTGAGCAGCCCCAGCAGCGGGCGGTCGCCATCTTTGAGCTGAGCCAACGATCCGTTGGATTGTCCTGTCTGCGCCCGAGATTTCAACCAGACGTCGAATAACTCTTCGAACTGGGTTGGGTCCGCGATGAAGTTCCACGCGGCGCGTGTGAATTTGTCGGGGTCTTCCCCAACCGTGCGGATGGTGTCAGGGTGTCCTGCGCTGTGCGTGACTTCGGAGTGAAGGTGAGGCTCCTCCAGCTTGATGCCGGCGGGCCATTGTTTGCGAAAGTTGCGCTCAAATTCAGCGGGGAGCGAATCGAGATCAACTGAGGACATGTCGCCTCCGACGCGGTCAAACAACGTGGCGCACAAGCGATGCGCCAGATGCGGTTCCAAGGGGACACCGTGTTTGCGCAATGCCGACAAGGCCGCGTTGATTTGCTCTGGCGTGCGCCAGGGGCCGTCGTTCGCGAACTTGAGCGCGGCGCCTGGATGATGGCCGAGCGCCGCCCACAGCAGCAGCGACGAAAGCCGTTCGATCTGTTTCCGCCGTTCAAGGGCGGGTCCGTAATGCTCCGCCAGAAATGCGGACAGCGGAGTCGATTCGTAATCAGGGTTCGCGCTCAACAGCAAATCAGCTTCGAGGGCGTGGAGAATCTCATCGAAGTAACCTTCGTCGGGAGGCGGAACATTCCACTTCTGGTAAACCCAAGCCAGGAAACTGTGGCGCTGGCGAGGGGTCATCGTGTTGAAGTCGACGACTGATTTCCCAGCGGCGGGAAGCGGTTCGGCGTCGCCGGGTTCGTCCGGCAGATGCGGGTCAATCTGGTAGCCCGCGCTGCTGGCTGACGAGTCAACGTATAGCGCGGAGCAATTCCCAAAAACCCGCGGGATTGTGCGAAATCTGCTACAGGAATAAATTCTCATAAAGTTCAATTCGTTGATGAGTTCTGTGTATCTTTGATGCTAATGTGTGCCTTTCGTTTCGGAGTTGATGGAGTGTCGCAACGTCGAACCGTTGCGTCGGGCGGTCGCCCGCAGGATGTTTTCGGCGTGGACGACCACAAAGGGGTCGCGAGCGCGAAGTCCGGAATTTGATTTGGAGGTTTCTTGCATGTGTTTGTCTTTCTGTTTTGTTTTTCTGCCTACTGACCACCAACCCCATCCGGGGCTGGCGAGTCAGGTGTTATGGGCGCGATCGAAATAGGATTTAGTTGTTGCTCGTTCCACCCGAGAGCGTTTCGGCGGCCGCTGCGTCGAATACCACCGTTCCGTCCTTCATCAGCACCACCGTCGCCCAGCCGCGGATCCCGCGTCCTTCACGGCGGGTCGCGGATGACTTTTCACGTAGTTCGAACCGCATGAGCGAGTGGATCTCAGCGTGCCCGACGGTGAAGCCGTTGACGTTGACCTCGACGGAATCAACGGAAAAACCGCGCAGGTCTTTGCGCGTCATGAATTGAGCAAGCAGCGGACTCGCCAGCAGGGTCTGAGGATTCACCCGGATGATTTCCTCCAAGCAAAATCCCAAGACAGCCGGGGTCTGCTTGGCGATTTCGGAGAGGAAGTCACCGTCTGGGAGCGGGTAGATTCGGTTCGATGGATGCATAGCGCCATCGAAGGGGTTATTTGGGAGGTTTGTTTTCATTTTACTTGTTGGTTGGTTTGTTGGTTAACACACACCGCCCAACGTGAGCGGTGAGATTGATGGAGGCGCGACCGTGCGCTGGCCCCGCGGCATGGGCGGTGGGCCGGCTGCAACGCCAAAGCTCGTGTCGCCCCGCTTGAGGAGCTTCGAGGAATCAAAGGCGGAGAACGCCTTCCGGATCTTCGTTACAAACTCCAAGCCCGACGGCGTTGACGGCACGATGTTCTCCAGAAGCCGGGCAGTGGAACGATTTGCGTTTTCCACGTCGGATTTCTTCGTGGGGATACCCACGGACGTAAGCCACGCGGCAAGCTCGGAGTAAGACATCGCAGAACGATCGAGTCCCCAAGCTGATCGGACGTAGGCACGAAGAAAGGCACGCTTCGCCAGTGTCAGCACTGGGTCACGCCTGGGGATACGGACGCTTGGTTCGACGGCACGATGCAGGGCGAAGAACTCCAGAAAATCCTGCAGGTCCGCCTCGGTCTTCAGAATGCCGGTGTGGGCGCCCCGGAAGGCATCAAAGGAATCCCGGCAATGATCAAATTGGCCCTTGTCCTGCCAAGGGGCGGTGTCGAAATACAAATGACCGACGCCCTTGATTGGCCGGGTTGTCGCCTCGGCAGGACGCCGCTTCCAGTCAAATTCCATTGAAACAGCGCGGGAGACCTCAACATCAACCAAGTCCCCGCCCTTGCGGTAGATGTCTAGCAGGCCGCGCAACTTGCTTGAGTTCTCCCGAGACTCACGGTTCCGGTTGAGAAACAAATCAACAACGTAATCATTCTGGGCGGACTCACCCTTGCCACACACATTCACCGGGGCCTTCAACCCGGCCTTCGCGAGGACCAGTTTCTCGTCCGGCAACGTTTGCAAGGTGGCCTGCCCGCGTGTCCGCCAGCCGAGGGGCTGAGCAATTCGATGCTTCACCTCAAGGAATTTGGGATCGCTGGCAATCCGAAAGCGTGCCTGCGCGTATTGTCGACACAGTGGTCCCGTGGCCGCAGCTTCGACTTCCAGGTCGCTTGCGTTGGTGAGGAAGCCGTCGGTGGTGACATTGCATACGGTGGCATGCAAGGGCAACGCCGCCACGATCTCGCCGAGCACGGCACGAACCAGCGAGGTCACATACGCGGCAAAAAAGGGATTGGTAATTCGGCTGGGCGGGAGATCCACATGGCTGTCAGTGCGTGAATTAAATGCCCGCTTGTTTCGGAGCCCCTGGGCGACCTTGCCGTAGGTGCCGTTACCGAGTTCCTTCCAAAACAGTTCCTCCAGTGAGCCCTTGGGAAAACTCGTGCGCCGCTTTGAGCAGTCGATAATGAATTGCTCAAAGGGGCGATCCTCAAACGAAGTCGGCAGGATGATTCCGGTTACGATTTCCAACCGGGCACCAAGGCGCCGGGCAAGGTAAATCTCCGGTGCGCAACAGTAGGTGTCCCCGCTCAACGGGAAGATCAAGCCGTGCGCTGTCCGGACGGGCAGACACGGGAAGCGAGTGTTCGCGGGAAACCCGAACCGGACGCGGGCGTAACCCAGCACGATGGGCTGAAATTCGTCCAGGTCCCGGGTCTGACGGATGGCGGTCCAGTGCGGCGTGCCAATCTCCGCCATGGCGGTGGTGTAAGCTCCGATCAGGTCCCAATCAGTCCAGGTGCCCGGCTCCCCGGCGCCAAAGAAGAACTGTTCATTCCGGCCACCGTGATAGCACTCCGTGGCGAGGCTCTCATAGGAGTGCCGGTCGGCGGTTGGAACCTCCTTGTGCCGGGTGATCTTTCGATGTGATTTGAGCGACCACGAAATCTCGGTGACGATCTCCGTGCCCAACACCTCATGCTTGCTGATTCCAGCTTGCTCCCAATTCTGCAGGAGCAAGGAAACGCCGATTGAGGACAAGGTTGAAGGCAAGGTGAACTCGCCGAGAAGCGCACGATTCAATTCCATCATCCGCCGGGCATAGCGAACGCAGATCTCAGGATCGCGCAGGGCATATTCGGAAAAGCGTTCCGGATCGTTGAGCAACAGCAAATCCATGTGCTTCTTTTCCTCAGGGGTGAGCGTCAGTTTTTTGAACTGAACCAACTCGCCCAGATCGGCCAGCGACTGCTTCTTGGTCGGGGCCAACAGCATCGTATCCCGGACGATGATCTCGACCTTGTGCTTGTGCCGGTGTTTATCCCATAACCTCAGGTGCAAAGGCCGGCCAATGGTGACAAAAGTTTTCCGGACGGAATCCACACGGTTCTGGTGCTGTGGGAAATCAGCGAATACGATGAGGTCGGCGAGGGCAAAGTGCGTCACCAGATAGATCCGGGTGGGCCAAGTCAGCAAGTGCCCTTGAGCGATACCTTCGGTAACGATTTGGGTCAGGAACTTAGCGAGCCGGAGACGATGCCCTTTCGTTGGCTGCGCGAGTCCCTTCCAGTCACCGCCCGGAACGCTGGTGCAGTAGAACTGGTAGCTGAGGACTTGATTCCAACTACCGCGGTTTGCCCATTCCGCATCCACGCCGACAAGGACGGTCAATTCGACGTCGCCGTAGTTGCTGCCCTCGGGAACCCAAGTAGGCATTTGACGGCAGTCCTGTCCCAAATCAGCCTTAACCGGACCAAATGGGGTTGCGGGCTCAGTCGTTAGAAGCGAAGTTTGTGCTGTTTTCGCTGTGGTCACGAAGCCCTCCCTGTCCGTTGCTCCGATGGTAGAAGCGGCGGTTGCTCGCCCGCCAGCAGTCGTTCATAAGCTTGTTTCGCAGACTGAAAATCGTAGAGAGCCTCCCGCCCCGGTTTACCCTGCCGGATCGTTTGAATCCAACCCGCGGTAATCATGCGCCGCACCGTGCGCGGCTCGTTGAAACACGCGAACAACTGTTTGCGCGTGATCTGAAACGGATCCACGCCGGCGCAGCGCAGGCTGAATTTTGATGGGACAGGCGTGCTCACGAAGCGCTGGTGGGTTCGGGACATCCGAGACGCCGGAGAAGGCACGCCGTTGAAAAAAGCCACGGATGGACGCCGGCTCCCGCCGCCGGGCACGACTCAAGCCGCTTGCGAAACCATGAAGGCTGCATCGACAGCCAGGCGCTGGCATTGACCTTTTGAGCGCTCACTCCGACCTCCGGGGGGAAGGGACAACGGGTTTCTTTGAAAATTCGCCAGCCTCCAACCGGCGGAGGAAATCCTCCATGTCCGCCTGGGTTACGTACAGCTTCCCCGCGAGATTCACTGTTTTCAAGTAACCCAACTTCCTCCACCTCCAAAGCGTGCATGGCGACTTGCCGAGCTGCCGCTGAAATGCGCGAAGCGGAATCGGCAGCTTAGCGCAGCCGTTGCATTCAAATTCTTTCGCATTCACGCCGACACTGTCGCGCGCGTGGAACGATCAAAATACCTCCCAAATCACTTTGAATAGAATCCGCCCGTCTGGGCCAGAGTAGGTTCAGACCGAATTCGGCTTGCAGTCGCAGTCAGCGTCAGACAAGGCCAAGATTTAGGAATTGGGCTGGGATTCTTAACTGGAAGCTCTGTCAATTAGCGATTCGACATAGCCAAGTTTCTGCGGAGTGCCCCATTCAGAAAAACAGGCGATAACCGCTTCTGCCCTTTGAATCATCGCTTTCACGGCTTTAGGTTCTTTCGGATCACCTTTGACCGATGTCGCCGCATCGCGCTCGCGGCGGAGGAAACTAAGATCCTTCAGAGCCTGTCGGTAGATCGAGATGTTCTGGCGCTTACCTTTTCGATGCTTCACGGCTCGGTATGGAGAAGTCTTGCACTCGTCTTGGGCTAACAAGGCGGCACGGGTGGCCGCCAACCAACGTGAAAAGCCACGTATGATGAAGGCATCGTGCTCCCGGAAATTGAATTCCAGCACGAAGCTGGCGTTTTCATTTATACAACCGACGGACTGCTTTCCAAGTGCCATGAAATAGGCATCCGGATGCCCCCGATCAACGAAACCGAAACCGTAACCGCCCGTGCATTCCGTGATTCCTATTTCCTCCAGAATACATGCGCGGTGTTCCTCGGGAATCGCTAGCCACGGCGTCTTAGGGAACTCCGGCACCCTTCGGGCAAGAACCGTGTTCAGGACCCAACAGTCCTTGCTCAGGTGTTCCATCTGGAGCAAATCGAATGGACTTCCGGCTTGACGGGGCTTCCTTGCCCGGATTTCGTTGACTCTCGATATAAACTCCTGGCTTTCCCTGGCATACTCGTAATTCACGCAGAACCGCACCTCCCAGTCGGGCAGTCTGTACTCGGGGAATTCCCACCCTCTTTCAATGCGGCAAATCTGAGAATCAACCATCGTGTGTGTGGTCTTCATGTTCTTCTCCCACGTGAAAATCGATACGTTTCGCCTGGCGCTTTGCGTGCTCGTTTGAAAGGTGACCGTAAACCTTGCCAATGAGCATCCCGCCGTCCTTGTGTCCCACCCATCGAGCGATGGTCATGAAATCGATGCCGCTCATGACACAGGTCGAAATGAAGTGGTGTCGGCAGTCATGAAATCCGAATTTCGACAGGCCAGCGGCCTTCCGGGCGAGCAATAGGCTCTCGCGAAAAGTCTTGGCAGGTTCATCTTCCTCGCCCCTTCGCGGCGACGGGAATAGCCACTGCGAGTCGGGAGCCCGCCTTTCGATCATCTCCCTCAGCAAAGCCTCCAGTTTTGCGTTGAAATCCACCACCCGGGCCTCCCCGTTCTTGGTGTGGCCATCGGCACCGATAGTCAATTGCTGGTTCTGCCAGTCCACATTTGTCCATCGCAACCGCAGTGCCTCGCTCAACCGGGCGCCGCTGTAACACATTAACCGAATGTAATCAGCGAATTGTTGGGCATTGACCAAGGCGTGTCCTTCCCGGCCGGAGTCCACCGTCCGTCCTGCTTGGAACAGCGGGCTGAAGGGAACGGCGCACAGTCGCTCAATCGCGGTGGTAGAGACCAAGTCACGTTTGGTTCGGGTGGTCTTTAGTGGGCGAAGGTTTTCGGTGGGCAGGTGAGTCAGCCACTTGTCGTCA
>CAYJNU010000300.1:0-10250 GCA_964371005.1 uncultured Verrucomicrobiota bacterium | reverse complement strand
GTACTGGAGCACCCGAGTTCACATCCTGCGAGTAACGACAGGTAAACAGGGATCTCATGACTCAAGAAATGCAATGCCGGGAAGTAACGTTTTGACGCTGCGTCGCTCACTCACGATTGCTTCTCGTCCATGCTCATGCGGCAAGCCTGTGCCTGGCCGTTGCATGGGTCAAGCGGGATTCGGGGTCCAGTCGGTGGCGGCGAGTCGCGCGGTGAAGTTAGGCGGCACGGTGGCTACGGTGGGTTTTCCCAACATCGGTTTGCAGGGATTTGCACCCAAGCTGGCCAAGGGCGAGATCGCGTCGCTGTCCGGGGCGGGGGATGGCGCGCGGTATTTCCAGATCAGCGTGCCGGTGCAACCGGGCAATTCGGGCGGGGCGTTGGTGGACGAGCGCGGGAACGTAGTGGGCGTGGTGTCGGCCAAGTTGAGCGCCGCCGCCACGCTCAAGGCCAGCGGCGCGTTGCCGGAGAACGTGAACTACGCCATCAAGAGCAGCTACCTCCTGAGCTTCTTGGAATCCGTGCCCGAGGTGTCCGCCAAGCTCAAAGAACCGATCACGAAGGAGCGGAAGTTCGAGGACGTGGTGAAGGACGCGGAGCAGGCGGCGGTGCTGGTTTTGGTTTACTGAACTGGGTTTGAGGCAGGAACATTGAGGGCAGGAAGATGAAAGAGCCGGTCCTCGGTCATTTTCTTGCCAGCCATTTTCTTGCCTGTTCTCGGGGGTCTGCCGTTGGATTGGTGAGTTCGAACCGCGGAATACGCAGAATACGCGGACGGAGAACCGGAATCGGGCATCGTTCCTTTTTCGCGTATTCGGCGTATTCAGCGGTTCCCCATCTGCGGCGGTAGTGCTGGGGCTGGTGTACTGATCGTCAACGTGCTGCCGTGCTTCCAGCCGGCAGATCAATCGTTTCCCCAACCGTCCAGAATGATCTTCCGGCAGGATGCCAGAAGCACGCTCAGCGGTGCCGAAGAGTTTCCTGAAACAAATCCCACCCCCGCCGGGTTATGCCCTCGTGAACATGAATACGACTGCAATGACTGTGAACATGACAACGATGACAAGCAAAGAGCGCGTCCTGCTCAGGCCAGTGAGCGAATTGATCGCCGGCCAGGCGCGTTCGACGATTTTGGTCGCCCGACCGGTGGTGGTTCGCAGGGTCCCAAGGGTAGCGGCAGCCAAACCGGTGGCGAAGGTGGCCTGGATTTCGCCGGTGAGCGAAACGATTGCCGAGAAGCTGCTCTACGGCGCGCTCGCGATGGCGGCGGTGATGGGGCTCGTCTTTGGCGTGCTGAGCATGGTGGAGCACGCGCAGAATTGGCCCGTCTTCAATGCTTGGGTCGGCCGGATTCTGGGAGCGTAAGTGCATGCCATGGAAACTATCATTCGTGACGGTGACGATGCGGTTTTGCCTTGGACCGGGGTTTGGAGGTAAGCTTCCCGACAAGTGGCCCAGGCCCGCTCATGACCGACGCGCAAGAGTTCGAGGCGTTCATGCGAAACTACCAGGATATGGTGTTTAGCACGGCCATGCGTTTGCTCGCGAACCGGGCGGAAGCCGAAGACGTGGCCCAGGAGGTCTTTCTCAAGGCTTACGAGCGCTTCGGCGAACTGCGCGAGAGCAAGACGGTCGGGGGCTGGCTCAAGACCGTGGCCACGAACATGTGCTTGAACCATCTCTCACGCTATCGCTCGCGGTGGAGTTTCTTCTCTGATCTGCTGGGCAAGGGTCGGGAGGACCACGACGAAGCCGAGATCGAATTCCCCGCGAGCGATGACGTGGAAGCCGACCTGGCGCGGTCGGAGCGGCGCGAGTTGGTGGAGCAGGCGCTCCAGACGCTGCCCAGCGCGCAACGCGTGCCGCTGGTGCTGTATCACATGGAAGACCTGCAATACGACGAGATCGCCGCCAAGCTGGGCGTCTCGATGGGCAAGGTGAAGACGGACATTTTCCGCGGGCGCGAGGCGCTCCGGCGCAAGCTCAGCCTGAAGCTGGGCAGCGAAGAACTGGCCAGGGCAATATGAAACTGCACGACGAAAAACAACTGGAAGCGGCGATCAGCCGGGAACTGAAGGCGCTGCCAAATCTGCGCGCGCCGAGTTCGCTGGCCACCCGCGTGATGGCGACGATCGAACAACCGGCCGCGTTGCCGTGGTACCGCCGCGCCTGGCAAACCTGGCCCATGCCGCTCCAAACAGTTTCGATGCTGGTTCTGGTGGGAGCGTTCGGTGGCCTTTGCTTCTTGAGCTGGCAGTTGGTGCTCACTCCTGACTACACCGCCGCCTCCAGCAAGGCCGGCAGTCTGTTTGCCAGCCTCGGCGTGATCTGGAACGTGCTCGGCGCGCTGAAGAGCGCGGTGGTAATCACGGTCGGAAAACTGGGCACGGGTTTTCTGGTCGGTTGCGGTGTGGCGCTCGCGTTGGGTTACGCGACGTGCCTGGGTCTGGGAACGGTTTATGTGCGACTGGGCTTCGCACGGCGTTGAAAGGAATTGGCATGAAAACAAGTATTTGGAAGAGCATCCCGAAGCACGGTTTGGCCATCGTAGCTGGAATCCTGCTGGGGATTATCGCGCCAGCCTGCGCGCAGACTACGAACGCCGACGAGCCAGTCCCAGTCGAGACGTCCAACGCTGCGGATGCGATCGTCACGCCCCCTACTGCGGCACCCAACCTCGAAGCCGCCACGAACGCGACGGTTGACGTCAAGAAGCCGCCCGTCACGCGCGTGAACCGCGAGGCCGTGGTCGCCATCGGTAGCAATGCCGAACTGAAAGCAAACGAGGTTGCCGAGGCCGTCGTTGCCATCTGTGGCAACGCCATCGCGAAAGGGGAGGTCACGGATGCGGTGGTCGCCGTGATGGGCAATGTGGAGGTGTCCGGTGAGGTCGGCGATGCCGTGGTCGCCGTGATGGGCAACGTGAAGCTCCTGCCGGGCGCGCGAGTTCGCGGTGACGTCGTCTCGGTGGGAGGCACCGTCGAGAAGGCCGAAGGCGCGAGCATTGAGGGGCAAGTTCAGGAAGTGAACATCGGCATTCCAGGGCTTCCCAGTTTCGACTGGCTCAGCACTTGGGTGAAGGAGTGTGTCTTCAAGCTGCGCCCGCTCGCGCCGAGCGTGGGCTGGGTTTGGGGATTTGCCGGCGTCTTTTTCCTGCTTTATGCCTTGGTGGCTCTTGCGCTGCCGCGCCCGGTTGAACTCTGCGTTCAGGAAATCACCCAGCGTCCTTTGACCACCATCCTCATGGGGCTGCTTACGTTGGTGCTCGTGCCGGTGATCTCGATCATCCTGGCAGTCACCGTTGTTGGGGGAATCGTGATCCCATTCGCTCTCATTGCGCTGGCGCTCGCAGCGATCATCGGCAAAGTGGCGCTGCTCCAGTATCTCGGCCGGCAGATCACGCGGCACTTCGGCGGCGCCCAACAACCGTTCCTCGCTTTCGTGGTGGGCTGGCTCATTATCACGCTGCTCTACATGGTGCCCATTCTGGGTCTGATGATGTTCGCCGTGACCGGCATGTGGGCGTTGGGGGCGGCGGTGATGGCCACGTTTGGCGGCGCACGTCGTGAAATGCCGCCGCGCAACACGCCACCCTCGCAGCCAACTTATGCAAGCGGATCAACGCCACCCGTCGCCGGCCTCGCGCCTATGCCGATGACCGCTGCTGGCACAGCGTCACCCTCGCCAGAGGTTTCCGCGGATTCTGCCGGAGCTGGTTTTGCTGCGCCAAGTTCCGGAGAATTTGCAGGAACACCTCCAGCCTTCGCCGCATCAGCCGTTCCGACGACCGCTTCCGCACCGATGGCGATGCCCGATGCCTGGGCCTTGCCGCGCGCTGGCTTCTGGGAACGCATGGGAGCCGCATTCTTGGACGTGGTGCTGGTGAGCATTCTCGGCGGTTTGATCGGCGGGCCACCGCTTGGCTTTCTGGTGGCGCTGGCGTATTTTGCCGGCATGTGGGGTTGGAAAGGCACGACCATTGGCGGCATTGTGCTCAAGTTGAAAGTCGTCCGGTTGGATGGCGGGCCCGTGACCTTTCCAGTGGCCTTGGTTCGCGGCTTGACAGCGGCCTTCTCCACGGTCGTGATGTTTCTCGGCTTTTTGTGGATCGCGTGGGATCCGGAGAAGCAAAGTTGGCATGACAAGATCGCCGGCACGGTGGTCGTGCGCCTGCCACATACGCAATCGCTGGTATGCTTCTGACGCGACTCGCTGCCGACGCAATCAGCGGATGGGACGCGGGCTCACTTCGCCTGCTGTGACTTCTTGAATTTCTCCAACTTTGGTCGAACGACCATCGTGCAATAGGGCTGGCGCGGGTTGTTTTTGAAATACTCTTGGTGATAGCCCTCCGCCGAGTAGAATTTCGTGAGCGGCACGATCTCGGTGACGATCGGATCGGGATACCGCTTGGCGGCAGCCGCTTTGGCTTTCTCTGCGGCCACGTGTTGAGCCTCGTTGGCGTAGAGAATGATCGAACGGTATTGCGTACCCACATCGTCCCCCTGACGGTTAGGCGTGGTCGGGTCGTGGGCATCCCAGAAAGCCTCCAGAAGCTTCTCGTAGCTGATTTGTTTGGGATCAAACTCGATCTGAACGACCTCGGCGTGGCCCGTGTCACCAGCACAGACTTGCTTGTAGGTCGGGTTCTCGGTCTTGCCGCCGGCGTACCCGCTGGTGACAGCTTTCACGCCGCGCAAGGTTTCAAACATCGCTTCGAGACACCAAAAACAGCCACCCCCAAGCGTCGCGAGTTCGGTTTTGGGTGGGGCAGATGAGTTTGTTTCAGCGCTCATGGCGGGAAAAGCGGGAGCCGTCCCCAAGGCACAAACGAGCGCCGCGGCAAGGAATTGCCAGCGCAACGAACGGCCTGAAGTATGGCGTTTCATGTGATCGGTTCGCAGAATGATAGAGCAGGGCAGGGGAGACTGCAAAATCCGCTTGCGAGACCCGAAAGCTCTGCGGCACGTCTGGATGGCAAGGGGGCGGCAGGCGAATAGAAGAGGCTGTTCAACACCGGTCGCCGCTATTCCGGCGACTTGGGTGACGCGGGCCCACCCATGAGTGAGTCGCCGTCGCGCGGGGAGAATTTGAAAATGGAGGAACCCGCCACAAAGACTGACTTTCCATCCGGGTGCTCAAGTTCGATGTATTTTGGAAGAACGTCGAATGGATGTTCTGGAAAGAGCTTTCTGGCTCCTCTGAAGCGCACATCTCGATAGACGACTTCCTGGTTTCGCTCTGTGCAATACACGTCGTAACGTCTGCGGGTGTCCACCTCGTGGCTCTCAAGGTCCGATGATTTCGGGTTCTGCGGTAACTCAGCCGCCAACTTGATGGACGCTTTATCCGTTGGGGTTGAAGGCTGGTCTTGCGCATCCTCAACTGAGAAGTTGGGGTCGAGTTCCCTCAGAATTTCCTGCCGCGTTTGGTGAACATCCACGTGGAGGTTCTTCAAGACCCGGGCGGCGACGCCGTCGCCCTCGCGGAGCAAGCCCAAGAGAATGTGCTCGGTGCCGACGTACGTGTGATTCAACGCTTTGGCCTCTTTCGCTGCCAGCGCCAGCACTTTCCTCACGCGTGGCGTGTAGGGAATCATCAAGTCAGCAATCTTCTGGTCTGGCCCAGTTCCGACCTGTTTCTCGACTTCCGTCTGCACGGTCTCAAGATCAAGCCCCATCCTCATCAAGACGTTCACCGCGACTCCTTGTCCAAGCTTGATCAGGCCCAGCAGGAGGTGTTCGGTTCCGACGAAGTGATGGTTAAATCGGTCGGCTTCCTTGCGTGCAAGCGCCAGCACCTGCTGCGCACGCGGGGTGAAGTTCCCCGGAGCTTCGCAAGGCCCCCCGCCCGCCGCACTCCAGTTTTCCAGACGATTTCTGGCAGCATCGAACCAGTTCATGGCTGTGGCAGTCTCGCCGATTGAGATTACCACAACCGTCAACGTGGCTTCCAGAGCTCTGTTCTCAGCGACTCGCACGACCGGAAGGGACATTGCCGCGCACAGAAAACTGATGGAAGTGGTGTTGGCCAATCGTTAACATCTGTTCCATGGACTTTGTCGGAACAGAGCAATCGAGGCTTGGAAGTGGCGCGCCGCTGCTCGCCGTACGGCCGACCCGCCGCAGGGTTGGGTTCACCCTCATCGAACTGCTGGTGGTCATCGCGATCATTGCGATCCTCGCGGCCATGCTCCTGCCCGCGCTCGGTCGCGCCAAGATGCGGGCGCAGCGCATCGGTTGCCTGAGCAACGAAAAGCAAATGGGTATTGGCAGTCAGATGTATGCGGACGATGACGACCGGAAGGCGTTGACCGGTGTGATCAATTATGCGGACGACGATCTCAACTGGCTGTTTCCCCAGTACATTCCCAACCTGAAGTCATTCGTCTGCGCTTCGACCAGGAACAATGTCCGCGAGACTCCGCGCCCGAATGCGATCGGGGCTGGGCCGGCAACCGGCGGCATCGTCCCGGGGGTGCCCACACTCTATGCGGATCGGCTTCATGGGAACACCACCTACGTGCAGGACTTGCGGGAGAATGCCGCTGGCAAGTCCGGCACCAATGGCCACAGCTACGAAGTCGCTGGTTTCTTTCGGGGTAATAACGACCCTGCGGCAACGGGGTATAACACGCGTAAGACGCAGAGTTCCGTGGCGTCCTACAACTACAAACAGGCGCAGAACAGCGGGAAGTACAATTACGTGGGACTACCCGCCAGCCCATCCAGCGTCTGGGTCATCTACGACGAAGACGACCCCGGCGGGGCGGATCGACCGAACCAGGATTATCCTGATCGGGGCGACAACCATGGCTCCGAGGGCGCGAATATTGTCTTTGCCGACGGCCACGCCGAATGGGTGCTCCAGCGAAACTACGTGGGCAGCTTCATCCGTGGCACGGATGAGTACCATGCGCTCTCGGGCACGAAGTAGCTGGCGCTGCGCCAGGAGCGCTTGGTTCGCTGCCTCTCCAGCCGCATTTTGATTCCAGAAACAGGGGCGGCAGATCGGCAGATTCTTGGCGAGTGGATTCTGATGGATTCTGATTGCCGGAGGTCGAGGCACAGGCGTAGGCTGCCCTCCGTGCTTCCGAAAACGGACAGTCCGACAGGAGAATCTATGAATACACTCACCACGCGTCGTTGCTTCCTGAAATCCTCGGCCGCGGGCGTTCTCGCTTGCGGCGCATTGGGCGGATTGGCGGAGCGCCTCACCGCCGCCACCGCCAGCCCCGAACTTGGACTCACGTCCAAGGTGCGGATCGGCAAGATCTATCTCGGGCATGAGCATCCTGGCTGGCCCTCCCACACGGTGGACGTGCCCGCCGAGATGAAGCGCTACGAGGGCGAGCTGGCCAAACTGGCACCGCGCATGGCCGACATCGAATTCGTCAACGCCGGTTTGGTCCAGGGCGAGGCGGCCCTGGCGAAAGCCAAGGAACAGTTCAAGAATGTGGACGGGATTCTGGTCATGCACCTGACGATGGGAATTGGCGCGCAGCTCCAAAGACTGATGGAATTGGGGATTCCCGTGGCGCTTTTCAGCCTGCCTTACACCGGCCACGAATGGCATACCATCGCGAGTTGGCAGAAGCTGGGCAAGCTCATCGAGGTTTATCCCACCAGCCGCTTCGAGGACGTGCTGATTGCGATCCGCCCCTTCCGCGCGCTGCATCGGCTCAAGGAAGCCCGCATCCTCCACGTGAACCAAGGTCCGGCGGACGCGGTTTATTGCCAGGCCATCAAAGAGAAGTTCGGCACGGACGTCTTGAATGTTGGCTTGGCTGAGTTGCAGAAGGCTTACGACAACGCGGATCGCAGCGAGGCGATGGCCGATTGCAGGCGCTGGCTCAAGGAGGCGAAGCGGGTCGTCGAACCGACGAAGGATGAAGTTTTGAAGTCGTCCGTCATGTACATCGCGATGCGCGACCTGCTCGCCCAGCACGAGGCGGTGCTCGTGACGATGAATTGCCTGGGCATGAACCTGATTGGCCGGAACATGGGCTATCCTTGCCTTGGCTTTGTGCGGTTGAACAACATGGGCCTCGGCGGCGTGTGCGAGGCGGACCTCAAGTCCAGTATGACGCATCTCATCTTCAGCTACCTCGTAGGCAAGCCGGGTTTCGTGACCGATCCCGTGTTCGACCTTTCCACCTCAAGCATCATCCACGCACACTGTGTAGCGGCGACGCAAATGGAGGGGCCGGACACACCGGCCGCCGCCTATCACATCCGCAGCCATCTCGAGGACGGCAAAGGTGCGTCGCTTCAAGTCAAGATGCCCATCGGGCGGAAGCTTTCGATGGCGCGACTCATCGGCACGGACAAGCTGCTGTTCGCCAACGGCGACGCGACGGATAGCCCATTCGTCGAGTGGGGCTGCCGCACGAAGCTCACCATGAAGGTGGCGAACCCCGAACGTTTCCTGGAGAACTGGTCCTGCGGCCTGCACCGCGTCGTCTTCTACGGCGACCACACGCAGGACGTCCGCCGGTTCTGTCGCTTCGCTCAGGTGCGTTTCCTGCATGAAGGCGTGGAAGATCTGCAGAAGGTGGATGGCTTGGAATGGGAGCCGCACGTGCATGCGTGAGGGACAGGCCCGCGGGTGCGGCTGGCGGATTTCAGTTTGAAATCGCTGCCACCTCGAGAATTGTTCAGACATGAAACGCAAACCCTGCTTGATCGCCCTGAAATCTCTCGTCGGTTTCGCCGTGCTGTGCGCTGCGCTCCAAACGATGTCCGCCGCTGAACCTTCCTTAAGCGGCGACCACATTGCCACCAAGGTTGGCGACCTCACGATTCACCCTATCAATCATGCCACGCTGGCTCTGGGTTGGAAGGGATTGGTGATCTACGTTGATCCGGTCGGAGGCGGGCAGCGATTTGCCGGGTTGCCTGGGCCCGACCTGATCGTGCTCACCGACATCCACGGCGATCATCTGAACGCCGAGACGCTCAAAGCCGTCGCTACCGAAAAGACCCTGCTGGTCGCTCCGCCCGCCGTGGCGGAGCAACTGGCGACGGACTTGCGCTCCCGCACGACCAGCCTCACCAACGGCGAAACGAAGTCCTTGTTGGGCGTCGTCCTGGAGGCCATCCCGATGTACAACACGACACCCGAGCGTGCGAAGTATCACCCGAAAGGTCGTGGCAATGGCTATGTGTTGACCTTGGCGGACAAACGGGTCTATCTGAGCGGCGACACGGAGGACATTCCGGAGATGCGGGCGCTCAAGGATATTGACGTCGCCTTTGTTTGCATGAACTTGCCCTACACGATGACGCCGGAGCAGGCGGCCGGTGCCGTGCGCCAGTTCCGCCCGAGAATCGTTTACCCCTACCACTCGCGCGGCAGCAATCTGGAGGAATTCAAGCGACTTGTGGGCGTGGATCTCGGGGTCGAAGTGCGACAGCGCGATTGGTATCAGCCCTGACCGGTTCGGGTAATCCCACCACGAGATCGGTCACGTGCCGGGCAGATTGGCGGTTGCCCGCTTGAGTTCACCGCCGCCCGGGGGCGTTGGAATGATCAAAAGCTGGCCACAGTATTTCTTGATGAGTGGCCCGGTGAGCGACCGTTCGAACACGGACTCCTGCACGCCAGACAGCGTAGGGAAGAAGTTGCTGCCGTAGTTGTCGTTCTGGAATTTGCGCATGGCGCGGACTTCGCCGGCGCTGTAGAGCCGTGCGTTGAGCAACGCCAGCACGACGATCGTCGCGCAGCCGAAACGGATCAGACCCGACATCATGCCGAGATAGTACTCCGTCCGGCCGAAGAAATCACCGCCCAGCGGCTTTCCCCCCAGAGCGCGTTTGAACAGGGAGAACAGCATCAGGATGGCGAGCATGACCGTGAAGTAGCCCATGACGTAGCAGGACAGGCGGCCAAAGGGAGTGGTCTCCATCAGGAACTGCCCGATCGGTTGGTAGGCAAGTGCCGCCCCAAAAGGAATGATGAGCCACTTGGCGAGTGGCAGGGTCTCTTCCGACATGCCTTGTTTCCTCCCTCGCCAGATGCCCAGGATCAGGACAACTACAAGTGCCAAATCGAACCAGTTGATCGGTAAATTATCAGGTGACATACGCATTTCGCTGTCAGCCTGAACTTCAAGCCGAAACCGTGCCAGTGCTCAACCGGGGTGTTGAACCAACCAACGCCGGATGTCGAACGCCTGGGGGTGACGTGGCTCCAATAGGAGTACCTGGTTGTAGTGCGCCCGGGCCCGGGCCGGTTGGCGCTATTGATCTG
>CAYJNU010000299.1:0-10273 GCA_964371005.1 uncultured Verrucomicrobiota bacterium | reverse complement strand
GCACGCCGGGATCTGTGAGGGGGGCGTCGGGCAACCGGCGTCCCTACCTCGATACCGTCGGTGAACCGGCTCACCAAATCCGTCTGATGCGCCTCGGGGGGTGTGGCGGTGACCAGAACGTTGTCCAATCCGACGGTTTCGGTGGAAGTGCTGAACTCCGCGAGGATGCGCAGCTCGGCCACGTTGGCCATAATCCCGTCAAAAGTCACTTGGTTCACGCCGAACGCTTCGGGTGACAAGTCCACTTCGTAATGCGTCCAGGTCCAGAGCGGCGTGGAGGCCGTCCAGGTTATTTGCTGGCCGTTGTTGCCCACGATCACGACCATGCCCGCCTGGCCGGCGTCCGAGTAATGGCGGCTGGGGATGCTGAAATCAAACTTGAGCACCTGGTAGCCGGACCAGTTGCCCGCCCAGCTCGCGGGAGAAACGAAAAACCAGGCATTGGCGCCAGCCGCCCCAACGCCGCGCAAGTACCCGCCCGGCGTGCCCCCGGTGTCCAGCCAATTCAACGTGGCGGTGTTCGTGGAGGCCCGCCAATCCTCGGCCGTCGCGTCAAATGCGCTGGACAAGTCCGGCGGGGTTTGCGCCTGGGAGACGGTGGTTTGTAGAAGCCCGGCCAACGCGAGAGCAGACCAACCGAGCGAGAGAAGACTGCGGAAACGGATTGCTTTCATGACACCGTCAGAAAACCGCCGTCGCCGACTCAGGTCAAGCCGTTTGGGCCATGCCAACGCAACAAACCGGCATGCGGAGCTTCGATCTCGAATTCCGGAGGCGCGTGGGCCACACGAGCCGAACCAACACAGCGCGACCGGTTGCGTTTACAATTCCACGGTCGCGCATACAGGCTGCCGAGGATTGTCTTACCAAGTTGAGTCCAGAATCGAGTTGCAGGCCGCGCCTCTGCAAAAACAGTCAGGCAGACCGCGGGCGGCCTGCTTCCGGAATCGAGCGACGTGAGGCTGTTTGGGAATTCCGGCCCAGCAGCGCCCTTCGGGGCTACGGCTTGAAGGCCAGCGTGCCCAACTGAGCTTTGAGTGCGGGGTCGAAGTCCGTGGAGTCTTGGTAGAAATAATACTCGCGGGATCCAGTGCTCCACGATGTCAAGAAATGCATCCTCGTGGCTTTGATCCACTGACCGGAGCCGTCGGCAAAGACCTGATTGCCGCCAACGGGCACCTTGGAGTTTCCGGCCCGATGCTGCGGCATGTTGTTGTAAACGAACTCGCGTCCGGCTTCATTACCGCCCCAAGTGCCGTTGATCTTGCCGATTGCGTCCGCTGCCAGAGTGTGGGTGGACTTGGACTGGCTGATTTTCACGGGGCTTCGCGACGGGAACTTGCCACGGGGGTTGGCCCAGTTGGTGAGCCCGCCGAAGTACTGGAAGCCGATCACCCATTGTGGGAACTGTCCTTCGTAAACTGGAAGACCGAGGCGGTTCGGGCAGGTCCACACCGAAACAGTGTTGGATTTCACCGCCAAGCCGACTTGGGCCGCGGCGGAGGCTTCGGGTGGGTTGAGGCAGTTCTGAACAAAGCTATTGGCGCTCCAGCGCGCCTGCAAGACCCGGTCGGCATTGTCGAGCGCGTAGATGTTCACGCCCACGGCGAGTTGTCGCAGGTTGCTCAAGCACGAGATGCGCTTGCCTTTCTCCTTGGCCGACGCCAATGCCGGCAGCAACATGGCGGCAAGGATGGCGATGATGGCAATGACAACCAGGAGTTCGATCAGTGTGAATCCCCGATCGCGTCGGGAAGGCGGTGTGTGATGATACGTCTTCATGTGCAAACCACAGCCAGCGCCCCGGAATGTCGCTTCATAACCACCAGCCTGTTCGCAGGACTCGCGGTGGAGACTGAACCACCCTTCAGTAATGGGCGCATATGCTGTACGTGTATCTCATACCACGTGTGCCTCTCCTGACAAGCAAAACTATGGCAAATCTTCCCGCCCCTTCATCTCACCGGCTTGATCGGCTGCATCACTTTCCGGGTGAAAGCCATCTCGCGTTCCCAAGCAAAATTGGGGTACCCGCCCTCCTCCGAGCAACTTCTGGCTCCGTTTCGAAAACCGTGCTGGACACGATCTGACCACTGGGTTGCACATCCCGCGCGTTGATCCCTGGGGTGTCCTGCGCTGTCAAGTTGACGCGCCGCCTCAACCTTCGATCAGCAAGTCACGGACAGTATCGGGGTGGCCGCGGTCGTGGGGCAAATCGTTGAAAGAGACCAGCACCATCGGGCGTTGGCCGGTGTTCTGAATGGCGTGCGCGATGCCCGGCGGGAACGTGAAACGCAGCGCCTCGCCGTCCGCCACCCTCACGTCTCGGACCGCCCCGGCCTCGCGCAATCGCACCAGGGCCGGGCCCATCGCCAGCATGATCTCGGTGGTGCGTTCATGGAAGTGATTACCCCGCACATGACCCGGTTCGGTGAATACCACATGCACGTTCCGTTGGGCAGGGATCTGGTTCTCCAGGAGCGGCTCCACCACCCAGCCTCGTCCGTCGGTGTGAAACTGGACTCTCTCGATTGTGACTCGTGAACTCATCGCACTTCGATCCTAGCCTGAGTCAGCCGGCAAGGCGAACTCCTTCCGGTGTTGGTGAGGTCGCGGCGGCAGGGCTCGACCCGTTTGAGGAAGCAAGCGAAGTCGTTGTTCTTGCTGTTGGTGTGGACGAGCTTGTGCCTGTCCCGATTCATGAGGCAGACGTGCATTTGCCGGGCACGGAGGTCGATTCCTCAGTTAACCTGGGTGGTGGAGGTGTCGTGCGCGCCCCGGCGGTCGCTGAACTTGGAGCTTGAGGCTCAAAAGCGTTCACCCGGCACTTGCGGGCGTGCGGTCCACAAATGCCGGTTCGTGAATCTGGCGAGGCCGGCTTACGGCTTTAGCGCTCGGAAGTACCGTTTCGGATCGCCGAGGTTGGTCCAGTCGAAGGCCTGCGGGCTATTGGTCAGTGAGAAGCTGAAGAGCGGCGACCAGTAGATCGGCGGGTTCAGGTTCGTGGCTGTCTGGACCGTGTAGTGGTTGCCCGTCTGCCCGCTCAGGCTCAGAGTGAAGACCGAGCCAGCCTTCGGGCGTAGCGCCAGCGACGGCGCGTTCGCGGCGAATTCATAGACCCGATAGAAGCCCAGAATGTCTGGCAGGCCGACGGTCACCGGGACGATTCGGCTTGCGAGCGTCTGCCGCGAGACTTCCTGCCACGCGACCCCCGTGGTCAGGTTGGTCCGATACTCGACCGCGCAGCCCTTGCCCGGATGGCCGTAGATGGTCAGCAGGGCGGGTGTGGCCCGGTCCAACGTCAAGACCGGTTCGGTGCCGACGACGATGACGCGTCCAGAGACGGCGCCGGGATTGCCGACCGATTGGCCGTTCGCCCGCGAACCGCCAACCTGCGAGACGATCAGCGGCACAATGCCGGAGCGCGTCCCGGTAGCCGCGACGAAGCCCAGGCGAGCCACATCGCGGGTCCCCGCTGAAATGAGCGCCGGATTCAGGACCAGACTCACCGAATACCGTCCTGGCTCCAAGGGTTGGAGCACGGAGGACAGAACTTCCGCCGACACGCCCTGGAGGACGAAGTTACCGAGTTGTGGACCCGGGACTTCGAGGGTGAAGGTGAGATTCGTGAGGTCCAGCGTCGAGCGCAGCCCAACCGACACCGAGTTGCTCTCGCCAGCCATCAGATTCGTTGAACCCACGGTCACCACAAAGTCGCTGAGCACGTCGCGTACGATGACGGTGAAACGTTGTGTGGCACTGAGACTCGGACTGCCATTGTCTGCGACCACGACGGCGAACTGGTTCGTGCTCGGGCCTTGCGTTTCGGTTGGAGTCCAGCGGAACAGGCCATTGCTGGCGTTGATCGAAGCACCGGTCGGCGCCCCCGGCAGGCTAAACGTCAGCTTGTTCGCCGGCAGGTCCACGTCGGTCGCCACCGCGCTGAAGGAGAGCAGGCGGCCCTCGTTCACTGTGCGGTTGGTGATCGCGGCGAGCGTCGGCGCAGAATTCACTTCCTGCACAATGACGGTGACCTGTCCCGTCCGGCTCAACGGCGGCACGCCGTTGTCGGCCACGATGACCTTGAACACGTTCGTGCTCGGGCCGTCGGTTTCGCTCGTGGGCCAGGTGATGCGGCCGCTGGTCGAGTTGATGATCGCGCTACCGGGCGCGCCGGCGCCCAGGCTGAAGGTGAGCGTATTCGCTGGCACGTCGGCGTCGGTAGCCGAGTTGTCGAGCGTCACGGTGGCCCCTTCAGGCACGGTTTGATTCGCCGCAACGGTCAGAGTCGGCGCCGTGTTGATGAGGTCCGCAACGGTGGTTGCGTCGGCCAGAGCGGGCGCGTCCTCGCGATTCGAGGCGGCGTCCAAGGCGATGCTGTAGAAGGCGTAGGTGTGGCCTTCCTCACCGGTGAAGATCGCGCCTCCGGCAGTCGGGCTCTGGAGCCAGCGCGCGAACGGGCCGCCGTTGTCGGAGACATAGACTTCCACGCGGGCCAGGCCCTTGCCGCCAGCGTCGTCATCGGCGCTCCATTGCACGCCGAAGGTAGCTGGGCTGCGTCCCGGCAGGGCGAGCACCTGGCTGGTGGGCGGTGTGGTGTCGTTGAGCGACGGGATGACTTCGTAAACCAGCGTGTAGGTCTGGTTGCCCGCGGCCGCGTTGTAGTCCAGCGCATGGAGAATGTTCTCCAGCACCGGCCGCTTGCCCATGCCCACGAACGTGCGGTCTGTGGACCAAACGTTCTTGTCCAGCGCGATGATCGAATTGTCCGCGCGGCGCATCTGGGTGAGGCGGAACGTGCCGTTGCCTGGATCGGGCACGCGCAGATAGGTCCAGCCGGCGGCCATGTTCGCGGTGAGTTGCACGGTGAGATCGCCAGCCGAGGGCGTCCCGCTTGGCGGGATGGCGTTGGTCACCACGATGACCGGCATGTTGGTGCCGTAACTAAGCCAGAGCGTGTCGGGATAGTCCTTCGTGTCCGGCACGTCGTTGACGAGGAAGTCCGGTTTGCCGTCCTCGAACGTCCGGTCTGCCTGCACCAGATGGATCATCTCGTGGATGTCCACGCTTTCGATCAGGGACAATCGCTTGTCCCCGAGATCGTCGAGGTGCTCGAATGTGGCGCTGTATTCCGTGAACAAGCCCTGGAGCGTTGAGGTCAGCAGCCAGCGGCCGATGGCAATCTGCTTCGGCCCGATGTCGCCGAAGTTCACCGTCAGCGACGGGGTAAGGTTTTGCCCGGCGACTTCGGTCGCGATGATCTTGAAGTCAATCAGCAGGCCCTTCTCGTTCTCGATGATCTGCGGCTGGGCTGAAGTGATGCGCATGTTCTTGGCCGTGCCGAAGCCGGTGTTGTTCACCATCACCGCCAGCGAATAGGGGATGCTGGGCTCAATGGGATCCGTGAACGGATCGTCGCTGAAGACGTCCCGCTGGTGGAAGTAACGCACCACGAGGTTCGGGTTCGGCAACACGTTGATCGAAGTGGGTGCCAACGGCACCGTGATCAGCACGCCGTTCTGTTTGTAGCGCAACGTGCCGCTGACGAAGTGCTCCACGGGAGCGGTGGGTGCGGCTTCGTCGGTGGGGATCAGAATCCACGTGGCCTTGCCCGTGGATCGCCCGCCGATGACGCCCGTGCCATTCACGGCCGACAGCCCGGTCAACTCGGGCGGACGAATCCCGAACTGGCTGGTCGTCGTCTCGCCGGCGCGATTGCGGGCCACCACCTCGACCGAGACCTCGGTGAGCGAGTCGTCCGTCCCGTTGATGACTTCCAGCGTGGCCTTGAAGGCGTCGCGTGTAATCACGGCTTCCTGTTCGAGGCGGAGCTTGACCTTGGCGCACGTGCCACCACTGTCGCCTGAAACCGTGGCCACCAGGTCGTTGTGGGCGAACCGGACGGCGTCGGCCGGATCGGTGTAGCCTGCGGCTTCGAGCGCCACCGCGACTGCGTTGGCTTCACGCAGCAGGTTGAACCGCACGTCGAAGGCGATGAAGTCCGTGTTTCCGCCCGCCGGCACCTGCCCGAGATTGAAGATGCCCTGGGAGTAGTAATCCATCGTCCGATTCCAGCGGTCGAGGAACCGGTTCACGTCCGCGGCGGTGACTGGCGGGCAAAGCGGCAGGGCCAGCAATTCCGCGCGCTCCGCGGCCGAAATCGTGGTGCCTGCGGCGCTGTTGGTCTGCGCCCGCTGATGGAACCCGGTCAGGAACGCCGCGAACGCGTTCGTATCCTTGCATTCGAACCACACCGGATTGCCGAAGTAATTCGTCCAAGGCGACATCAAGGCGGAGAGACGGTCCAATTGCATTTGGACGTCCGCAAACTCTGCCGGCACGACGTTGCGCGTGCCCGCCGGGCCGCCGCTGCGAAATGACCGGACGTTGCTGCCGATTGTTGGCGAATGCCCGGGCAAGCCGTCGCACGCGCTGGTGTAGTCCGTGTAGCAACTGATCAGCGTGAGCACCTGGCCCACGATCGGGATTTCCTTGCCGGCGCACTCCGCTGCCGAGAGCAGGCAACCGGCGGCATTCATGAACGTCAGGCCATCCTCGGCAATGCTGTTCGCGCAATCATAGACGCCCTTGGCGCAAGCGATCGAGCCCGGCAACGGGATGAGGTCAATGATGCACTTCAAGATCGCTTCGAGCTTCTTGATGTTGCACGGGTCGCACAGGTTCGGGACGCTGCCGATGGACGGCCCGGTGAACGTTGGCCCACTGCTGCCGCCGCCGCCGCCGCCACCACCGCCGCCGCCACCGCCGCCGCCACCGCCCCAGCCGATGCCACCGCCACCGCAGCCGCCGCCGGCGTTCACCACGGCGACTGGCACGTCGTAGGTGTTGTTCTGCGGACCGCAGAGCAGTTCCCACAGCAGCCCGGCGCTCATGTTGCAGCCGCCGCCGCCGTCGCGCGGCGTCCGTGGCTGGCCGCCGGTGTTGCGGGTGATCTTGACCGGCACCGTCATCGAACTCCGCGCCGGCAGATCGCCGATCTCGGTGATGAGCGGCGTCAACGTCCAGTCCGGATGCGTCCCGAAGTAGAGCCGCGAGTTGCTGGCGGCGATGAGGCCGTGGTTGGAAATCTTCAAATCCACCTGCGCCTCGTCCGTGGTGATCGTCGCCAAGTCAATCACGTTTGGCTCCACCGTCACCACGGGCACCGGCACGACCGTCTCGAACACCGTTTCGATGATGATCTTCGTGCGATCCTCAATCGTCGTCGGCTCGACCGTCCAGATATACTTGATCGTCTGCCGCGGCAGGAAGGCCAGCACGTTGTTCGTCTGTGCCGCCGCCACGAGGATCGTGCTGCTGTACGAGCCGTGATCGGCTGCGCTAACGTCCACCCGGTAGTAGGCCTCCGTGATGCCGGAGAGCAGCACCTCGCCGTTGGCATCGGTGTTCGTGCTGGCGATGAGCGAACCGCTGAGCACGTCCACGACGTTTACGGTCGCGTTGGTCAGCCGCGGTGCGCCTTCGGCGTAATAAGTGTACTCATCTACGGCGGTGACGCGCAGGCTCCCCACCTCGTCCGACAGACTGAGGAACGTGAACGGCACGGAGGCACTGGCGTTCGATGAATTCAGCACGATCGAGCCCGAGTATGGGCCGAGTGGCAAGTCGGCGGCCGGCGTTAATAACAGCGACACGAGCGTCCCTTCGCCCGAAGCGAGCGGGGGCAGTGTGCTCTCGGAGGAAATGCTCAACCACGGCGCCGGCGGGGCCAGCACCGTGATTGGACCGGTGGCCAGACCGCCGGTGTTGGTGACGGCAAACTGCACGGACATCTGCGTGCCGCGCCGCATGCCGGCGTTGAGTGAAGAAGGCGTGGCCGAGAGGCGGGCGTAGAGCGCGTCCACCCAAATCGGCAGGTTGAAGTCGGCGCTGACGCCCTCGGCGCTGGTGATGCGGATTCTCGCCACGCCACCCATCACGATGCCCTGCGGCACGGTCACGCTATAGCCGAGCTGGATCGTGCTGTCGCCGGGCAAAGTGTTCGTGCTCAGGTTGGCCGTGACCATGAGGTCCGGCGGATTGGTCAACACCGTCACCGTTAGTCCGGTGAGTGGCACTGTGCTCAGGTTCTCGACGGTCGTCGAGCTGCTGGCGCTTGACCCTTCGATGACATGGAGGTCGCCGACGGTCGCCACCTTCATGCCGTAGAGCGCGAACGAGTCCTGTGCCGGCGGGTCCGCGACGCCGGGGTGGCCGGCCGCCACGAAGTAAACACCCGCTTCACCCGGTAACGGCGTGAACGTGGCCGTGTAGCTGCCGTCCGAACCGGTCAGCGCGGAGAACGTGCGTTTCGTACCGCGCACGGTGACATGAAGATTCACCAACTCGAACGCCGCGGGCAGGCCTGTGCCGGTGCGGGTGGCCAGGCCGCGCAGCGGAATCGGCGTGCCCGCCGGCGCGCGCTCGATGTCCGCAATTACCGTGGCCGTGTAGGCGGGATCCACGTGGAGCGGCGTGGCAGAGATGGCGGCATTGTTGTTTTCGAGCAACTCGGAAACGTTGTTGTTCACGTCTGCCGCCACCACCAAGTAGTAGTCGCCGATGGTCCGCGGCGCGGTGACCTGGATCGTCTGGTTGAATCCGGCGCCCGGTTGGATGCTGCCAACAAACGCCATCTGTCGGAGCAGTGAATCGTCGCCGATGATCGGATCGGTCGAGAGGAAGATGCGCTGGACGAAGTTCGTCCCCGCCGCTGTGCGGCCCTGATTCTCAATGCGGAGTGAGATGTTGAACGGCTCGTCGGTCTTGACCTCCGCCGGTCCGTTGACTTCGCGCACCACGAGGTCCGGCAAGTCGGAGTCGCTGACGACCAGGGTGTCGGAACCGCCCGTGAAGCTGCCGGAACTGGCCGTGAGAATCACGGTCTGGTTGCCGTCCGTGATTCCGTCGTTGATGGATGTGATCGGGAAGATCGCGGCGTTGGTGCCGGCTGGAATTACGACGGTCGCGGGCACGGTGGCTTCGGTCGTGTCGCTCGAAACCAGATTAACGAGCAGATTGGTTGCTGTTGGTGTGTTCCGTGTGACCCGGGCTGTCGTCGCCGGATTCAGGCCCTCGCCCACGACATCCACGGCGACTTGCAGGCTTAGCGTCGGGCCATCGTCGTCGGTCACCTGCAGCGTGTCCGGCGTGCCGGCGCGAATCGCTTCGCCCGTGAGGCTGTCGAGCACGTCGCACAGGATCGTCGCGGTCTGTGCGCCGTCCACCAGCGTGTCGTTCACGGCGGACACGCTGAAGTTCGCCTTCGTCTGACCGGCGGGAATGGTGACCGTTGCCGGCACCAGCGCGGTCGTGGGATCGCTGGTGGAGAGCGCCACCACCACCGCGCGCGGACTGACCGGATTGCGTGTGACCGTGCCCGTCGTGGCATTTGGGCCCGCGTTCTCGCTGACGCTGTGGGACGCGAGCGCGAGCGCGACCGTCGGAACATCGTTGTCAGCCACCGTCACGGTGGTGCCGCTCGGGTTGTAGCCCGCGGCAGTTAGCGAGATGGAATACGTGTTGGTCTTCTCGATCAACGTGTCGTCCACGGCGTTGACCGTGAACACCGCGGACACCTCGTTGGCCGGGATGGTCACCGTCGAGGGCACGGTGACTTGTGAGGCAGCAGAACTGGCCACGTTCAACGTCAGTGCAGCGGGGCCGACATTCTGCCGCGTCACGACGGCTGTGGTGCTTTCGCCCTCCATCAACTCATGGCGCGCCAGCACCAGCGTGAGTGTGGGCACATCGGTGTTCACCACCACGATGGAGTTCGTCGCCTGGATGAAGCCGGTCGCGGTCGCCGTGAGGAGCGCGGTTTGGTTGCCGTCGAACAGGCCGTCCTGCTGAACGGTGGCGTTGAAGTAGGTCGAGGCGGCGCCCGGGAGAATCGTGACCGTCGCCGGCACGACGATTTCGGTCGTGTCGGAGGAAGTCAGGTTGACCGTCAGGCTGGCCGCGAGCGAACCGTTCCGCGTGACCGTGCAGGAGACGTTCGGGTTGGACGCGTTCTCGGGCACGGACGCCGCGCTGATCGCGAGCGTGAGCTGCGCGGGCACGGTCGTGACCGAGGCGGCGATGGCGGCGTTGTTGGCTTCCGACTGTTCGATGACGCCGTTGCCCGTGTCGGTTTCGACGACGAAACGCAGCGTGCCCGCCAACCCATTGATCGGCAGGGTGACCATCTGCGTGTGGAAGTTGAAGCCGCCCACCGGCAGGTTGTTGCTGTAGGTGAACGTGCCGAGCAGGAGGTCGTTGCCCAGGACAGCGT
>CAYJNU010000298.1:2072-10284 GCA_964371005.1 uncultured Verrucomicrobiota bacterium | reverse complement strand
TATCCGGGCACATCACCCCTCTCTCCCGCCCGCAGACTTTGTCACTCGCCGTGAGGGGGTAGTCGCTTTGCTGTCAATTCGCCTTGCCAAGAAGCAACGCCATTCCTAAGTTCGCGGCGATGGAACACTCGCAATTCTCGCAGTACCTCGGCGTGCTGATGTTGGCGGTGATCGCGGTCGGCGCAACCGCTGGCATGATCATCCTCTCGCAGGTGCTGGGGAAGCGCGCCCGAACCAGCCGCATGAAGGATACCGCCTACGAATGCGGCATGCTCCCCATCGGCCCGGGTTCGGCGCGGTTCTCGGTGAAGTTCTACCTCGTCGCGATGCTGTTCATTCTGTTCGACATCGAGGTGGTGTTCCTTTATCCGTGGTCGGCCATCTACCGGGACATGCTTCAGGAGCCAGCCATGCGCAACGTCATCCTCGGTTCGATGGTGTCCTTTCTCGGCATCCTGTTCGTCGGCTACATTTACGCGGTGAAGAAGCGCGCGTTTGATTGGAAAAGCTAGGCCGGCAGCATGAGGCGCGTTCCTTCCAGCAGCCCACGCTCCTAACCACTTGACGCGACCCGGAAACCGCAGCACTTATCCTCGTGACTATCATTAAGTTCGGCACCTCCGGCTGGCGCGGCCTCATCGCCCGCGATTTCACCTTTGACAACGTCCGTGTCGCCGCCCAAGGCGTGGCGGATTACCTCGTGGCCGAGCGCGCGAATCCGAAATCCGAAATCGCCAAACGAAAGCCCGTGGTCATCCTCGCCTACGACACACGCTTCCTGGGACGCGAGTTTGCGCTGGCCGTCGCCGAGGTGCTCACGGCCAATGGCCTCGAACCGTTGCTCTGCAACCGCGATACGCCCACGCCGGTCGTTGCGCACAACATCCGCGTCCGGAAAGCCATCGGCGGCGTCAACATGACCGCCAGCCACAATCCGTCGGATTACCAGGGGCTGAAGTTTTCCACCGAGGACGGCGCCCCGGCGCGCCCGGAAGTCACGCAGCAGATCGAGACGAACATTGCGCGGCGCCAGGCCGAGGGCTGGACCTTCAAGGCGGCGGCCGTCGGCACGTTCCAGTGTCCCGTGTTCGATCCCCTGCCCGCCTACTTCAAGAAGATTCGCCAACTCGTGGACTTCGCGGTCATCAGCAAGGCGAAACTCAAAGTTGCGGTGGAAATCCGCCATGGCACGGGACGCGGTTACCTTGACCGGTTGCTCGAAGAAGCCGGCGCCAGAGTCACCGTGTTCCACGCCAACGCAGACCCGCTGTTCGGCGGGCATCATCCCGAGCCGGACGCCGCCGGGATGGCCGAGGCGGCCGCTTGGGTCCAAGCCGGCAAAGCGCGTCTCGCCGTGGGCGTGGATGGCGACGCCGACCGCTTCGGAGTCGTCGATGCCGATGGAACGTGGCTAACACCGAATCAGATTCTCGCGCTGACGCTCTACCACTTGAAGAAGAATCGCGGCTGGACCGGCAGCGTCGTGCGCACCGTGCCCACCAGCCATCAAGTGGATGCGGTGGCCAAGCTGCTCGGGGTGAAAGTCCACGAGACACCGGTCGGGTTTAAATACATCGGCGCGCTCATGGAAAGCGAGGCGGTCATCGTGGGCGGTGAGGAATCCGGCGGGCTGAGCGTCAAAGGTCACGTGCCCGAAAAGGACGGCATCCTCGCCTGTCTGTTGATGGTCGAGTTGGTTGCCACCGCGCGCAAGTCGCTGAAACAGATTCTGCAGGCGCTCGAAAAGAAAACCGGCGAGTTCCACACCGACCGCCTGAATCTGCGCATCGCCCCCGAGCAAAAGGACGCCATTCTCGGCAAGCTCGCCGCCGGGTTGGACGCCATCGGACCATTTAAAGTGGAGAAGTTCATCACCACGGACGGCTACAAATTCCTGCTGCCGAAACAAGAATGGGTCGCGTTCCGCGCCAGTGGCACTGAGCCGCTCATCCGCTGCTACATCGAGGCGAGGTCCACCAAGGGTTTGGGCAGTCTCCGCCGAGCCTGCAAGGCGCTATTGAAGACGTAGCCGCGTTCGCTAGAACGGGAAGCCCGGTCCAGAATGGCCTTTGACCGGGAGTGTCATAAGGCGGCGTATAATCGCTTAAGGCGGAGCGCGGCGGTGGCCTTCACGATGAAAAATCGAAGCCATGTTCAAAGCCTCCGGAACAGCGCCTGAAACCCTATGCCAACAACTGTGCCAACCGCAAAGGCCCACCGGCCCGCAGGACCGGTCCAGGCGAACCTCTCTTATCTCGTCCCTATTTGCCTGGTTGCCACGCTTGGCGGGCTGCTGTTCGGTTATGACACCGGCGTCATTTCCGGAGCCATCGAGCCGCTGACCGCGCGGTTTGGCCTGAGCGACTTCATGAAAGGTTGGGCTTCGGGTTGTGTGCTCATCGGCTGCGCCACAGGCGTGTTGCTGGTCGGATCGGTTTCCGACCGCTTTGGGCGAAGGCCGGCCATGTTTCTCGCCGCATTCATGTTCATGGCCTCGGCCATCGGCACCGCGTTGCCGCACGACATCTGGACGTTCATCTTCTTCCGTTTCTTCGGCGGCGTGGGCATTGGCATCGCTTCGATCTCGACCCCGATGTATATCGCCGAAATCACGCCCGCTCACATTCGCGGGCGGATGGTGGCGGTGAATCAGATCGCGATCGTGGGCGGCATCGCGGCCACGTCGCTCGTCAATTACGCTATCGCCCACTCGAAGGGCGATCCGGCGCAAGCGGAGGTTCAAGCCTGGCTCACGCAAACCGGCTGGCGTTGGATGTTCGGCGCGGGCATCGTGCCCGCGATCTTTTTTGGTCTGCTGCTCGTGCCGATTCCCGAAAGTCCGCGCTGGCTCATTGAGCGAGGGCGCGAGGAAAAGGCCCGCGAGATTCTGACCCGCGTGGCGGGCAGCGGCTTTGCAGAAGCCGAGTTCGCTGCGATCAAAGGCGCGCTTGCCCAAGAGCGCGGCACATGGGGCGAGCTCTTTTCACGCACGCTGCGGTTGCCGTTGATCGTAGGGATTTCGCTGGCGATCCTCCAGCAGGTCACCGGCATCAACGTCTTCCTCTACTTCGGCGCCACGATCTTCAAGAGCCTGAGCGCCTCGACCGGCGTGGATGCCGGTTTGTTGCAGCAATTCGTCATCAACGGCGCCGCCGTGCTCTTTACCCTCATCGCCATCGCCACGGTGGATAAATGGGGACGCAAACCGCTCATGTTTGTGGGCGCGACCGGCATGGGTGTCAGCCTGGTCGCGATGGGTTTGCTGGCGCAGCGAATGAGCGATCCCAGCGCCGCCGGCCACACGATGCTGTGGTTCATCCTGCTTTACATCGGCTGCTTCAGCCTCTCCGTCGGACCGGTGACGTGGGTGATCCTCTCGGAGATTTATCCCACGGCCATTCGCGGGCGCGCCCTCGGTCTGGCAACCTTCTTCCTCTGGCTGGCCGATTACGCGGTAACGCAATCCTTCCCCATCCTCGACGCGAAGGAATCCTGGTTCGTGAAGACCTTCAACCACGCCTTCCCGTTTTACACCTATGCTGCCTTTTGTGTGCTGTTGCTGCTAATCGTCTGGCGAATCGTGCCCGAGACCAAGGGGCGCTCGCTCGAAGAAATCGAGCAGTGCTGGCGGCGCAAGTAACTCTCAGCTTCCACTCGGCTGAACCGCTCGAAGCCGACGCGCTTGTTGCGCTGAGCGCTCGGTCTGGCTCGCCACGATTGTCCGAGCCCAGGCCACTTCACTCTTGGCGATTCCGTCGAGGATCTGCGGCTGCGCACTGCGCCGCCTTACGAGCGATCCATCTGAAGTCGGGACCGAGAAGACCAGCCATGTTCGAGCCCTGCTGCACAGGGTCGTCATCTGGGACGACTCGTTTTGTCTCATGCGGGGCAAACCCTCGTGCCAACTGCCGACCGCCGGGCAATTTGGATTTGGTGTTCCCGCTGTGAACGTTTTAGACTCGGCCTCCAATGTTGGAACCGCCGAGCAATCCGCTGATTCGCACATCTACGACTGCCGCGCAGCCGCTGGACTTCCGCGGCAGGTCGGCAAGGCAAGTTACAGGATGAAATCGATCTCACTGCTGGTTTTCGTATTCAACATCACGGCCATGGGCGCGGCTATCTCTGCCTCTGCCAGCGAGCCCACAGCGGCCTCCCTCGCCTTCACCTCAAAAGACCTCGTTGTGGTTAAAGCCCAGGGCCTCCTGAAATCCGGGCGATTCAAGGAGGCAGAGACGATTCTCGCGGCCAATGTGGACCAAGGCGCTCCCGACGCTCGCCGCGCTCGCCTCGAAACCCTGGACATCATCCATCGGATGCGGATCGAGTATTCGCTGGATGCGGAAGCGCTGCTGGCCAAGGTCAGAAGATCAATCCCCGATGCCACCGCGCAGGAAGTGGAACGCTGGGCCAGGGCCAGCCGTGCCCGCTTTCGGATGGTTGACGGACGGAAGTTGTTTTTCCGACGCGAGCCTCAAAACATCTTCTTGTTCAACGAAGAAGCGAAGAGTCGCCGTGCGAAAGCCGGCAACGCGCCGGC
Organism: uncultured Verrucomicrobiota bacterium; assembly: GCA_964371005.1. Taxonomy (GTDB): domain Bacteria; phylum Verrucomicrobiota; class Verrucomicrobiia; order Limisphaerales; family MWDV01; genus MWDV01. Next base: position 5,744 of record CAYJNU010000298.1, on the reverse strand, counting down.
CGAAGCCAAATGGAAACTCACTGATCATCTCAGGGCGATCGTCGAGGAGGCCGAGCGAACCAGCCAAATTGAAGTCCAGCCCATCCATCACCGCTTCACCCACACGCTGACGATTCACAGCAATACCCCAGCGATCAAGCCGGGTTCTCGGGTGCGCGTGTGGTTGCCCTATCCCCAGGAGTATCGCCAGCAGCGCGACGTCAGACTCCTCCAGGCCATCCCGGAGCCAAAGCAAGTTTCACCGAATGGTGCGGGTGGAAATCCGGTCAGCGGGGGTGCACAGCGCACGGTCTATTTCGAGCAACAGGCCGTTGACCCAACGAAACCGTTGGTGTTCAAGCTGGTCTTCGAATACGCCTCGTTCGCCTATTATCCCAAGCTCGACGAAACCCAGGTGCAGCCGCTACCGCCGGATTGGAACGGCGCCTACTTGGATGAGCGTCCCCCGCACATCGTCTTCCCGCCGGAGATTCGCCAGCAGGTGGCGCAGATCATCGGCCACGAAACCAACGCGCTCACCAAGGCCCGCAAGCTGTTCCGGTGGGTGAGTGCGAACATCCCGTGGAACGCGGAGGACGAGTACTGCATCATTCCCTCGCTGGCACTCAAAGGCTTCACCTCCCGCCGCGGCGATTGTGGTGTTCAAAACACCGTGTTCGTCACCCTGTGCCGCATCGCCGGCATTCCGGCACGCTGGCAAAGCGGTTTCGAGACCAAGCCCGGTGACCATTGGGGGATGCACGACTGGGCCGAGATCTATATTGCGCCGTGGGGTTGGCTACCCGCCGACGCTTCCTATGGCGTGCAAGCGTCCGAGGATCCGCGCATTGCCGACTTCTATTGCGGCCACCAGGACAGCTACCGGCTGATCGTGAACCTCGACTGGGGCCGGGAATTGTTCCCGCCGAAGCCATCCTTGCGTTCTGAGCCAGCCGATTTCCAGCGCGGTGAAGTCGAGGTGGACGGGCAAAACCTCTACTTCGATCAATGGAGCTACGAGATGGAAGTCGAGCGCACGGCCGCGAAGAACTCGGAATAAATGGAGGAGAATTGAGGCAGATCTCGCGCCTACCGATCGCCACCGTCGTTCAGATTGGTTCACACCAGCGCGCGCATGCTTTTCTCTATGGTCCTATGACTCCTTGATTCTGAATGGCGCACCCGTTTGGAGTTGAACCAAAAACCTTCTGATCCGTAGGAACGCCGCGCTCACTAACCCTTGCTTCTGGTGACTCACTGAATTTCATTTCTTGCCTAGTTAACCGCGAGTTCTGCAACACCAGAAGCGGCGGCGAAACTCGGTGAAGCTCCCTGAGCGTCGGGCAAGGTGGGCATACAAACGGGCATACTCGCGCTGCTGTCGCGTCCAGCGCCCACGCTGGCCGTCAGGCGGATGCGCCGCGCCTGTGCCAGCAGATGATCGGGCCGCAGGTCGCCATAGACCTGAGCAATCAGCGACGGGCCGGTCTTGTCGCCAATCAGCATCGCAATCTCGGCATCGCTCAGCCCGCTCTGCCGGCATTGCGTCACGAAGTAACTCCGCAACCCGTGCGGCGTGACGTGCCCGATGTCCAGCGCCTTGCAGGCCGACGTGATGCGATGGCGTAGCGCCGAAATCTCACGCGGCTTGTTTGGGTCAAATGGCGAAGGGAATAGCAGGTAGCTCACGGCCCGGGTCTTCATTGCCTTTAGGAGCGACTCCATTTCGGGCAAGATCACCACCCACGGCATGATGCCCCGCTTCTCGCGTTTCACGTGAAGAATCTTTTCACCCCACGCCACGTCTTCCCAACTGAGCGGTACGGCCTCGCCAATCCGCAGGCCGCTGTAGGCCAGAAAGCAAACCAAGTCAGCCACGGCGTCTTCCTTACGCGCCCGCAGCCAACGCTCGATTTGCTGCAAACCCGCCGGCGTGGGGGCGACTTCCCGGCAGTGCCGGATTTCGTTGGCGCACGTGTAGCGGCCCCGGCCCGTCAGCGGATTCGCCTTCAACACGCCGCGCCGGACGGCGAGATTCATGGCATTGCCCAAGACGGTAAGCTCCAAGTCCACGGCCCGCTTGCCGCCTCGCGTGCGCTTCGTCTTAGTGTGCCCGCGCAGCTTGTATTCCGTCATGTAACCGCCGCTGTTGCGCCAGTCGAAATACTTGTCACAGTCGGCCAACGTCAGCGCCGCTGCCGGTGTGTCGCGGAAGTAGCCGCGCACCGGGTTCATGGCGTAACGCTCGCCGCGCACCGTGTAGGGAGCTTTCTGTTGCATCTTGCGGGTCGGGCAGCCGGCCTTGTCGTAGGCGTCCAGCAGTTCGCCCACCGTTACGCGCTCCCGGTGAAGCGTGACGCCTTTCGGCTCAATCCCGGTTTTCAGCAAAAAGTCTTCGTGCCGCCACTTCTTCAGCCAAGCCCGCGCCTCCTTCGGCTCGCTGGTTTCGGTGCTGCGGTACGTGCGCCGCCCGTTGACGCGGACACGGGCGAAAATCACGCCGCCGCGCCGGTAAAGGCTGTCACCGATGCGCTCAAAGGCCACTGCCTTCGGTTTCGCTGCCGGCGTCACGATGGATTCGATCTGTTTCCCCGTCGCCGCTGGTCCTGCATTACCAGCAACGTCATTCAGGCTTGTTGTGTTCATCGCTTGTCTTCCGCTTCGACCGGACGGATTTGCCAGCGTCGGCTTCCACCCGTGCGGCCAGCAGCGTCAATAGCCGCGCCGTCTGTTTGCCCGGGGGCCGGATGCCCTGCTCCAGGTGGCTGACGTGCATCGGTACGACGCCCAGCCAGTCGGCCAGTTGCGTCTGCGTCAGGCCCGCCGCCTCTCGCAGTTGCCGAATCGCTTTTGCCGTCCAACGTCTCATTGGAATGGAGTATATCACAGGTATATGTCGTTGCAAGCCCATTTTTCAAATTGCGCCTGCCTGTTCTAAATTCAAAACCTGAACAGGTTTGTGCGCTCGCTTCACCGCGACGACCGAGCAACTGTTTACGCGGTTCAACATTCATGGGCGGCGGCGGCCCAGCCACGGGCAGGACCGCAGCCCATGAAAAGGTCTCGGGCAGTTGGGCGGCGGCGGCTTCGATCCTGCGCCGGTAGCGCCGGAATGTTCCGCCCGGTTTGTGCGCTAGTCGAGCCAGAACACGCTGGCGAACCTCCAGCGCCTCCCCGCCTACGGCCTCCTGCCAGTGGGCGGCCTTCGTGGGCTTCTGAATCGGTGGAATGCTTACCATGATGTTGCGATACGTGCGCCAGAGGGCTGTGAAGTCGCGCCAACCGCTTCCCGAAAGGCGTCGGGACAGTTGCTCGCCCCGCAGGGAAATCTCGGCGCGAAGTACCGAACCCGACAAGCGCATCTGCCGGGCTTTGTCATACAGTGTAACCACGAAGCGCGACTTCGCCCCACGCCAGGAAACTCCGTTGCAGCCGGGATGAAGTGTGCCCTCGCTCTGAATCCCTGGCACACGCAAGGGCGCGTGCGCCAGAACCAGTGGACGCGCCGGCGAGTCGAAATTCCAAGCCAAGTCCACGCGCCACGGCTGCCACTCGGCAACGTCCGGCACATCGGCAATCCGGCTCAGTTCTGCGTGGAGTTGGCAAAGCCCGGCGTCAAGCTGGCCTTGGTTTGCGAGCGCCTTTCCGTTGTGTCCGAACAGCAGGCGCGGCAGAGAACACTCGGCCCGCTGC
>CAYJNU010000298.1:0-2062 GCA_964371005.1 uncultured Verrucomicrobiota bacterium | reverse complement strand
CTGCAAGATTGCTCCCGACGTGTCTGCCCAAATCCTCACCCCCTCGGCGAGTGCAAGCTTCCGTCTGCCGGGAAGCTTCGTTCGCAGCGGCCAGTCTCCGTAAATGGTCAGCGTGTCAACCATAGGAGCGGTCATTTTTCGCGCCGGATGGAAGCTTGATAGGCATGTCAGTCCGGCCAGCTACTTGACGCCGGGGCGATTGGCAGGGGAAACTCGGCTTGTCCCGTTGGCGTGGGCGCGGATTCGCTGGCAGCAACCGCGCCTGCCCTCTCCAATGCTTTCGGCGGTGAATCGGGGCCGACGATGTAGCGATACTCCGAAATGCAACGTCCGGCCTCTCTGCGCGTCCGGTTTTCGATCACGTGGCCCTGCTTCCGCAAATCGGCAATCCGGGAATGGACGCACAACGAACCGCTCCGCTCATGCAACGCCAGCGCCGACACCCAGCCGCCGTTCGCGTCCAGCAGCACCGAGAGGATGACGGCACTTTGCTGCGGCTTCATTGCGTGATCTCCTCGCCGGCCTCGCCGATGCCTCCGATGTTGCAGGCGCGCTTCGCCAACCACGCCTCCACCGCTTCGGGTTTGTATCGAATCGCGCGCCCCAACCGCAGAAAGGGTAAGCCCATTTCAACGCGCATCCTCCACGCCATGACTTGCGACACACGCAGATTCTCGCAAAGCGTCTTCGTGTCCCAAAGCGGCCCGTTCATCGCGCCGCCTCCCGCGCCCGGCGTTCCCTCTCCGTGCGGACACGTTCCACTTGCTCGCCGGTGAACAGGCGTGCTCCCGATTGTGTGAGGATCGGCTGGACGCCGATCTCCACCGCGATGCGCTTCACCGTGGCTGCTGAGCAATTCAACTCCCGGCCCGCTTCCGCCGGGCTGTAAACCTTGTCTATGCTCATCGTCATGCCTTGACTTCTCCACTCCCCGGCAAAATTGTTCGCGGCCCGCTCTTGCCGGGAAACGGAAGCCGCGTAAGCGCGCTTTGCGCCTACGCCAGCCAAAGAGGGTGATTTGCGTGCCGGACAATTCGTCTTTTGAATTGTCCGTTGCCCAAACGAGAGCAGAGAGCTTCTAGGGGAGCGTGTAGCCGTGCCGCTTGAAAGCGTTCTGGACGTTGCGCCAAAGCTGCATGGCTTGCAGAAGTGTCTCTGTGTCGCCGCCCTTGTCGGGATGAGCGCGATGCAGCAGCCGACGATAGTTGGTTCGCGCTTCCCAGAGTAAGTGCCCCAAATCGCAGCGTCTCCAAAAGGCAGGTTTTCCAAAGTTGGCCGGCAAGCCCAAAGTGGCCGGCGGCAGCCTTTTTTGAGATGAGCCGCTTCGTCTTTGGGCCTTTGCCTGTTTCAAACCCAAATCTGTGAGGATTGTCCTCACGCGCCTCCGCCAGTCCTCTTCAGTCATCCCGGAAGGTCTATGCCCAGCATCATCTAGGAGCCTGCAAATCTGGGGCAACGTGTAGGGCAACTCAGGAATCACCGGCGACTTCGTTGTGTAGTGGGGCACGCCGTTGACGGTCTTCGCTGGCCGCAGCGGCGCCAACCGCCAAACAGCGCCGTGCAACGAGTAGGTGTCTTGGGCTTGTGCGCCAATCTCGTTTTTGACCGTATCGGCGACTTTCCGGAACCAGCGCTCCGGGTCCGTTTCAAACGCCGCTTGCCAAAGCGACGGCAGCTTGCGGGTTTCTTCTGCCAGCCGGGCATGGAGAGAATCCCGCTGCTTGAAGTAGGCGAAGGTTTCCGCGTCGTTGCAGTCTGTCAACTTCTTCTCGGCTTCCCCATCCGACAACCTGAAAAAGGGCTTCAACCGGGCTTCAACTTCGGCCAGCTTGGTGAAGGCGTCCGCTTGCCACTCGTTTTCTTTCTGCCGCAGATACTGCGGCGCACGCGGGTCTTCTTGATGCTCTGGCGGAATGCCCAAACTCTGAAACGTCGGGGGTGGCCCGGCCAGCCGAACGACAATTTTCTGGCACAGCGCTTCAAGCTCTTTCTGCCGCTTGGTAAGGCAAAGCCATGTCCGCACCATTTCCGCAATCGGATCACCGGCGGAGCGTCCGTAGGC
>CAYJNU010000297.1:0-10318 GCA_964371005.1 uncultured Verrucomicrobiota bacterium | reverse complement strand
GTCAGCCGCACTGTACGTCGGCCAGACCTCACGTTTCAAGCCCGTTCGCAACCGTAGGCCGATCGAACCTCGCCTTCACATCTCTTTCGACCTCTTGCCCCTCGCAAAGCGCAGTTGCCCGGATGTGCTATATTACGCCGTGCGATGGGGGAACAAACCGGCTCCGCCAGGTGGAATTCCCCTGCCACGGCTTGGACACGCAACGGAAACGATTATGAAAACCGCGCAATTGGCGACCAACAACAGGAACGGCAAAGTCAACCGGGCCCAACCTCAGATGAGATCCGGCCCGACCGACCGACCCCTCTTCCTCTCCCCGCCGCGGACCGACCGTAGCCGCATTCAATGGCCCACGGAACAGCAGATGCAGGACGTTTCCAAGCAACTGGTCCGCATCAGCCGCGAGGGTAAGCGACGCGAACTGGCCGGAGATTATTTTAAAAGCGGAGACCTGGCCTTCCAACTGCAGGACATCATTCGGGCCACAGGCGAACTACTCAAGAAGAGCCAGCGCGCTTAGCCCGGGTGTACTGGTGACGGAGGAATCCACGCTGCGGCTCTTCTTCCAGAACACCGGGTGGTTGTCCTATTGGCCCAACACACCCGACCCAGGCCAGGCTGACTTGGCGTGAGCCCGACCTTGACTGACGCGGAGGCGTTCTGGGTCTTCGGCTTCAGGGAGCCGCCATCGCCGCAGCCAATGCGTGGCCAGGTTTTTCGATTTACCATTTCGGCCTGCTTCCCGCTATTCTGCCGCCGCATGCTGAGATACCGAACAGTGCAGGAGCGCGTCGCCCGCGTAGCAAAGTGTGTTTCCACTGGCCGCGCCCCCATGGTTTCATTCCAGGCGCCGCGGGTCAGCCAACGCCAAACCGGCCTGAGGTTCGCATGAGATACGCCGATATCCAGAAGCTGCATGAGAGCGGTCTGATCACCGACGAACAACGTCAGAAGATCGTTGAGCATTTCAAGCTCAAGGAAGACGGCAACCGTTTCCTCGCCATCATCTCGTTCGTCGGCGCCGTGCTGGTCGCGGCGGGGATCGTCCTGCTCATCGCATCGAACTGGGACGACATCCCGCGCGGGGTGAAGCTGGGGACGGGCCTGGGCCTGATGCTCGCCGCCCACGGCGTCGGGTGGTGGCTGCGCGAGGTGCGGCAGGACTACCGCAAGACCGGTGAGGCGTTGCATCTCGCCGGCTCACTGCTGTTCCTCGGCAACATCGCGCTCGTCGGGCAAATCTACCATCTTGTCTCGCGTCCCCCGAACGCGATCCTGCTCTGGTGGGTGGGCATCGCGGCGCTGCCGTGGCTGTTGAAATCTGGAGTTCAGCACCTGCTCGTTTTGCTGGCGTTCGGCATCTGGTTCGGCATGGAAGTGAATGAACAGGGCAGCCTGATTTGCCTGCACGACGAATCCCAGGTGCTCGCCTATGCGCTGCTTGGCTTGGTTTACTTGGGTATTGGCTACGCCCTGCGACGCGGTGCGTTCGCGTCGTTTGCCAAAATGACCGAGCGCTTCGGAATGCTGGCACTGTTGGTGTTCAGCTATCCGCTCACGTGGCAGGGTTTCATGTCTGGCTACCACCGCGACACTGTTCCCGCACCCTGGGTTTTCCCCTTGCTGGCAGTCGGCGCCTTGGTGTTCGTGGCGCTAGGCGTGAAGAACCTTGAGTTGAATCGGCAATGGCGGTGGACATGGGCGTTGACGCTGGCGTTTGCGGCGGGCCTTCTCGTCGGGGCATTCTATGCCCCACATGAACAGACCTGGAGTTGGGGTCAAGCGTTCACGCCGGTGAACGCGGGCGCCGCGATAGCAATCTTCGTCTTCTGCCTGCTGCAAATCCAGGTGGGCTTACAGGAGCGGTCCTCCTTCCTCGTGAACCTTGGGGTCGTGTTCATCGCGCTCGACATCATCGCGGCCTACATCGGGCTGTTCGGCACAATGGCGTTCACCGGGATGATGTTCGTCGTGTCCGGCGTGTTTCTGATCGTATTCGGCGTCTATCTCGAAAAGAAGCGACGCAAGCTGATGCGGCAAATCAAGGTCACCAAACCCGGAGCGCAGGCGACATCATGAAGCGAAACCTGTTCATCCTCGTCCTCGCGCTGCAAAGTGCCTGGGTGCTCTACACGGTGGCCGTTCAGGAACGCGGGCTCCGCGAAGGCGCTCCCATCCTCCTGGAAACCGAACGCGTGGACCCGCGCGATTTGCTGCGAGGGGACTACCTGATTCTCAACTACAAGATCAGCAGTGTGCCCACAAACTTGTTCTCGCCGCCGGTCAACAAGGACCTGCCGGCCGGCACCAAGGTGTTCGTCGCACTCGAACCGCAAGGGAAGTTCTACGTCGTGGCACGGGCCAGCACGAATGGGCTTCAACCAGCAGCGGGCGAACTGTTGGTCAAAGGCCGCAGCACCCATGCCTGGTGGAACCGCTCAAACGCGGTTCACGTGGAATACGGCCTGGAGAGATACTTCGTCCGCGAAGGCACGGGGAATCCCAGTGGCAAACTCACTGTGCAGGCGGTCATCCCAGCCTCCGGCCACGCCAGCATCAAACAGGTTTTGCTCGACGGCAAACCGTACGCCGAGGCGATGAAGGAACAGGCCCGGTAACCCAGAGGAAAAATTGAACATTCAACATTCAACCACGAACATCGAACCATGAAACAGTCATCAATCCGAAGTCCCGCCAGCTACTCGAAATCGGTTGGTCTCGGGTGTCTGCTCGGAACCTTCCTCTTGGCCGGCTGTGTCGTCACATCGGTGTATCCCTGGTACACCGCCAAGGACCTGGTGTTCGATCCCGCGCTGCTCGGCGCCTGGCAAAGCACGGAACCAGGCGCCAACACGAACGAGTTCTGGCAGTTCGAGAAACTCGAGGGTCAAGCGTACAAGCTCACGATCGTGGACAGTGACGGCAAACGCACCGAGTTCGACACCCGTTTATTCACACTCGACAACCGGCGCTTCCTCGACTGCCTGCCACGCAACCGGGAGGGTGAAGGCATCCCGCCGCATTACCTGCTGCGCGTGGACGCCATCGCTCCGACGTTTGACCTGGCCTTGCTGGATTATGGTTGGCTGAAAAAACTGGTGGAGGCGGACCCGAACGCCATCCGCCATGTCATCGTGCCCAAGCCGGTCGGGGAGTCGGGTGACGGCGATCTGGTGCTCGCCGCCAGCACGGCAGAGCTGCAGGCGTTTCTGCGCAAGCACGCCGCCAATACCAACGCCTTCAGCGACGTGACAAAACTCAAGCGGCGCTGACGCTCTTCAGGGGCGATGATGGCTGACAAGCGATCCCGATGAAATCCGGTTTGGCCCTCACTTCTTCGGCCGTGGCGAATATCGCCCTGGCGGTGGCGGCGTTGCACTTGTTGCGCCCGCCCGCTCTGCCGACCGCACCGCACCCCGACTCCTCGTCGCTGCGAACAGAACTCGTTCGCGTTACCACAAATCTTCCGCCTGAGACCAGTTTTGTCACGAACGGCTTTCACTGGCGGCAACTTGAATCCACAAACTACGACGATTACGTCGCCAACCTCCGTGCGGCCGGCTGCCCGGATCGGACCATTCGCGACATCATCGTCGCGGACGTTTGGGATCGCTACGAAGCGGCCAAACAACGCGAGGATTACCCTTCATCGTACTGGTTAAACGGCCCGCGGCGCGTGGCGGCTGAGCGCGCCCGCGAAGCCGGGTTGCTGCAACTCAGGAAAGAGCTCGCCGGACTGGTGCATCGACTGCTCGACGTCTCCTGGTCGCCCGAAGTGCAGCGCGACGCGTTTGGCGAGGGCCAATTGCTTTGCCGGGTCTTGCTCGGGGACATATCGGAGGAGCAGTTCCAGCGTGCTGTCGGTTTGTTGGGTCGCGTTGAGGAAGCCAAGGATGAGGTGCGGTGGCACGTGCGCGATATTCTGCTCGACGAGGATTACGCCGAGTTGATGCGCCGGCGCGATGAGATCGAGCGTGACTTGCGCGCGATCCTTTCCCCCGCGCAGTTCGAGGAGTTTCGCGCCCGCGTCGGCGCGGCGGAACGCCTCATCGGGCACTTGTTCAGCGGCGACAGCCTGGAGGAAGTGAAGCCCACCGCGGGCGAGTTGCGCCAGATCGCCCTGGCCCAAACCGAGGTCTGGCCGCTCGGCTGGGAAATGCTGGACCTGGATGATGCTGAAACAGAGGCGCAGAAGGAAGCTCGCGAGAAGATCATGGACACGCGGCTGCGCGCCATCCTGGGCGAGGACCGTTTTACCGAAGCGCTCCTGCTCCGCGATGGCAACTACCGAACCATCCATCACTTCGCCGAGGAAAACCAAGTGCCGAAGGCGACCGCCCACACGCTCTACGACATCCAGCAACTGGCCCGCGAAGAAGTCCGACGCGTGCGCGACGACAAATCGCTCGCGACCGACGCCCGCTCCGAGCGCCTCGAAGCCGTGACCATGACGATTGTGCCACAGGTTAGCGAACTGCTCGGGCCGAAAGTTTTTGCCAGCTACCTCCAGCAAGCAGGCCAATGGGTGACCAACGTAAACCGGCTGTGAACTCGCAACGCCCATCCGCCGAGCCAACTCGGCCGCCCATCGCAGTGGCGATGCTGCGCCTCTCATTGATCGTGAACCTGGCGCTGGCCTGGGTGGTCGCCTGGGCCCTGGTGGCGCGGGGCCGCCCGCCCAAACCCGACGGCGCGCTGCAACATCTGACCAACCGCGTCCTCCGCACCCGCAAGGTCGTCGTCGAATCCCCCCTGCAAGTACTCACGGTGACCGCTCCGTTCCATTGGAGCGGCGTCGAGTCCGCTGATTACCGCGTTTACATGGCGAACCTGCGCGCCATCGGCTGTCCGGAACGCACCGTGCGGGAGATCATCGTGGCGGATGTGGACCAACTCTTCCTGGAACGCGTCCGTGAGCTGTTCTATCCGTTGAACAACCGCGTCTGGTGGCTGCTGGCCAACCAGGATCAAGCGAAGGAACTGGGGGATCGGGTGGAGAAAGATTGGGACGCGCTGATGGACCAACGCAAAGCCGTGCTGAAGGAATTGATCAGCCGGGAGGAACCGTACGCCCGCGACGAGGCAGAAGCGGAAATCCGCGAGCACGCTCGGTGGGCACACACGCTGGACTTTCTCTCACCGGAGAAACAGGACCAGGTGCTGACCGTGCGCAAAACAACCGAGACCGCAATCCGCGAGCTGTGGGTGGCTGACCAGCAACACCAGAAACTCACGAAGGAGGAACGTGCGGACCGTCAGCGTCAGCAACGCGAGTTGGAAGCGGGCCGGGATCAGCAACTGAGCGCGCTCCTCACACCGGAAGAACTGGCCGAATACCAGCTTCGCACCTCGCAAGGCGCCGAGGTGCGTCAACGCCTGTCGCGCATTGAGTTTTCCGAAGACGAGATCCGTGCCATCGCGCGGCTCAACAACGAACGCCGCCAGTTGGAAGGTCAGGTGTCCGGTGATAATCCTGAATCCCGACAACGGAAAATGGAAGTCGCCCGACAGACCGACGCCCAACTTAAAGAAACGCTCGGGGCAACGCGCTACGCAGACTACGTGCGGGCGAGCGACGGTCGCTTCGAGCAAATCAGCCAGGTCACCGAGCGTTTCGGCCTCCCAGAAGCCACAGCCGTGTCGGTTTATGACCTGCAGCTTGAGGCGCAAGCCCGGGCGGCCCAGGTGCGGTCGGACTCTGCCCTGCCCGCCGAGGAAAGTCAGGCCCTGCAGCAGGCCATCCGCGACGAAACAGAGCGCTCCCTCAAAGCGACACTCGGGGACAAGGTCTTCGCCACCCTCGAACGGCGCGGCGGCGCGGGCTGGCTCGCCGGGCTGACGAAGCCTGACCGTTGATCGTGATCGGCGCTGAGGCAGTGTAGCGCCCTCGCTCGGAGAAGAATTGGTTGGAAACGCATCCGATGATTGAGGCACATTCCCACCATGACAGAGTCGGAGAAGACGACAACCACGGTGGCGACCGTGGAGGAAATCCGGTCGGGGTGGCATGACCTCGAACTCCGGGTCGGCCAGCTTGAATTCGAGCGAGCCCGGTTGGAGCAGGAGAACAAAACCCTGCGCACCCTCTTGGAGCGGGTGGTCGAACACCGCCAGAAGTCCCACGGCGAACTGGTGCTGCTCATCACCGGTCTCATCAGCAAGCTGCCGATCAACGACGTGGGCGTGCTGGTCACGCGGCTCATGGAGCACAACACTCACGTCGCCGAAGTCTGCGCCGTGCTCGCGCACGGCAAGGCAGATGCGCCGTTGCCGCAGCCGAACCTCCTCAAGGAGCTCGACCAGACCAAGCGCGACTTGCTGGCCGCGACAAAAGCGGCCGTGGAAGAGTTGATCCAGTTGGATGCGCCTCTGGAGCCGGACATGCTCCAGTCCCTGGCCGCGGACCCGACCCGGTTCTTCTCCACGAAGGTGGTCCGCGCCAACCGCGCCTACGTAAAGGGCCAGCTACCGCGTGAGCGCGTGGTGCGGGAGTTCGGCGAGGAAGCCTTGCCGTTGTTCACCGACCTCACCACGGACCCGAAGCTCAATCCTCATCCGAAGTCCGATGAAATCATGCTGGGTTTCAAACCGGATTTCGAGGTGTTGCTGCCGCAGCAAACGGCCTGGCCGGCGGCCAAGCGCGAAGCCCTGCTCACGTTGCAGCGTCGCGTGTTGCGCAGCCGGTCGTTCGCCGAGCAAGGACGCGCCCAGCGCAACGCCTTCCAACGATTATCGTTCGTCCTGGACCTGCTGCACTACTACGAGAATCAAAACACCGAACCGCCGGACGTGGTCTTTGCTCAACGCCTGCCGGCCTTGATCGAGCAGTTGGTTCTCCCCAGCCCGCATGACACTCTGGACGAAAAGCTCATCGCCCAGGCGGAGACGCTGCTGGCGCTCATCATTGCGCCCGACCACCGCCTGATGGTCATCAACAACGTTGGTAAGGGGGGAGGTGAAGCGAAGACCCTGAAGTTCGTGCTGCGATTGCGGGCCGAAAAAGTGGCGGATCACCACGAAGTCATTGCCGAGTTCATCCGCCACCTCATTCCGTCGCAGCACCCACCATCGCCCCCAACCGTGGCCGCGCCCCTGCGATTGATCCATCCCGACATGCAGCCACTCGTGATCCGCGCCATTCAGTCCACGGATCGGATTCGCCGGGAGGAAGCGGAAGCGTTGGGCGGGGCGATTGCGAAAGAGTTGGGGCTGAAGAGGCTCGAGGTTCTGGCCCAGGCGGGCCCCGCGGTTTCCTCCGAGGCCGGGCGGCAACTGGCCTGGGAACGAATCAAGGAACTCATCACGCGGCGGGCCGACCCGGCGACCATCGCCGCCACCATCCGTGAACGATTGCACGCCCACTACGATCCGGAGGAGCTGAAGCAAAGCTGGCTGATCCTCACCGAGGCAGACCCCATCTCCCTCATCCGCGTCTTTTGTCAGCTCCCGTATCTTGCCGACGGGCGAACCGACCCGCTTGCGCAGACGATCATGGCCACATACGTCACCCGGCTGACGCACGAGAAGTATGCCGCCACCTACCTCAAGGTCGTCAACAGCCTCCGGAACATGTTCAAGGCCAAACCCGACAGCCCAACGCTCGTCAACTTCATTGCGCTCGTCCGCTGGGTGGACGCTGAAGCGGCCGTGAAACTGGCTTCGGAAACCGGGATGACCGCAATCCCACGCTGACCGCGCTGCACTCCCAGCCATCAGCCGGGCCGGTTCGAATCCGGCAAGCGGCCGTAATACCTCAGTGAAGTCCGACGCACAGGTGGTTTGGAGCGCCCAACACCAGTTAGGCGCGGCCCGCTTCCCCGCCACACCCCAAAATGGAGTTCGGCGCTGCAAACCAGCCCGCACTTCACTGAGGCATTACGAGCAGGCTGGTTTTGTGCTTGTCCGCGCGCCCCGACCGGCGCATAGCTTTGCGGCAAAGGTTCCGGATGAACAACCGAGTTACACGCCGCAGTTTCATGGCCGCTGCCGGGATGGGCGCGCTTGCCAGCCCTTCGTTTCTCACCGCTGCTCAGTCGCCCCAAATCCGTTCAAGCTCGGCTGCCGGGCCAGTCGTCGTTTCCTCCGCGAACGGAAACCAGTCCAAGGACGCCGACGGCCTGACGTGCGTCGCCAAGGCGTTCAAGATGATCACTGCCGGCGCCGACGTGCTCGATGCTGTGATTGCCGGCGTGAACATCCTCGAACTTGATCCCGAGGACACCAGCGTCGGTTACGGTGGATTACCGAATGCCGACGGCGTGGTGCAGCTCGATTCCTCCGTCATGCATGGTCCGCGCAAGCGCGCTGGCGCCGTCGCGTGCCTCGAAGGCGTGCGAACGCCCTCGCTCGTCGCGAAGGCTGTGAGCGAGCAGACTGACCATCACTTGTTGGTCGGACGCGGCGCCCGGCGTTTTGCACGGAACATGGGCTTCAAGATCGAAGCCGATTTGAACACCGAGAAATCCCGCCGACTCTGGCTCGAATGGAAACGCCGAACCGACCCGGATCATTATCTGAATCCCAAGGATCGTTCTGAAGCCTGGCATCGCGCCGGCCAGCAAATGGTCGCCGAGGGCTTGATTGATCCGGATCACTTCTACGGCACGATCAACTGCAACGGCGTGAATGCCAAGGGCGAGGTTTGCGGCGTGACCACGACCAGCGGGCTGGCGTGGAAAATCCCGGGCCGCGTCGGCGACTCGCCCATCCTCGGCGCGGGGCTTTACGTGGACGGCGACATCGGTGCCGCCGGTTCCACGGGCCGTGGCGAAGCGAATCTCTTCGGGTTATGCTCGTTCCTGATCGTCGAGCGGATGCGCAACGGCGCCTCGCCGAAGGACGCCGGCATGACCGCGCTGAAGCGAGTCGCGGCGAACACCGTTGAAAAGCGGCTACGGAACAGCCGTAACCAGCCGAACTTCAACCTGAGTTTCTACATCGTGAATGCGCGGGGCGATTACGCTGGCGTCTCGCTTTACGAATCGCGCTACGCGGTTTGCACGGAAGCCGGCCCGCAGACGCTCCCCACCGAAGCGCTGTTCGCCGGCAAGCCGACGGTTTGAAACCAAAGAACGGAATAGCCTCGGGTAACACGGGCATTCGTGAGCGCGATTCGGGGATTCCGCGCAAGGTGGCTGAGGTCATTGACCGCGCACTGGCAAATGATCTGGAGGAGCGTTACCAGGACGCCGCAGAGATGCGGAAAGCCTTGGCAAACGCGCTATGAACTGAGCATGAAACCGACCGTGACCAAGCTGTCCTGTTTCGGTTTGACCGATCGTGGCCGGGTGCGCGAGCAGAACGAAGACAATTGGTTCCCCGATCCCGAGGAAGGCGTTTTCATCGTTCCAGACGGAATGGGCGTGCGTGAACCGACGGACCGCCCGGCGAGAGGCCACGGATCGCGAGATTGCTTGAGCCTGGTGACGGGCTGCCCCTCGGAGTCGAGCTTCTCACAGTCCACGCATTCGCAGTTCAGGAGCCAGCGCAGGAAAGCCGTTCCGCTCCTCGGTTCGTCCGGTTTCTCGTCGGCGTCCTTTGCGGCCTTCAGCATCCCCTTGGTCAGGCGGAACGGGTGACGCCCATCGTCTCCGAATCACTGACGTGCAGGACCCACGAGCCCGGGCGACTGGACAAGCCTCGAAGGCCCCCATCGGGGACCGTCAGGCTGACAGGTATCATGCGATCAACGTAATATAGTGTCACGTCTCGCCGCACGGTCACGTAAAACGCCCGCATGCCGTGTGAGGTGCGCTTCTTGGCGATGCGCTTCTTCGTGTGGAGCCGGCGCAGTGTGTGTGCCAGGGCGCTCTTGTGGACGGGCTGGTTCGCCTCCCGGTCGTGCCCCGGGAAGAACCACGGCGAATCGGGATAGTACTCCGTCTTCCATTTCACATGCGCTGCCAGCAGACCCTGCAGGCCCTCGTGGTTGGTCACGTACGGGTTAACGGCATGCTGGCCCTTGCACCGCCACACGTGGACGAATCGGCCGTCCGCCGTGGTCGTGCCGAACTTGTCGGCGCCCCACTTCAAGACCTCGGATGTGCGCAAGCCGGTGTAGGCCTCGAACAGCATCTGAAACCCAAGGACGTGAGAATGCGGATTGTCGAACAGGAGCGCCGCAATGCGGTGCAACTCGTCGGCGTCGTCGGGCATGAACTCCCGGCAGTGGCGGACTTTCGTCGAGGGCTGGTAACGGGGGCGGTCGGCCAGCGGATTGACCGCGACAACCTCGCCTCGTTTGCAGTAACGGAAAGCGTTATTGAGTGATTGGGCGGCCAGGAAGCTTCGGCCCGTGGGCGTGGTGAATGGGCCGTGT
>CAYJNU010000296.1:0-10332 GCA_964371005.1 uncultured Verrucomicrobiota bacterium | reverse complement strand
CGATGAACTGCTGCGCTCGTTCATCGTAGAACAGTTCCGGCGCCCAGACGTTGACCGTGGTCGGCTCATGGGCCATGACCGGGATAAACTGCTGCTCCGACCAGTGCACCAAGTCCTTGCTGTGCGCGTAGCCGAAGCCTAGGTCACCCCGCCATGCGCTCGTCCAGACGAGATGCCACGTCCCATCCGGCCCACGCTCGATGCTCGGATCGCGCATGAGCCCGCGGCCCGCGCGGGCTTTCAGAAACAGCCCCGGCACGTTGCTCCAGCAATAGCCATCGTAGCTGAAGGCGAAGCGCAATCCATCCTGATCACCTTCTTTAAACGTGCTGAAGAGATAAAGCGGTGCGCCGGAGTTGGCAGGTTGAGCGAACGCTGGAATCAATCCGATGGCATATCCCAGCCATGCAAGGGCAACGACTTTCAGGGTCGTGGTCATGGGCAGAGTGTGAACGATTCTTGTGGGGAAATCACTGCGCAAAAGCGCGGAAGAAACGCGGCGATTGGTTGGTCACGCTGTCTAGCGGAAGCAGTTGCATCGCGCCGGTTCCCGTCACGTTCGTCCACTCCAGCCATGTTCCACCGAAGTCCGTTTTGCTTTGCACCGTGAGACTACGGCCAGCTTCACTCGTGAGTTCGAGGAGAAGAGCGCCGTGCTGATTGCGGAGACCAAGCACAGGAGGCTGAACAGGTGTTGCCGCGGAGATTAAACGCAGGCCGACTGTATTCGTCATGTTGTAGCCTTTCGCATCGACCACGCTGAAGGCAAAACTCCCGAGGGCGTTCGTGGTGATGGTCGAGGTAAACCGCGCGGTCCGACCGTCGCCAACTAGCGCAACCGTGCCGTTCGTCGGCGCGCTTACGGTGTAAACCGGGCTGTTGTTAGTGAAGCCACGGGTGAGCAGCGTGAGGTCGATGTCCAGCGGCACGCCATTGGTGCAGTCGAAGTGAGGGGCCGCCAGCCAGTTCAGGTAGTCCTCCAGGTTTGTGTATTCGTCGCCGTCGGGGTCGCCGTTGCTGTCGGAGAAATCGCCAGGTGCAGAGTTCGGATTCAGTCCCTTGATTTGCTCCCACCATCCCGGCAAGCCGTCGTGGTCCGAGTCCCAGTCCGCCGGGCGGCTGTAGTTGCCGTAATCTTCCCAGCCACCGACGTCATTCTGCGAGTTCGGCAGTCCCGGACTGCCGCCGTACGGGCCCTGACCAGTGTAAGTGTAAGTGCCGTCTATCGTCTCGCGAATCACGCGCGCGTCATGGTCGTCAATCTGCGGCAGATTGCAGCCCACGTCGGACAGCACCTTCCTGTAGGCGTTGGTGACTTCATCAATCATTGCGTACGACGGGAAGAACGGCGCGCTCACCCAGGCGCTGTAAGGCGGGTTGGAGTTTTCCGGCAACGTGCCACCACCCTCGGTGGAAGTCGTTTTGCCGGCGGCTTGGTTGTTAGTAGTGAAGCCTGTCGTGATGGATCCGCCGGGAGTCATCACGTTGCCCGCGAAGTAATACTGCTGGGTGCCGGGGAAACCGCCGTATTGGGCGTTCAACGCATACGATTGCAGCGACGCAGCGCCGGCCTTGTAGTAGTTGTTTACGAACTTCACCTGGTGGGCGCCGCCATCCGTGGTTCGACTGCGCCAGTTGTAAACGACGTTGTTGAAGATATCGAGTCGGCCAGCGTAAAAGCCGTTGGCGTCCAGGCCTCCGCCTAGACTCCAGTTCCGGCCTTCGCAGTGTGCGAGGAGGTTGTGATGCAAGCTGGCAATATCGCCGCCAACCGTGGCGGCATAACCGTGGCGCGTGCCGGGGTCGTAATTCTGATGTCCCGCGATGTTCAACGCTTCGGAAATGAGCGAGCGTTGGAACGTGCAGTTCTTCGCCGTGCGCGTGCTGAGTTCCTCGTCGATGCCCCAACTGATGGAAACGTGATCCATGATCGTGTGATCTGCGCCGCTCATTCCCGAGCCGTTCTGTGTCTCCCCGCTGATATCCCCGACGCGGACGCGGACAAAGCGGCAGATCACGTCACGCGGCCCGCTCAGGGCGAACTGCTGTTTGCGGAAGCAGATGCCCTTGCCCGGCGCAGTCTGGCCCGCAACCGTGATGTAAGGTCGAGCACCGCTGATGATGACATCCGATTCCAGCGTGATGAGGCCTCCCACATCGAACACCACCGTGCGCGGGCCGTAATCGCCTTCGATCGCATCGCGGAAGCTGCCCGGGCCGCTGTCGTTGAGGTTCGTGACCTTGACCACAACGCCGCCGCGACCGCCGCGGGCGAACCGGCCATAGCCTTCCGCGCCGGGAAACGCCAGATGCCGCGTGCGGAAATACCAAAGATCGCCCTTGGTCACGCCGTTGGTGTTATCGATCTGGTCGATGCGCCACCAGTACGTCGCCAAGCTGGACAGGTTCGTGACGAGCAGATTCGTCGCGGTCTGATTGCCGGCGAACTCCGGCGATGCAGGCGTTGCGGCATAGATGGCATTGCTGCTGGTGCCGAAATAAACCCGGTTGGACACCGCAACGGCGGCTTTCGTCCAGCAGAGCAAGACGCTTCTCGTGGCGTCGGCGTCCACGTGTTCGTCGCCGGTCGCGGGCGACGGGCGGTTGGCTTTGTATTTGAAATTGGGCGTGTCGAGCTCGAAACCATCAATGCAGACGTTGCAGTCCGTGACAGTGAAGTTGGTGCTAGCCTCGTATGTGATGACCGTGTCGGTCAGGCCGTCGGAGAGAAACTTGACATACGAGTAGGCGGCATTGGCGTTGTTTGTGACGCGGTTGCTCACCGGCAGGTTGGTGATGATTTGGTTGCCGTTGAGATAAACGTTGATGGGGGAGAAGGTGTATGGCGAAGGGTTCTGCCACGTGTTGTGCCACGCGAGCAAGGTATGCGGACCGGCGGTGAGATTGCCGATGGTCAGTTCAATTCTCGCCCCAGGGGCCGTGCTAACGCCCACGATGTTGGTGATGTGCGGGGGCTCGACCTGGATGCCGTCGCTCACGAGCTTGGCGCTCCATCCGGCGGTGGTCAGGCCCGCGGCGTAACGATCTGGCCGCAGCCCCGTCCCGGTCGGTCCGACCCGGCGGAAGGTGAAGGTGATTCCGCTGAAAGTGTTGGAAATCATGTCGCCACCGCTGAACCAGATGCTGTTCGTGTTCCATGAGATATAAGTGGTGTCCCAGCCCTCGGACACTGGACGGTTGTTGGCGTTGAAATCCACTTTGATTTCCTGGGCGTTGATCGCGATGGCGAAAAACGCGAGCGTGCCCAAGATGCGAAATGGCTGTGAATTCATCGGGAAAAACCTACCACGCGAGACGACCGGGTGGGGATTCGATTTTGTGCAAATTGCCTCCGAATTGTGCGCAAGCCGTCATCACCGGGCCAGCGGCAGCCATACGCTCATTTCGCCTGCGCCGCGGTTGGCCCACAGGGAGTATGGAATGAGGCGCAGCTTGATGGGTGTGGGCGTTACCTGCGACAACTCGCGATAGAGCTCCCCGCTCCACTGTGAGTTCATTCGCGCGAGGGCGGCACCTTCGAGAACGACAACGCCACCGAGCAGGCGTTGATCGAAGCGAGCCCGCAGACTGATGTCCGGTGGGATCAACACATCCAGAGGTTTCACACCGGTCGGCAGGTCAACGGATTCGAGGCAGTACACGATTGGACCTCGTTTTACGGCGACTTGGCCGAGCGTTTCTTCCACCAGCGGATTGGCTTCGATCAACTCCACGGGCATCGGCAGATTCAGATCAATGGCATCGCCAGCTTTCCACACTCGGTGGATTTCAAGATAGGTTGCCGGCTTCGCTACCGAATCCACTGGCCCTAGATTGACTCGCAGCGACGCCTGCTTCGCCCAACCCGGAATGCGCAATCTGAGCGCGAAAGCATTCGTGTCGCATTCGTTCACCGTGATCCGCACGCGGCCACTCCACGGGTACTCCGTTTCCTGCGTCAGCTTCACCTTGCCCGCGGCGGCCAGCTCTGTTGCCAGCATGCTGCCGCCATAGAGGTTCACCCAGATGGCGTCGGCGGATTTGGCGTAGGCGTAGTCGCTGGCTTCAGCGATGGTCCGCACCACGTTCGGCGGACAGCAGAACGAGCTGACGTACGGCACACGCGTCCGCGACCAGCGTAGCTCCGTCGGCAGCGGATCGGTGACGCGCAGCGGGTTCGTATAGAAAAAGTTCGTCCCGTCCAGACCGACGCCCGAGAGCACGCTGTTGTAAAGCGTGAGTTCGACGACGTCCATGTAACGCGCCTCGCCGGTCGCGAGGAACATGCGCCAGTTCCACAGCACGTTGCCGATGCTGGCGCAGGTTTCGTTGTGCGCCGTCGTGTTCGGCAACTGGTAGTTCCGCCCGTAGGCCTGATGCATGCGCGTGATGCTCTTCTGTTCCTTCGAGCCGTCCGGCGATGCGCCATCGTAGATCGCGCCGCAACCGCCGGTGACGTACAGCTTCTGCTGGGCGACGTTCGTCCAGATCAGCTCCAGCGGTTTCCAAAGCGACACATCGCCGGTCTCCAGGAACAGGTCGGCGGCGCCGGCGTAGAGGTAGTTGGCGCGGACCGCGTGTCCCACGGCTTGGGTCTGTTGCTCGAAGGGAATGCGGTCCTGGTTGTCGTCGCCGCCGTCAGTGATCTGACTGCGTAGCGCAAAGAACCGCTTCGCCAGTTCCAAGTAGCGCGGGTCTCGCGTTTCGCGGTAAAGCTCCACCATGCCCATGTAATGCGAAGGGCAGACTGAACTCCGCGCGACCTCCGGTGACGCGCCGCTGAATGTGGCGTGGAGGAAATCCGCCGCCTTGCACGCCACGCCGAGCAGGTTCGTCTTGCCGGTCACGCGATGGTGCAGACAGGCCGTCGTCATGAGATGGCCCAAGTTGTACATCTCGAAATTGTTCCGATCCTGGAAGGGCGCGGCGTTCGTGTCGCCGCTGCGGGCACGGATGAGGACCGGCGTATGGAGATAGCCATCCGGGCGTTGGGCTTGGGCGATGACGGCGACGATCTCGTCCAACCGCTGATCCAAAGCCGCGTCTTTCGTAACCGCCAGCATGGCACAGGCGGCTTCCATCCATTTGTAGAAATCACCGTCATTGAACGGCGCGCCGCGCGACCGCCCCTCAGCCAAGCCGGCGGCGATCTCGAAGTTCCGGAAAAACTGGGTGTGGTTCGTTCCCCTCATCAACCGCTCCATGCTCGGAATCATCTGCGTCCGGCAAAGCTCGAATCGCTCGGCCCAGAAACCGGAAGTCCAGCGCGCCTCGCCGAGCGGGAGCGGCTGCACCTTCGCGTGCGGACGCATTGCCTCGTCCGCCAGGCAAATGAGGCACGAGAAGACAAAGGCGATGAAGGCGGCGATTCTCATTGTGCTCCAAGCCTCGCATCCTGCTTGCCCAGCTTCACCGACTGCGGCACCACGCCAAGGACGACGAAACTGCCTTTGCCGATCAGTTCCAACTTGTGCCGTCCCGGTTCATAGCGGAAGGCGTGGACGTTGACGTTGGGGCACTCGTCAATCGCCGCGGCGTTGCGGAGGACGGCGTCAATGCCGCCGCGTTCATCGGCGTGCGAGGCGAAGTCGAGGTTCGGGACTTGTAGCCAGAGATCGCGCTCGCTCTGGAAATAGCCGATCAACACGCGCACGGGTTCGGCGATCTCAAATTCAATCGGCACGTAACGCCCGTTCTTCGCCTCCTCGTGCGAGAAGCGGATGCCGGTCAAGCCCTTCAACTCGGGCGCAAGTTCGGTGAGCGTGTACTTGCGGTCGGCAAAGGGGCGTGCGCCAAGCTTGACCTCGAAGGTTTCGGCGTTGGTGCTGAGGAGCGTGAACTGTGCCGCCGGCCACGCGGCAACCGGAGTGGCGGTCTCCGATTGGCGAGGTGGGAGGGTCTTCAACTCCGCCACCTGCGCCTGGAAGTCGGCCAGTTCCTTTTCGTAAAGCGGCAAGACGTGTGTCCAGTGGTAATTCGTGCCGACGCCATTCGCCGCACCGGGAAACGGAATCTTCCGATGCCCGGTCTGCATGGAGTTGGCGAATCGGTAGGCAGTCCCGGCTTGGGACGTTAATGCATCGAATGCTTCTGTGCTGCTTCCGAGGTAAACCAGGGCTTTGTCGAGGTCGTCAATGTCCTTGCCCTGATCGTAGCGAAGCACATGCAACGCGGCCCGGACCTTTAAGACGTAGGAAAGTCCAAGTAATCGGATGCAGCGAATGTCACTTTGCAATCGAGAGAATTCGTCACGGTTCTTCGTGATCGTGAAGGACGGCACGCCGCTGTTCCAAGGCGCTGCTCCCAGATTCGTTATGGCCGAATGAGAGTTCTCCAGTACTTGTCTGCATACCGACTCCGGCGTTTCGCCGATGTGCGGCTCATGGTTCAACTCCTTACGCACATATTCATCCAAGCGCTCTCCGGGCGGTGCTTGCGAAAGCCACAGTTCCTCAATCGCGCCATACTTCTTTGGGTTCACCAACTGATCGAGCGTCATCCCGAGCGACAGTGTCTGACGGTTTCCTTCCGTGATGCCGAAACGGCGAATCAACATTGGCGCGACCTCGCCGGCAGCGTTGTAGGCATCGTGGATTTTACCGGCGGCATTGGTGTCGCAGCCGTAGAAGTTGGCGAGGCGACCGACCCAGTAGGCGCGGTCTTCAGCCTCGGGCACGTCGGGATTCCACGCATAACGCGCCCAGGCCTCGAGCCAAATCCAGTCACGCTCCCATTGCTTTAGTGGCGGATTCGCTATGTCCGGTGAGTAAGGCCAGTTCCAATACGAGAGCGGATACAGGTGCAGCCCGCTCGCGCCGAGGCGATCGCGCGACGCGAGGATGGATTTGCGGATGAACTCCGTCGCGCCGTAGCGGAACGGTTCGAGGTTCGAGAGGATGTGGACGTTGACGAGGTGCGGCCCGAGCTTCGCCATGTTGCGATGCGTCTCGGCTGCCTTGCCGCGCGGCTCGTAGGTGGTGAGCGATTCCCCGTTGTATTTCGTTTCCGTGAACAGGTTGGAGTACACCGTGAAGCACGCGGGCATGATGGCTTCGGGATTCATGGCGTGCGTGCGGATGACGACCGGCGGTTGCTCCTTGAGCCCGGCGGCCTTCATGCCGTCGAGCATGCCGGGCAGAATCGTGTTCGTCGCCCAGTTGATCTGGTTCTCCGTGCCCTGCAACGCCTCGCCGAGACAGATCATGAGGCCGACGTTCGGGTATTGCTTTACGAATGCGGCGATGGACTTGCGCGTGTAATCCGCCGCGAGCGGCGTGGGCGCGGCGAGTTGGGTTGAGACACCGTGCTTCTCAGCGAGCGGCTTGGGCAGGAAAATGTTGTAGAACATCTGCACCAGCCAGATGCCGCGCCGATCGCACTCGGTCGTGAGCCAGCGGAACATCTCGACGTTCTGCGCAAACACTTCGGGCGGCACTTCGACCGCATCCGGATAATTCGGCAGCCGCACAAGCGACGCGAACGGATGACCGTTCCAGAGGTAAAGCGTGTTCATGCGGTTCGCGACGAGGAAGTCCAAGTACTCACGCCAGAGCGTCTTGTCGTAGAACCACGGAAACAACTCCGGCGTGTAGGGATACTCGTAAACCTTCCGCCCCGGCAGGATGGTGGTCTTCTGCATCCCCACGCACGTGCCGCGGAGTTTCATTGCCGGATAACTAGGCATCACCAAGTCCGCGGGAAGCGAGCCAGCATCTCGAATGCGCTTTGCCAGTTCCAGACAACCGTACAGCGCGCCGGAATCATCGTTCCCGGCAACAAGGACCACTTGTGGAACGGGCGTCACGAGGAGGAATCCTTCCTTGCCGGGCGCGTAGATGCCGAAGCGTCTCCTTGAGCGGGCCAATTCTTCCAGGACAATTGTCTGCTGGCAGTTACCAACAACGATTCTCTTACCTCCGCTCCCCGGCGAGCCGACAATCGCCGCGTCCAACTTCACCGCCTTAAGTGCTTCCAGCAATCTCTCCGCGCCAAACTTCACGCGCGGCGCAGCATTCGAGGCGACGACGATGGAAATGATCTCGGCGCGTGCGACGAGCGAGAAGAAAGCCGCGAACGTAACGCAAATAAGGAGCCCAGCCGTGTGCGAAGCCCCAGCCGCAGCGCGCGCGAACAAGCCATAGTGCTTTGGCTGGCTTTGCGACCACAGCCGCGAACCGTTTGCGATGTTCTGCCTTCGTGTCATTCGCGTGTTTCGTGGTTTAACAGATCATCCCTTCACCCGCCTGATGCGAATCGCCATGTAAGGCTTGCCCGGCAGCGGGATGGACCGGCCATCCTTGTCGCCGACGAAATAATCCGTCTTCTTCGCCAGCGTGAACAAGCCGCGAACGGGTGTCACGGTCATGTTCCAGGTGTCGAGGACTTCGGCGGTGAACTTCATCCCGTCGGCGGGCGGGTGGCCTTTGCCTTGCGGCGGCTTCGGGAGTTTGAATTCCCAACTCGTCGGCGTCTGCTTGCCGAGATAGACGAGGTAGTAATCGGGCGCGCGACCGCCGTATTCCGGGTTCTGCCACTTGTCAATCGGCTCGATGCCTTCGGCGGGCGCGTCGTCGAGCACCTGCTTGAGAAACGCCAGGCGCGCGGGGCTTTGGCCCTTGAGCACGCCGCCCTTGGACCACCAGAGAATCTGGTCGTCGCTCCTGTAGGTTTCGCCGTGGCCGACGTATGTGCCGGCGACCGTCCCGTTCCAGAACCGGAAGACCATTTCCTCGGCAGTCAACTGCCCCCAACGGTTTGCGATATTGCCCTCGTATTTGACCTCGTCATAGACGATCGGCTTGCGATACGCATCGCGATAGATGCCAGCGGTGTTCGGGTCTTCCACCGCCGAGCCGTTCTGGATGCTTGCGTGCGTGATCCACGGCCGTGTTTGGTTGAAGAGAATCTTGCCGTTGTGAATGCCGAGCAGGCGATGGAACGGATCGGTGCGCGAGACGAGTTGGCCGATGCGTTCCCAGTCGTCCTCGGTCTTGCGCTCCATGAAATCGTATTCGTTTGCGAGCGACCACCAGACGTTGCGGAACGCTGCGAGCCGCGCGACGACGTATTTCAGATAACGGACGTCCTCCAGCGGCGTCATGCGGTCGAAACCCCACGCGCCGTCGTCGTATGGATGGAGCAAGATAATGTCCGCCTCGATGCCGAGCTTCCCCAGGTCCAGGATGCGCCGTTCGAAGTGCTGGAAGAACTTTGGATTGAAGCGTGCGAGGTCGAAGTTGCGTGGCTTACCCTCGAACGGATAGATCGTCGGCTCGTTGGTGTTCCAGGTGTAGCGCTTCGGGAAGACACAGAACCGGATCTTGTTGAACGGCGACGCGGCGAGCGTTTTGAGCGTCTGCTCCTGCAACTCTTCCGGTTGATGCGTCCACACGTAACAGGTCGTGCCGAGTTGTTTGTAGGGGGTGCCGTCGGCGTAGGCGAAATGGAACGTGTTTGTCACGCGCACCGGGCCGTGGTTGTTGGCCGAGGGCTTCGTGACTGTAAATTCACCGGTCTTGCCGTTCAACTCCGCCGCGCTGCTGAGGGTTTCGTATTGCCACGCGCCGGGTTTTTCCGGGCTGAACCGGACGCGGTAACTGCCGTCGCCGTCGTAGAAGCCCGGAACTTCAATCGAGTCGTAGCCCTGCGCGAACCGCGCGGCGAAGCGCACGTCGAGGAACGGGTTGCCGTTCGTCGGCCCTTTGAGCGTGATCTCATACACGCCCCAGCGCTCGACGGTGTCGGCGAGGGCACAGGCGGCGGCGCAGACCAGCACAAGCCCGGAGAGGATCTTAGTGACGCGTGTGTTCATGGTTTTTGGAATATGGATTTCAGATACCGCGTGTTTGCACCGAAGTTGCCCTTTACGTCACGGGAGTTCCCTGCATCCCGCGAGCGCTCAATCACGAGCCAGCCACTCCAACCCATCTCGTCCAGGGCGGACTTGATGTTCTGCGCGTTGACCTGCGGATCGTTCTGCAACCAGAAACCGTCCTGGTTCGAACAATGGATCTGGCAGATGCGGCCCTTCCCGAGAAGGAGCAGTTCCTTGACGTAGTTACGCTGGTGCTGAATCGCGTTCGCGAGGTTGTAGTAGATCTTGACGGCTGGCGAACTCACTTCGTCGAGCAGCTTGATTTGCGCTTCGGCGTCCAGTTCCGTCTCCACGCCAATGGTGACCCCGGCCGTTTCCGCCTGTTTGCCGATGGCCTTCAACCGCTCCACAACTTGAGGACGCAGCTCCGGGTGTTTCAGCAAATCGCTGCGCACGCCCAATGGCAGGAACGCGATCTTCACGTTCATCGCCTTCATCGTGTCAATGCAGTCCTGCAC
>CAYJNU010000295.1:0-10333 GCA_964371005.1 uncultured Verrucomicrobiota bacterium | reverse complement strand
TTTCCAAGCCGAAAGGGAGGACTGGTTCGCCGATTTCGTGTTTCTTTCAGCGTGGACGCCGATTGGGGTGTGCGGCGGAAAAACCTTGCTTCTGAAGCTCGATTTGGCGTCGCTGGATGTTGGTCGCTCGAATTGAGCGCGCATCGACTATGAACACGAAAGAACTAAGGACCGCCTTGAACTGCGCCGTGAACGCCGCCAAACAGGCAGGATGCCTGATGCGCCAGAACCTGCATGCGGCCAAAACGGTCAACGAAGAATGCCACCACGACATCAAACTGGAGTTGGATGTGCGGTGCCAGAAGCTGATCGAACGCGCGCTGCACAAGAGCTACCCCGCGGTTGCCGTGCTTGGCGAAGAGGGTGTGTCCGGCGCTGCGAATGCCGAGGCGCGTTGGATCGTGGACCCGATTGACGGCACGGTGAACTTCGCCCACAACGTACCGCACGCCTGCACTTGCATCGCCCTGCAAGTCCGCAGTCCGCAGTCCGCAGTCCGAAACCGTGGGCGCATGCCAGCCTCCAGCCTCCAGCCTCCCTCCTCGTTCCAAACCGTGATCGGCGTGACCTATGACCCGTTCTGCGACGAGATGTGGACGGCGATCAAAGGCCAGCCAGCGCGGATGAACGGTCGCGTAATCCATGTCAGCCGGCGCGCGAAGCTCGCCGAGGCGATGGTTACATTCGGCTTCTCGAAATCGAAGGCAAACCTGGAGAAGTCCATGCCCTACTTCGCCTGGCTCTGCCGGCGCGCGCGAAAGGTGCGCATCATGGGCTCGGCCGGGCTGGGCCTGACTTACGTGGCGTGTGGCCGGTTCGACGCTTACGCGGAGCGCAAGGTGCGGCTTTGGGACATCGCGGCCGGCGCGTTGATTGTGGAATGCGCGGGCGGCAGGTTCTGGTGCGAGCAGGTGGGCGGCTTCGAGGCTTACCGCATGGTGGCGAGCAATGGGCTGATTGACGATCAGTTGCCTCGACCCAAGTAACCTCCTCTCTTGGTAGATTCGACACGGATGAAGTTGTTTTCATTTGCCTCCCCGCTGGTCGTTGCGGCTTGCTGCTGCGGGTTTCGCGCCCCAGCCCAGTCTGACGGTGGCCCCGTCAACATCCGATTCATGGACAGCGCTACAGGCTACACCCTTGAACCGGATTACGTAGAAGCGCGACCGCACCGGCCCGGGGACTCGGCAAAACAGTGGCGACGCGGCCAATTCGAGAAGCCGGGTCGGGCGACGCTGATGTTGGCACGAGGGCGACACACGTTGACGGCGGTCTCAGCGAAACACCTGCCCATGACCGGCGAGTTCGAGATGTCGCCCGACAATCCGTACCAGCTTGATTTCTATCTCGACCCGGTTGAGGAACCCGAGGAGTTGCAGCCGGAGGTCATTGCCACGTTGCTCCGCGCTGATGCAACGCTGATCCAGGGATTCATCGCTGATGAATATACTGGCGGACCTCTGGCTGGCGTGAGTGTGTCTTCCTTCCCGAGCGGCGCTAACGCGGAAACCGATGGACGCGGCTTCTTCCGGTTTCACGTTCCTGTGCAGAGCGAAACGGAGGCGATGCAAGTTCCCGCCGGTTTGGTCTTCGAGAAAGCTGGTTACGGTCCCATGACCCGGCGGCATGTGGAGCTGTGGCCGCGCGGCGACTGGACGTATCGCATCCGGTTGAAGGCAGGAGGCGCTGCGCAGGTGTTGGATGAGAACACGCAGCGTCGCCGGGCGCCCAAACCGGCGTCCGACACGGCTGCGTGGGCCGTGCCGGGGGCTCGGAGTGCGGTTGAGCTGCCGGCCCTGGCGGTGGTTGCGCCGGGGACTGATCCGCCCCCTTTGTTCAGCACTGCCTCCAGCAACGCAACCGTGCGGGTGCCGCGCAACATCCGCGTGCTGAAGTCCGACGGCGTCACGATTGACTACGTGACGATGGACTACTACGTGAAGCACGTGCTGCCGGCGGAGTGGATCGCGAGTTGGGCCAGTTACGTCGGCGGTTCGAATTCCTTGAACGCGGGCGCGGTGGCGATCCGGTGTTATGCCATTGCCTACGTCAATGGCCCCAGAGCCAGCACCTACGACATCTGTGGCACGACAAGTTGTCAGGTCTATGGCTCGGCGACGTCGTCCTACTGCAACACGGCGGTCAATTACACCGCCGATTACGTCTTGATTAACAGCAGCGGCACCATCCCAAGCACGGAGTATTCGGCGGAAAACAACTCGGTGGGTTATACCTGTGGTGATGGCTATGCGCAGCCGAACGGCGGTTGCTTGTACGATCCAGCTTGTGCCGGCGAGGCACGGTACGGTCACGGTCGCGGCATGTGTCAGTGGGGCTCCGCCCGCTGGGCCACCGGCCGCAAGATGGCAGGGAGAAGCAGTGGTGATGCCACTGCCAATGGCTACCCTCGGCAGGATTGGAAGTGGATCGTTCAGCACTATTACCCCGCCTACACGCTCGTTAAAGCCGCGCCGCTGATGGTGGGCGACGACGTCAAGTCCGCTTACGACACAGCCATTTACGTGAACCAGTGTGCCGACGGCGGTATTGCCAGTGGCGTCAACTGCCCCTTACTTGCCAGCCTACCGGCTGGCGTCACCGGCGTGATCGTCGATGGTCCGCAACTGGTAACCGCCGATGGCAGAGGTTACACCTGGTACAAAGTCCAATGGAATAACACCGGCAACACGTTGGGTTGGACGAAGGAGAATTACCTCGAGCGCATCTTCTCCGCGCCCACGGCGCCGGTCAGCCTCAGCGCTACGGCGGCTTCAGGGGGCCGGATCAATCTGGCTTGGTCGGACACGACCAGCGTGGAAACCGGCTTTCGCGTCGAACGGGCAACCTCCTCGACCGGCCCCTGGATCGAGTTGGACACCGTTGCTGCGAATGTCACCTCTTACTCGGACGATGGCCTTTATCCCGGCAGCAGGTGGTACTATCGCATCCGAGCTTACAACGCCGGCGGCAACTCCGGCTATTCCAACATCGCCACCGCTACGTCGCCAAACACTGCCGTGACCTTGCCGGCCATCAGCAACCAGAGCGTGACGGAAGGCGCGCTGCTCACGTTCACGAACAGAGCCACCGCCGGCGACTTCGTGCAGCTCCTCACCGACTTCGAGAACTTCACCACCGAGACAACCAACGGCCTGCCGCTGTTCCGCAACCCGCGCTATTCCGCAAGCACCGGCGGCAACCTCAACGCCACGCCGGACTTGACCATTGTGACGGACGCCTACCCGACGGGCGGTCACGGAGCCGGTCGCGCGCTCCGAGTGCATTGTGATTTCGCCAGTGTGAGCAACCCGTGGTTGCGCCTCACCACCGCCGGCGCGCCGGCCTGGCCGAATCCGGTGATTGATTTCACGAAGCAACTCCGCTTCGACGTTTACACGGACAGAGCTGTGAAGATCGCGATTGGCTGCCGGGAAACCACCACCGCTGCGGGCACGCCTCTTGGTTCGGATGGCGGCACGAGCGGTGGCATCGAGTGGGTGGGCGTGACCGGAGTTGCTGGTAGCGCGCCGGTCCCGAGCCGCGTCGTGCTGCCGAACACTTGGACCACGTTGACGTTCGATCTGCCGAACGAGCCCTGCCGCAGTTACTCAAGTGGCAACGGCGCATTGTCCACCGCATCGGGTCTTGGGGTGATCGAACACCTTGCCGTTGTCCCGACGGCGGGCACGGGCGCCTACCGCCTATACTTCGACAACTTTGCCGTGACTTCACCACGGACGCTCACCTACAGGCTCGGTGACAGTGCGCCGACGAACGCCAGCATAAACGCCAGCACCGGCGAGTTCACTTGGATGCCGACCGAGGCGCAAGGGCCGGCGACGAATACCATCTCGGTCACCGTAAGCGACAACAGCGCGCCGCCGTTGAGCGCGAACCAAACCTTCACCGTTGTGGTCGGCGAATCCAATGTCGAGCCGGCGCTGGCGGCGATTCCGAGCTTCACTGTCCACGCCGGGACAATCATCACCTTCACCAACACCGCCTTGGATACTGACGTTCCGGCCAATACGTTGACGTATGCGCTGGAGGTGGGCACGCCGGGTCTGGCATCGGTTCATCACGAAACGGGCGTGTTTCGGTGGGCGACGGGCGATGGAGATATTGGCACGACCAACCGCTTCACAGTGCGCGTGATGGACAACGGTTCGCCACCACTCAGCGACGCGGAGAGTTTTGCCGTGACAGTGCTGGCGAAACCAAGCATCGACGGCATCTCCGCCACGGCGGGCAGTGTGACGCTGACGTGGCATGCCATCCCCGGGGCCGGTTACCGCGTGCAGTTCAAGAGTGACTTGAATGACGCAACCTGGATCGATTTGATGCCGGATGTCGTTGCGAGCGACGCCGGAGCGTTCTTCAGCGACACACCAGGCGTGAACCAGCGATTCTACCGGGTTTTGGTGTTGTCACCGTAACGATCGCCCGGGAGGCCGCCGACCCGTTGGAAAGGCCGTCAGAAGGGAACGGCACGACCTCGGCGGGTCGTAGGTTCCTTGCCGCGAAGCGGTTGATGACAGGGTGGGGGAGGTGGGAGTAATTAGGGAGTCCTTTGTCGCCGCGACCCGGCACGCACCAACCGAAAAAATCTGCAAAAAACTTGTTGCACTGTGACTTGTCCCTGCTATTCTCCGCCCTCCGTTGCGCCCTAAGAAGCGCCCGGACAGCATGATTGCGGGCCGATAACCGACGCCCCCCAGGGCCGGGAATGATGGTTCGCCGCTCCAAGAGTTGCTGACTTGGAAGTTTTGGTTTTATGCCAGTCAAGACATTTAGACCGCTGACGCCGTCCACGCGATACATCACGATCGCGGACTTTGGCGACATTACGAAAGCGCGGCCGGAAAAGGCGCTGGTCGAGATCCGGAAAAAGACCGGGGGCCGCAACCACTATGGTCGGGTCACAGCCCGGGGCATCGGTGGCGGCCACAAGCAGAAGATCCGGCTCGTGGATTTCAAGCGCGAGAAGCACGGTGTCGAAGCGACGGTGACGGCGATCGAATACGATCCGGGTCGTTCCGCTCGGTTGGCCTTGCTGCAATACCAAGATGGCGTGAAGCGTTATATTGTCGCTCCGAACGGCATTCAGGTCGGTGCGAGAATTATGAGTGGTCCGACTGCTCCGCCGGAGCTGGGGAACTGCCTGCCACTTCGCACCATTCCCGTTGGGCTCCCGATCCATAACTTGGAGATCCTGCCAGGGCGGGGGGCGCAGATGGTGCGCAGTGCCGGTGGCGCGGCAACGCTGATGTCGCGGGCAGAGGGTTACGCGCAGATACGTCTGCCCTCCGGTGAAATCCGGCGCATCAACGAAAACTGCTATGCGACGATTGGTCAGGTGGGCCATACGGAGCACATCAAGGTTATTTTGGGCAAGGCGGGTCGCAGCCGGCATCGGGGCAAGCGTCCGATCAGCCGCGGCGTGGCGCGCAACCCGGTGGATCACCCGAACGGCGGCGGCGCCGGCAAATCCAAGTCGGGCGGCGGTTGGCAGCAGTTGACGTCGCCGTGGGGCTTGCTGGCCAAGGGTTACAAGACCCGCAACAAGCGCAAGGCTTCGAACCGATTCATTGTCGTTCAACGCGATGGCCGGCTGATGAAGAACAAGTAGTCGCATATGGGACGCTCAATCAAAAAAGGTCCGTTTATTGACCAGCACTTGATGGACAAGATCGTCAAGGCGAAGGAGACGCAGTCCAAGACGCCGATCAAGACCTGGTCGCGACGTTCGATGATCACCCCGGATTTCGTGGGGATTACCTTCAATGTGCATAACGGCAAGGTTTTCAATCCTGTGTTTGTAACGGAGAATATGGTCGGACATCGGTTGGGCGAGTTTTCGCTGACCCGGACGTTCCGGAAGCACGGCGCGCACACCGCCAAGGCGGAGGCCAAGTAGCATGCAAGTTCACGCCATTACCAAGAATGTGCCGATGTCCGCGCAGAAGATGCGCGAAGTGGTGCGGCAGATTCAGGGGTTGCCCGCGCTGAAGGCGCAGGCCACACTGAGCTTCACGCCCCGCAAGGGCGCGCGCGTGGTTGCCAAGACGCTGAAATCCGCGCTCGCGAACGCCGAGGAGCTGGCGCGTCAGGGCAAGTTCGCGGCGGTCAAGCCGGCACTGCTGCTGGTGCGCGAAGCCGTGGCGCAGACCGGTACCACCCTGAAGCGCTTCACCCCGAAGGCCCGCGGGTCAGCGGGGCCGATCCTCAAGCGCCGCTGCCACGTCAAGATCGTTTTGTCGGACGAATAATCGGTATGGGACAAAAAACGAATCCAATCGGTTTGCGCGTCGCCGTCAACAAAGACTGGCGCTCGAAGTGGTACGCGGATAAGCGGGAGTTTGGCAAGCTGCTGACCGAGGATCGTCAGATCCGCGACTTGCTCAAGAAGAAGCTCGAGTCCGCGTCCGTGTCGAAGATTCTCATTGAGCGCGCGACCAACCGATGCCGCGTCACGATCCAAACGGCGCGTCCAGGCGTCGTGATTGGGCGCAAGGGCTCGGAGATTGACAAGCTCAAGGAGGATTTGAGCAAAATGACCGGCAAAGAGATCTACGTGGACATCCTCGAGATCAAGCAGCCGGAAATCGAAGCCCAGCTTGTGGCCGAAAACGTCGCGCTGCAGCTTGAACGCCGCGTGTCTTTTCGTCGCGCAATGAAGAAGGCCGTGCAAGTCGCCAAAGATTTTGGCGCGCAGGGCATCAAGATCCGTTGCGCCGGGCGACTGGGCGGGGCGGAACTCGCCCGCGTGGAGCAATACCACTGGGGCCGGGTGCCGCTGCACACGCTGCGAGCGGACATTGATTATGGATTTGCCGAAGCCCGGACCCTGTATGGGAAGCTGGGAGTGAAGTGTTGGATTTGTAAAGGTGACGTCCGCGCTGAAGCGAAGGCCGTGCGCCCGCAGGCGCCGCTGACTGCTCCGGTGGCGAGTTGAATTTGAGATGAGGATTGGCCTATGCCGTTGATGCCCGAACGAGTTAAGTACCGCAAGATGCACCGTGGCAACCGCGCGGGGCTGGCTTATGCCGGCAACACCGTCGCGTTTGGCGAATTCGGACTGCAGTCTTTGGAGCGGTGCTGGTTGGACACCAAGCAGATTGAGGCGGCGCGGGTGGCGATCAACCGCTTCATGAAGCGGCACGGTCGGATGTGGATTCGCATCTTCCCCCAGAAGTCGTTCACGAAGAAGCCGCTCGAAACCCGAATGGGCAAGGGCAAGGGACCTTTGGAATCCTGGGTCGCGGTGATTCGGCCGGCGAACGTGCTGTTTGAAGTGGATGGGGTCTCGGAAATCACGGCTCGTGAGGCCATGCGTTTGGCCGCCACCAAGCTGCCCATCGCCACCAAGTTTATTTCCCGGCACAAACACGGCTGAGCCGCGTCGCGTGTATGAAGAAAGAAGATCGCAAGAAGATTCAAGAAATGACTCTGCCTGAGTTGCAGGCCAAGAGCCGGGACCTGCGCCAGGAGATGTTCAACCTGCGGCTGCAGCAGGCCAGCGCCCAGCTTGAGAAGCCGGCGCAACTGCGGACGTTGCGGCGTGACATTGCGCGCCTGGAAACCCGCGCCAGCGAATTGCGGCACAAGCAAGCTTAAGACGGATGGCTATGGCTGAGACGACCCAACAACCAGTCGCCGAGCGCGGCAACCGCAAGGAACGCGTCGGCGAGGTGATTGCCGCGCGGATGACCAAAACCATCGTGGTGCGCGTGCAGCGCCGCTTCCCGCATCCGCGGTTCAAGAAGGTGGTTACGGCGTACAAGAAGTTGTACGTTCACGACGAGAAGAGTGAAGCCAAGCTGGGCGATCGTGTGAAAATCACCGAGACCCGCCCGGTGTCCAAGACCAAACGTTGGCGGTTGGTGGAGATTGTGGCGCGCGCAGTCGTGGTGGAGAAAGCCGCCTGACGGAGGGATTATGCTGCAAATTCGATCACATCTCGATATCGCCGACAACACCGGTGGAAAAGTGGCGTGGGTTATCGGCGTCTTGGGACGCAACCAACGCTACGCTTGTGTGGGTGACGTCATCAAGGTGCATATCAAGGACGCCGCGCCGGACGGTCAGGTGAAGAAGGGCGAGGTCTGCAACGCCGTCGTCGTGCGCACGCGCCAGGCGATTCATCGGAGCGATGGCTCGGTGTTGCGGTTCGACCGTAACGCGGTGGTCATCATTGACGCGGAACTGAACCCCAAGGGCACGCGTATCTTCGGACCGGTCGCTCGCGAACTGCGCGAGAAGAGGTTCATGAAGATCATCTCATTGGCCCCGGAAGTGATTTGAACGTATGGCAGGATTGCATGTGAGAAAGGGTGACGAGGTTGTCGTCATTGCCGGCGCGGACAAAGGCAAGCGCGGCAAGATCATCCACGCCGACCCGAGCAAGCGGCGCGTATTCGTCGAAGGCGCGCACATGATCAAGCGCCACACCCGGAAGAGCCAGCAGCATCCGCAGGGCGCCATCGTGGAACGCGAGGGTCCCATTCATGTCTCGAACGTGATGAAGGTGGAGCGCTACGATTTGCGGGCGGCCAAACGGAGTGAGGCGGCCAAAACCGCCTGAGCGGACGAGGCTCTGACCAGGCAATGCCAATCCGAAACGAAGGCAGATGAAAGCCAGACTTTACAAGAAATACATCGAAGAAGTTGCGCCGGCCCTCAAGGCCAAGAACAACTACGCGAATCCGCACCAGGTGCCGCGGATGACCAAGATCGTCATCAACATGGGCGTGAGCGCCGAGCTGGAGAAGGCCGCCGTGGAAGATGCCGCGCGGGACCTCGGGCAAATTACCGGACGAAAGCCGGCCATCAACCGGTCGCGGCACAGCGTCGCCAATTTCAAGCTGCGCGAGGGGCAGGCCATCGGCTGCCGCGTGACCCTGCGAGGTGACGCCATGTATGAGTTTTTCGACCGGCTGATCGCGGCTGCGCTGCCCCGGATTCGCGACTTTCGTGGACTCTCGACCCGGAGCTTCGATGGGCGTGGCAACTACTCGTTGGGCATCGCTGAGCAGACTATTTTCCCGGAAATCGAGCTGGACAAGATCAAACGGGTTCAAGGCATGGACATCACCATCGTCACCACGGCGGGCGAAAACGCCAGGGCGCTGGAACTGCTGAAGCTCATGGGCATGCCGTTCGCCGAGAATCGCTAAGAGTTATGGCCAAGAAAGCATGGATTGAACGCAACAACCGCAAGCGGGCGACGGTGAAGAAGTACGCCGCCAAGCGGGCCGAGTTGAAAGCCAAGCGGGACTACGCTGGTTTGGCCGCATTGCCGCGCGATGCCAGTCCGGTACGGGTGGTCAACCGCTGTTCGATGAGTGGTCGCCGCCACGCCCACCTCCGCAAGTTCGGTTGCTCGCGTTTGACCTTCCGCGAAGCGGCGCTGAACGGTTTGATTCCTGGTGTTGTGAAGGCCAGTTGGTAATTGCTATGGACCCGATCGCTGACATGTTGGCTCGGATTCGCAACGGCGCACGCGCCTTGCGGCCCGTGGTGGAAATGCCCCACTCGCGAATGAAGGAAAGCATCGCCGGGATCCTCCGCAAGGAGGGTTACATCGCCGAATGCGCCGTGGAAGGGCAGCGGATCAAAACGATCAAGCTCAAGCTGAAATACGAGGGCAAGAAGAATGTCATCGAAGGCTTGCGTCGCGTGAGCCGGCCCGGCTTGCGCAAGTACGTCGGTTCGGATGAGATCCCCCGGGTTCTGGGCGGGCTTGGCGTGGCGATCGTCTCCACCTCTGAGGGGGTCATGACCGGGACGCAGGCGCGCAAGAAGAATTTAGGCGGCGAGGTCCTCTGCCTCGTCTGGTAAGGTTTGAAGTTATGTCACGCATTGGAAAACAGCCGATTGCCGTTCCACCCAAGGTCAAGGTGGAGTTGAAAGGCCGTAAAGTGTTCGTGGAAGGCCCGAAGGGGAAGCTCAACCTGGAGTTGCCCCGCCGCACGGCACTTAAGGTGGATGGTGGCAACGTGCTCCTCAGTCGCGATGGCGACGATGCCGAGGCCCGCGCGCTGCACGGCCTGAGCCGCGCCCTGGTCAACAACATGGTCAAAGGCGTCTCGGATGGCTTCGTGAAGAAGTTGGAGATTCACGGCGTTGGATTCAAGGCGGCCGTTCAGGGCAACGCCATCACCATGACGCTGGGCTATTCGCATCCGATCGTTTATCAGATTCCCGAGCAGGTGAAGATCGTGGTCGAGGACAACACGAAGATCACCATTGAAGGTCCCGATCGGCAGAGCGTTGGCCAGGTTGCCTCCGAGTTGCGGAGTTTCTATCCGCCCGAGCCGTATAAGGGCAAGGG
>CAYJNU010000294.1:0-10360 GCA_964371005.1 uncultured Verrucomicrobiota bacterium | reverse complement strand
AAAAACCTGTTCTATTAAGACTGGTCCGTGATTTCGCGGGGCGTATTCTGCGGGCCCGGCTTGGCGGCCGGGCCGCCGCGGCAGGTCTATGGTTCGGTGGGCGTAACCATGAGATTCTGACACGAAGTGAAGACAACATTCTGTACGCAACTACGCCGCGCCTCCCTCGCCGCGCTGCTCGTGTTAACGGCTTCCGTCGCTTGCAGCGAGGCCGCTCCCACTGCGGCGAGCGCGAAACCCAATCCCGCACTGGCGGAAGTCCCACTGCCCGCGGCAGCCGGCTGGAATGCGACGCTCGTGCTGGACAACGCGGGCGTGGGCATCTGGACCGTCGAGGCGTTTCAGGTGTTCCCGCAAAGCGGCACGCTGGAAATCGTCGGCTTGGATGATCTCGGGCGCGCGCAGGTTTGCAGCGGCTACAGTGGCAAGTGGACGACCACCACAGTAGTCAGCGACGGCAAATGGCTCGGCGGGCTGGCGCACGGCGACATTGATCCACGCATCGGCGGAGCGGAGATTTACACCGGCAGCCAGCAGGGAAATCTTTACCAGGTCGTCGCCTGGCCGCACGGCATTCTCGACTACCGGCTCATCGCGCATCTCCCCGGACGCGAGATTCACACCATCGTGGCGGGCGACTTGGATGCGGCGAGCCGCGGCCCGGAATTGATCGTGTTCACCCGGCCCGGCGGCGTCTATCGCGTCACGCCCACCGGCAAGGACGGCACCTTTGAGACGAAACCACTGATGGACTACGACGGGCGCGTACGCCAGGCCCTCGTGCTCCCCCTGGACGGCAAGGAAGCGCCCGCCATCGCGACGGTTTCGCATAACGGAAAACTGGAACTGCTGCGGCTCACCCGCAAAGGCCCGAGCCGGCGCACAATTTACGAGGAGACGATGGGATTGGGCCGTGTTGCGCTCCGCCCGCCGATCAACGGCCAGCCGCTGGTGCTCTACACCGCGCATGACGACGGGCGCATTCTCCGGCACGAACAGGGCAACGGCGACCATTGGGCCACGGAGACCATCTATCTCGGCCCGCAAGGTTCTCGCGGCGTGGTTGCGGGTTGTTACGGAGCGACACCGGACCTCGAAACTGTTGCCACTTTCGGCTACAGCAAGCGTGTCGAGCTTCTGACCCGCACGCCCAGCGGCTGGCGCGCGGAAACGGTGTTTGAGGATCTCGACAAAGGCCATTGGCTCGCCACCGCGGAACTCGATGGCCGGAACGCCACGCGCGAAATCATCACCAGCGGCTACAGCGGGCGCATGGTCCTGCTCGCACGCCCGCCAGGGTTTGGCCGTTCGGAACTTGCCGTGCAGACTCCGGCCACCGAGAGCTTCGAGACCACCGTCGCGGGCGCATTGCCTGGGGGCTGGACTGCTGCGATCACAGGCGAAGGCACGTCGGCGTGGAGCGTCGTGGCGTGCGGCGATGCGCCCAGCGGAACAAACGCACTCCAGCAATCCGCCTGGACGCCGAAGCCGAGTTATCCACTGTGCCTCGCCGCGCCGCTACTCAAGGACGGCTTCGTGGAAGTGAAGTTCAAAGCGTTGAGCGGCACGAACGACCAGGCGGGCGGCGTGGTTTGGCGGGCACGCGACGCGAACGACTATTACGTCTGCCGCGCGAACGCACTCGAGCACAACGTGGTGCTCTACAAGGTGGAGAACGGCAAGCGCACCGCGCTGGACATCGTCAGGCGCCAGGGCGGCTATGGCGTCGAGGCGAAGGTCGCACCCGCGCAATGGCACACCCTGCGCGTGGATTTTGCCGCGCCGCAGTTTCGCGTCGCGCTCGACGGCAAGGAGCTTTTCGCCATTGAGGATTCGACGTTCTCCGAAGCGGGCAAGGTGGGCCTCTGGACCAAAGCCGACAGCGCGACATTGTTCGACGATTTCCGTTGGGGAGGAAAATGAGCGGGCCTTCGCAGGGCGGGCCGATCACCCGCGGGCGACGTTGACTGTTCTCCGGCTGCTTGAGGTTTTTGTTCAAGAACCCGGCGCACTGTGCTCCGGATGTTGGATGGCCGGGCCGGGTTCGTGTCCCTCGTGCGAGTCGTGCCCGGAGGTTTCAAACTGGCCCACCAGAATGGAAACCCCCAGACCGGCTGCCAGCGCCAGGGACAGTGTCAGGCGGTCGTGCGTGTGGAAGTGCAGCTCCGGCAGGAGATCGCTGCAGGAGATGCAGAGGAACGTGCCCGCGCAGAATGCCAGGGCGCAGCCCACGAACACCTCGTTGCTGTGCGCCAGTCCGCCCAGACCCAGGGCGAACAGGGCGACTCCGAGCGGCGTGATGAGCGCGAATGCAAAATTCAACAACCTGCTCGCACGGTGCGAGGCATGGCTGGCCTGCATGAGCGTGGTCACCGCCATGGCATCGAAGGGCTTGTGCAGGATGACGGCCAGCGCGGTGCCCAGTCCCACCAAACCGACGCCGTTCGCTTCGGTCGCGACGGCGGCGGCAAGGGCGAGCCCGTCGAAGATCGAGTGAATTCCCAAGCCGATGGTGGTGCCGACCCAGGTCAGTCTTCCCGGCACGGGCCCGGGGTGTG
This sequence comes from uncultured Verrucomicrobiota bacterium, assembly GCA_964371005.1. Classification (GTDB taxonomy): domain Bacteria; phylum Verrucomicrobiota; class Verrucomicrobiia; order Limisphaerales; family MWDV01; genus MWDV01. The sequence goes on along the minus strand of CAYJNU010000294.1, from coordinate 7,802 downwards.
AATGGCCGGGGTCTGGAACGTGCGAATGGCAGCGGCAGCCTTCTTCTTCCGCTTCGGGGAGGTCGTGCTGGTGGTAGTGAAACAGGCGTTGCAGAAAGAACATCGCGAGGAACCCCACCAACGCCCATTGCACGGTTCGGTCCAGCGAGCCGGTGGCGTGCGCGGCGTGCGGGATCAGGTGCAGCAATGCCATGCCCAGCATGAGCCCGGCGACAAAGCTGAGCGCGGTTTGCAGGCGGGCGTGCGTCAACCGCAGGAGCGTGGGCAGCGAGCCGCCGGCCAAGGAAGCCAGCAGCGCTGCGACGCAATAGACGATCAGCACGGTCGTTTGCATGACGAGACCCTACCAAGAACGTTTTGCGGCAGCCAGACCGAAGCGGCGGGGCGGCTTCGCGCGTGTTTGACACGGGCGGCGGTTCGCTTACGCTGCCACCGAAGCACCATGAAGAAAGACATTGCTGCCCGTTTCACCGTCTCGCTGCCGCCGGCCCTCATGCGGCAACTGGACGCGATGACCGCCGAAAAAGGCTACACCAACCGCTCGCTGGCCATCGCGGACATGATCCGGGACCAGATTGTCGAGCATCGCCAGAAAACCGGCAGTGAAGAAATCGCCGGCACAATCACCCTGGTCTATGACCATCACAAGCAGCACGTGCAGGAAACGCTCACGGGCATCCAGCACGATCACCACGACCTGATCATCTCGACGTTGCACGTGCATCTGGACCACCACAATTGCCTGGAGGTCCTGATTGTGCGTGGCAAAGCAACTCTGGTGAAGCGCATCGCGGACGGACTCATCGCCGCAAAAGGCGTGAAGCATGGCAAATTGACCGTCACGACAACGGGCAAGGATTTGCCGCCGTAACAGCCCTGCGGATTCCAGCGGCGGACAAGCGCGCAACTGGAGTCGTCCGCGTGGATTGCAGCGCCGAGGATCCCCGGGCGTCCAACAATCCGTGGGCCACGCACCAAGTTCCGGCGCACCAACGGACTTGGTGTCGAAAATGTCCGGGCTTCAGGATGGTTGTGAGCTTGAGGTTCGCATTGAAGTACTCGGGCTGCTTGAAACCAGATTGCTCGGCGTTGGCCAGCAACCAACGGTCTATTTCTCCGAGTCGCTGCTTGGCCCACCCCAACTGCACGCGAAGCATCTCTGCCCTGGGCGAACGCCCCACCAGTTTGCCGAATCCGGCCGCGGAGCGCGTTAACAAGGAGTTCCCGTTGCCATCCTGAAGATTGCCGCTAAAGTCAGGCCTGCCTCCAGCCGATGTCTCATAGGAACAGCATGTCTTGAAAAGCCAGAAGTCAGACCGATGGCAGCGGCGGCTCCTCGCTATGCTCGGGGGGCTGTCGGTCGCTTTTGCCCTATCGCACGCCCGGGCTCTGGATATTGAGAAACCCCTGCACCAGTACAACTGCCGTGTCTGGAATTACCAAAACGGCCTGCCGGTTACCGGTGTGCTGGCCATCACACAGGACCGGGATGGTCGGCTGTGGCTGGGGACGCGCCGGGGGTTGGTGAGTTTCGACGGGGTGGAGTTTACCGTGGTGGGGACGCCGCCAGCCTCCGAACTGCGCACGACGCGAATCCAGGCATTGTTTCCCTGTGGCCGCGGAGGCGTGTGGTTCGGGATGCGGCGCAGTTCCTATGGGTTGCGGACGCGCGGTGAGCAATGGTGGCTGGGACGTGACCCACAGCATGATGTGGGTTGGGACGTCCCCTGTTTGCTGGAGGCCAAGGATGGTTCGCTCTGGGTGGGGGGTGAATACGCCGCCCACGGCTCAACGGAACCCATCAAGTTGGAGCGATTGTTTTCCGATGAAAGTGAAGTGGTGGTCAATAGCCTGTTTGAGGATTCCAGGGGCCGCGTGTGGCTGGGGACCGTCCGGCACGGCTTGTACTATTGGCAATCGGGCCAGTTGTTGAAAATGCCCGACTCGGTCCTGGATTCCCGGATCATTCATGCGATTGCAGAAGATACGCACGGACAGCTTTGGCTCGGCACGCATGCGGGATTACTCTGCTACGACGCCGATCTGCGGAACAAGGCGGAGGTGCTTCCCGAGTATGAAGTCCGCTGCCTGTTGCCGGACCGGAGTGGGGCCCTCTGGGTGGGAACCACGGGGAGCGGTCTGGCCCGCATGCGCAACGGCGGATTCGAGTACTTGACGAAGGCCGACGGCCTGACGGCTGACACCATTGTGACCTTGGCGCAGGATGCCGAGGAGAACGTCTGGATTGGAACGCCCGAAGGGCTGAATCAGTTGACGGACATCAAGCTGCAGACTTGCTCTACCAAGGACGGCTTCCCGTTGGAGTCCGCCTTGTCAGTGAGCAGTCCCCCGCGTGGCGGACTGTGGATCGGCACTGAGCAAGGCGCTGTCTATTGGAAGGACGGACAGGCAACAACCTACTCGACCACAAATGGTCTCCAGTCCCCTTACGTCAAACGGGTGCTGGAGGCCACGAACGGAGAGGTCTATGTCATCTCCGGGCGGAACGACATCGAAGTGTTGGCAGGTGGCAAAGTCGTGGCCCGGCACGTCACGACCAACATGCCGGTGGCAATGGTGGAGGATGCGCAGGGGGTGGTGGTATCGGTTGCCGGTGATTTGTTCCGCGTGAACCGCGAAAGGTTGACGCCGTTTGCGTTTCAGCAAGACGCCAAGCCGGAGCTGTACTGGATCATGAATCTGGCTATTGGTCGGGATGGAGACCTCTGGGTCGCCAGCGCCAATGGCGTCTGCCGCATCAAGGGTGGTCGGTTCCAACAGTGGACGCAAAAGGATGGACTGGCGGATTCCACCGCGCGGTGGGTTTATGAGGAGGCGGATGGCACAGTCTGGATTGGTTTGGGGACTGGAATCGCCCGATTGAAAAACGGGAAGCTCTCCAATCTCCGACAGAGCGATGGGTTGCCGGACGTCAACATCTACTCGGTGACGCCCGACGATTATGGCCGGCTCTGGGTGGATTCGCTCGGCGGAATCTTTCGCCTGAACAAGCAAAACGTGGACGACTATTTCAGTGGGCGGACCCTGCGGTTGGACGTTGTGGCTTACACAACTCCAGAAGCTGTGAAGCAGGGCGACAAGCAGAGCCAGGAATCCACCGCTGGCCGGACGTCTGATGGCCGCATTTGGTTTCCCGGGCCGAAAGGGGTGGTGATTGTGGATCCTTCCCATGTGCCGGTGAACCCGGTGGCGCCGGCGGTTCAACTGCGCTCGGTCAGCGCCGGCGGCAAGAAACTGGATCGGTCCAAACCCATTGTCCTTCCTGCCGGACAGCAAAACTTGGAGTTTTCCTACACCGCCTACAGCTACACGTCACCCCGACAGGTCCGCTTCCGTTATCAGTTGGAGGGCCACGACGCCGACTGGATTGAAACCGAGGAGCGTCGTCTCGCCACCTATGCCAATCTCACCCCTGGTCGCTACACCTTCCGTGTTACCGCCTGCAATGCAGATGGGCTTTGGAGCAAGAACGGAGACGTTGTTGAACTGCAGTTGTTGCCCCACTTTTACCAGACTCGCTGGTTTGTTGCTTTGGAGCTCGTCTCCGGGGTGACCGCCCTGCTTGCCATTTATGGCTGGCGGGTGAGGCACTTGAGGCGCAAGCAGCGGCAGCTCCAGGTAGCGCAGCATATCCTGGAAGAACGGGTGGCGATGCGGACCGCGGAGCTTGCCCAGAGCAATGCGGCGCTCGTCAACGAAATTGAAGAGCGCAAGCGGCTACAACAGGAGGCGGATCGCGTCCACGAGGTTCTGCAGGCGGCCTCCCGCCAGGCCGGCCAGGCCGAGGTTGCTTCCAGCGTGTTGCACAATGTGGGCAACGTTTTGAACAGCGTTAATGTCTCGGCCGGCATTCTCTCCGAACGCGTCCGCAAGCTGCGCGTGAGCAACTTGACCAGGGCAGCGCAACTGCTGGAAGCGCAGGCCACGGACCCCGCTCGGTTTCTGGCCGATGATTCAAAAGGCCGGCAACTGCCGCAATACCTGCACGAGTTGGCGCGTTACCTGGGCGCCGAGCAGGAGACGCTGCTCGCCGAACTCAAGGGCCTGTCTGAAAACGTGGACCACATCAAGGAGATCGTGGCCATGCAGCAGGCCCACGCGAGACTGTCCGGCGTATGGGAACGCATCGCCCCGCAGGAACTCGTGGAAGGCGCGCTCAAAATGCAGTCGGATTCACTGAGGCAGCACGCCGTAACCGTGACGCGGGAATTCGAGGCCGTGCCCGTGGTGGTCACGGATAAACACAAGGTCTTGCAGATTCTGGTGAATCTGCTCCGGAACGCCCGCCAAGCCTGCGACGAAGGCGGTGTCCCGGAAAAACATGTCCTCTTGCGGCTGAGGAAGATCGCTGAGGGCAAGGTGGCCATCGAGATCACCGATAACGGCGTGGGCATCGCGCCGGAGAGTCTGACCCGCATCTTCTCGCACGGCTTCACCACGCGCAAAGGCGGGCACGGCTTTGGTCTGCACAGCGCCGCGCTGGCGGCGGGAGAGTTGGGTGGAACATTGAGCGCCCAAAGCGCAGGCTTGGGTTTCGGGGCAACGTTCATTCTGGAGTTACCCCTCGCACCAACCGGCGCGTCTACCGCCCAACCAGACCGCGCACAGGATAAGTTCTGACCTCAGGTTGGTGGCCCAATCGGCTTGTCGAAGGCAACCACTGGACCGCTGGAGCCTTCCTGCCCTTCGCGCCGGAAACATCCGGGCGTCATGCCCACCTTCTGCCGGAAGATGGCGTTGAAATACTCCGGATGCTTGAATCCGGATCGCTCGGCGATGGCGGACAGGGACAAATCCGTTTCCAGGAGCAGTTGCCTGGCGCGGGCGAGCTGCACACGCAGAATCTCCGCCTTGGGCGAGCGCCCCACCAGACCGGAAAACCGCCGTTCCAGGACGGTACGCGACAACGCGGCCACACGCACCAAGTCCGGCACCTGAATTCCATCGCACGCATGTTCCCGGATAAAGCGCAACACGGAGGCGATCGCCCGGTCGGGGATCGCGAGCACGTCGGTGGACCGCCGGGTTGCGACGCCCAGCGGCGGCACAAACTGCGGCGCCTTGGGTGGTTTCAGGCCGCGCATCATGCGATCCAGCAACGCGGCGGCCTCGTAGCCGATGCGGAGCGTGTTGGGCACCACGCTGGTCAGCGGCGGATCAGAGAGTTCGCAAAGCACCTCGTCGTTGTCCACGCCGACCACGGCGACCTCGTCCGGCACAAGCAGGCCGAGTTGGCGACACGCTTTCATCGCTTGCTGCCCGCGGATGTCGTTACACGCCATGATGCCGACTGGTTTGGGCAGCTCGGCGAGCCAACGGGCCAAGTCTGCTTCAAAGTGGAGTTCCCTCTTCTCGAGTTCAATCGTTCCGGCGGCCCGTGCGGGTTCGGGGGGAGAATAGACATGGCAGTCGCCTTCCAACTGTCTTACACGTTCTTCGAACCAGCGGGAACGTTTGTCCGAGTAGTTCGCCCCCACGAAGCCACAATAGGCGTAATGGCGGAAGCCGCGTTCCTGCAAATGCTCGGCGGCCAGCGCTGCAACCGCTTGATCGTCCGTATCAATGAGCGGCACGCCGAGGTTGGGCACAGAACCCCGCACATCCACCGCCGGCACGTCCAACCGGCAAACCGCCTCCGCAACTTCGCGGGTTTCGATGCGGGCAATCAACCCGTCGCCATCCCAATCGGCCAGCGAGGCCGGGGCTTGCGTCCAACTCCATTCCTCGAACGAGATCGCCCAACCTTGGTGCTCGCGGACGTACTTGGAGATGCCGCGGAGGAGGCCGCGGCCGTAGGCGCGCGACGACTCGATGAGGAGCGCCACACGGCGGCGCTGGGTGGTTCGTGAAGTGAGACGCGGCATGGAAACAATGGGGTCACGGGGTGCTGGCGCCGCTGGCTGTGTGTAAAAACCTCAATTGCGCCCGCCAAAACGAACGCGGATCCCCGCCTGCCGCGGGCGGGTGGCCGGGCCGATGGGCTATGGAATTGGCGGCGTTGCCACACATGGGCGCCAGTGTTTGCCGGGCGCAGCAAAACCTCAACAAAAAAGCGGAAACCCTCAATGACAGGCGACGCCAACTCTGGTAATCACCTGTGATGCTTTGCTTCGAACGACGCGGCGGTCCATTCCTGCTGAGGCGCACCCTGCGACTCAGCTTCGCGGCATCAGGGCCGACGGTCGTTCGGTGTTCGCACTGAACCCCTCCTGCCATGTCTGCTCAACCTGACTCTTCCCCCTGTAATTCGCCTGCGTGTGGTTGCCAGTCCTCGCTGACGCGGCGCGATTTCATCCGCTGGACCAGCCTGGCCGCCGGGGCTGCAATGGTGCGCTGGCCGTCCATTGCCGGACCGTTCAATGCCGAGGAGTTCGAGAAGATGATCCCGGCCGACAAGAAGCTGGACCCGGCCTGGGTCAAGTCGCTGTTTGAGCGTGGCGAGCCGACGGTCTATCGCGGCGCGGAGCTGGAGAAGATCGGCATGCCCGTCGGCGGGATATGCGCGGGGCAGCTTTATCTCGGCGGCGATGGCCGGCTTTGGCACTGGGATATCTTCAACCAGCCGCAGCCCTCCAACTTCACCAGCAGCGGCGGGCCGAATTACGCCAAACCGCCCAAACCGGCGTCACCGATTGAACAAGGCTTCGCGCTCAAGCTCACGGCCGGCGGCAAGGCGCAAGTGCGCGCCCTCGACAGCCGCGGCTTCGATCCCCAACACACCGAGTCTCGCGGCCAGTACCCGATGGCGTTCGTGGACTACCGCGATCCGGCGTTGCCTGTGGCGGTTTCGCTGGAAGCGTTCTCGCCGTTCATCCCGCTGAACGTAGCGGACTCGTCGCTGCCGGCGACGGTGATGCGCTTCACGGTGATGAATACCAGCAAGGCAACCGTGGAAGTGGAGCTTGCCGGATGGATCGAAAACGCCGTCTGCCTCGGTAGTGGTCGCGCTGGCTTGGGTCAGCGACGAAATCGCGTCTTGCGGGAAAGCGGGCTGACGTTGGTTCACAGCACCGCGGAGCAGTTGCCGGCGAAGGAACGGCCCACGCCGCGGGCGGAGATCGCGTTCGAGACGTTTGAAGACGGCTACGGGAAATGGAAGGCAGATGGCGAGGCCTTCGGAACGGAGCCGGCGAATGGAACGCTGCCTTCACAACAGGCCGTCAGCGGTTTTTTGGGCAAGGGTTTGGTGAACACGTTCCTCAAGGGTGACTCGACCAAAGGCCGGCTGACTTCGCCATCGTTCAAGATCGAGCGGAAGTTCATCGCGTTCCTGATTGGCGGTGGCGGGCATGCGAACCGCACTTGCATGAATCTCCTGGTTGATGGTCGTGTGGTTCGCACCGCAACCGGACAGGATGACGAGCACCTTGAAGATCAGGAATGGGACGTCAGTGAGTTCGAAGGCCGCATGGCCCGACTGGAGATTGTGGACCAAGCCACGGAGGCTTGGGGGCACGTCAACGTGGACCAGATTGTGTTCACCGATGAACCGCCCTCGTCCCGAACACCGTTGGAAAAGCAGGAGGACTTCGGCTCGCTTGGATTGGCGGTGCTCGGAGGAAAGTCCGGGTCATTTGCCCGGGCGCACATCGCGGTCGAGCCGGCGGAAGCGTTGTTTGAGAGCGAATCGGACAAGGCGGAATCCGATACCGTCTCGCCGTTCGGCCGCAAGTTGGTCGGCGCTGTGGGCCGCAAGCTCAAGCTCGCCCCGGGCGCGCAAGGCGAAGCGACCTTCGTCGTGGCTTGGTTCTTCCCGGGCTTGCTGCGGCGCACGCTTGGGC
>CAYJNU010000293.1:6911-10372 GCA_964371005.1 uncultured Verrucomicrobiota bacterium | reverse complement strand
GTCCTGGGGTTGGGCCGCGCGATTCGTGACTTGGGTACCGGGCCGAAATGATCCTATCCCTGCCGAGTACACCCTGCGGCTGGATCGAGTCACGAACACCATGGGCGGCTGGCTGTGCGATACCCAGAATCGCCCGGTGGCAAACGCCGAAATCCTGGTTTCGTTCCACTCAACCGGCGACTATGCTCAGCGGGAAACACCCCGCGAGCGGCCCGGCATCATGGGCGAGGCGGTCGTCGCGAGGTCTGATCTCAAAGGCTGGTGGACGTGTGCCGCCATTCCTCCGAAAGACAACGGCGGCTTCCAACTCAAGGCCCGGCATTCTGAATTCCGGACCACTGCGATCGCCGACTGCGACGACCGACGTCAGGCCAAGGCCTCGGATCCGGAAACCCTGCGCTTGCTTTGGGCCGGAAAGCTGGTCACGCGGATGAGCGCCGGCCCGACGCTGATCGGCCGCGTGCTCGATGGCGCGGACCAACCCGTTTCCGGAGCGCGCGTGGTGCATAGTCCGGACTCCGACGAGTCGCTGTCGGCCACAACCGACGCCGGCGGGTATTTTACTTTCTCGAACCTCGCGGACGACGACTTCGATTTCACGGTCATTGCGGGAGGCTTTGCGCCGGAATACCGGAAGGTCGCTTTGAGCCCAGGGATGGAAACCGTCGAAGTCCGGCTGAAGCCCGGCGCGTTGCTTCGACTTCGGATGGTGGATGAACAAGAGCTGCCCGTGGCCGGCGCCACCGTGGTTCTGGAACAGTGGGGTGGACTTCGCGACAAGCTCAGTTGGCAGGCGCAAAGTGATTCGGCCGGTCGTATCCAATGGAACTCCGCACCCCCGCGCGTAAGTTTGGAGCTTTGCGCCTACAAAGCGGACTGGTGTTTCACGCGCGGCATTCGGTTGCAGGCGGATACTGAGGAACATGTCATCGCCATGCGCCGGGCGCTCGTCGTGACCGGCTCGGTTACCGATGCCGACACCGGCCAACCGATTGCGGAGATGAAGGCCTTCCCCGGCTATGGCACCGGCGAATTCGCGTGGGTACGGCATGATACGCGGCACGGCGCGAACGGCAATTTCAGCGCACAGTTCTCCGAGAACCAACTGCCGTGGCGGGTGCGCGTGGAGGCCGAAGGCTACGTGCCCTTCGTTTCAGAACCTCTGTCGCCCGACTCGGCCGGCTGGCTCGATGTCGCCCTGCGCCGGCAGGATGCCTCGAAAGCCGTGCGCGGTGTGGTGCTGCGGCCAGACGGTCAGCCCGCCGCAGGAGCGCAGGTTGCGTTGTTGACGTTGGAGCACAACGTCCACCTCGACGGCACTCGCCTGCGAAGCGACAGCGGCGTCCAGTTGATCAAAACTGCGGATCGCGAGGGGCAATTCAACTTCGGCGCCGATCCCCAGGCGCACAGTGTGGTGGCTGCCAGTGTGGAAGGCTTTGCCAGACTCCGCGTGCGCAACCCGGCTGAACCGGTGACTCTGCAGCTCCAGCCTTGGGGGCGGATTGAAGGGGTTATTGCGGCGAACGCTCGCACACGACCGATTGAAGCGGTCGTTCTCGAAGACCCCGCGTTCTGGAACTACAAAGGAAGAATGACCCTCGGGTACCGCCGGGCAACGCCCGACAACGAAGGCCGCTTTGCTTTCGACCTCGTGCCACCACAAACGCTTTGCCTGTCATTGAACTCGGGCGTCGGAATTCCGTTCCACCACGCGACCGTGGTCACGGTCAAATCAGGCGAGACGGCAAACGTGGTGGTCACCGGAACCGGTTGGCGAACGAGAGGGCGGTTCGCTGCCCCCGAGGGATTCTCGCCGGACTGGGAGAAGCAGGTCGTGTTCGCCAACATCGGGAGCGCCAAGCCAGAAATCCGACCACCCGCGGAGTTGGACGCTGCCGCCGCCGCGTTCTGGCTGGTGGATTTCTGGGATTCCGAAGCGGGCCGCACGTTGGCGGCGACCCGTCACAGCGTGAAGCTGAAGGTATCCCCCGATGGCAGTTTCACCTCGGAAGACACACTCGCCGCGGGTGATTACCGCGTGAGCGTGGCGACCGCCGTTGGTAATTTCAATTGCCGGGTGAGCATCGCTCCGCCTTCGGAAGCAGGCGGTGACGTCTGCGACCTGGGCGTGGTGCAGCTTTCCAACTGAGTTGGGGGTTGCGATCGGTTGATTCCCATTCTGGCGGTCGTCGGCGAATTCACCTTGCGACTGGCGCAGCAGCGACAGCAACCGGACGTTTGCCGGTCTGGATGGACAACCTCGGTTGTGGGGCTTGGGAATTGATCGCGTTCAATGCGGAGACTCACTGGGCCGCGCCCGGGAAGACAACATCCACCGCCATGCCGGCGCGGAGTTCGCCGCTCGAAGCGTCGAGCCGCACCTTGATCGGGAACACCTGCTTCACACGCTCGCCGACGGTTTGCACGTTGCGCGGTGTGAATTCGGCGGCGCGTCCGATGAATTCCACCTGCCCCTCGAATTCCCGGCCCGGAATTGCGTCCACGCGCACTTGGACTTTGTCGCCGAGCTGGATCCGACCCAGCCACGGCTCGGGCACGAAGACGCGCGCAAACGTGTGGCCCGGGAACAAAACTGTCGCCACTTCGCGACTGGGCGCGACCACGTCGCCCAACTTCACGCTCAGCACTTCGAGCACGCAGTGCGTCGGGGCGACGACGCGCATTTCGCGCAGTTGGGTGTCCAACTCTGCCAACTGCGCTTTCACCTGGGCAATGCGCTCGGGCCGTGTGCCGGCCAGAAGCAAGTCGTACCGGCTCTTCGCTGCGGCGGAGGTCTTCGCCATTGCGGCGGCACGGGTCACGGCTTGGTCGTGCTCGCTGCCGGAGAGGGTCTGCCTGGTAAACAGTTCCTCGGCGCGCCGGGCATCGGTCTGGGCTAGCTCGAGTTGGGCCGCCTGCGCTTGCCATTCGGCCTTGGCAACGGCGATTTCCTGCGGGCGCGGACCAGCTTCGAGTTCGGCGAGCAGTGCGGTGACTTGCTCGCGTCGCGCGCGAAGCTCCGCGGCGTCGAGTTCCACGATGATCTGGCCGTTCGTGAGCACTTCGCCTTCCCGCGCGAAGACGCGCTCGACGCGCCCACCGTAGCGCGAGGCCAGGTGGGCTTCGTCGGTTTCAATCGTGCCGGAGACGGATGGCGTCCCGGCAATGGGTTTGCAGGAGAGCGTTGTCGTCGCGAGAGCGAGGGCGAACGCTAGACTGAGGAGGTTCTTGTCCACGCCGGGCGAGCGTATCACCCGGCGCGCGGCGCGCAAGCGTGACCGCGCTTGCGTGGCTGCACTCGTGGAAGGAGCGGAGCGGGCGGACGCGGGCGGCGCAAAGCGATGCCACCACCGCGGTGTAGTGGCGCAAGCCTGTGGCTTGCGGGTGTCCCGGCAACCTTTCACGTTTCCCTGCCGCGCCGCCGCCCCAGCCCCCCCCCAAGCCCCCCGCCCCGCCCCCCC
>CAYJNU010000293.1:0-6901 GCA_964371005.1 uncultured Verrucomicrobiota bacterium | reverse complement strand
GGCGCCCGCGGGTGGTTTGCGCCACTTCTCTTGGCGGAGCGATCAAGACGCGCCCCAGTGCGGAACAGGTGCCCCGCGGGAACCGCGCTTTCACAAAGCGCGGCTATGCTGGATCAGGAGTTGTCCCCGCCGAGTAACCGGCCGACCCCACCGAGGACCGAGCCTTCCTCGCGTCCGCCCCGGCCCATGCCAGGCGTGGCGGCGGCGATGCGGCTGGCGAGCCGGCTCAACGGCAGCGATTGCAGCCAGACCTTGCCCGGCCCGCGCAACGTGGCGAAGAACAGCCCCTCGCCGCCGAACAGCGCCGACTTGATTCCACCCACCATCTGGATGTCGAAATCCACGCTCGGCTGGAAGGCAACGATACAACCGGTGTCCACGCGGATCAGTTCGCCGGGCGCGAGCATGCGCTCGTAGATCGTCCCGCCGGCGTGCATGAACGCCCAACCGTCGCCCTGGAGGCGTTGCATGATAAAACCTTCCCCGCCGAAGAAACCGGCACCGATGCGCTTGTTGAAGGCGATGCCCACGCTCACGCCCTTGGCCGCGCACAGGAACGAATCCTTCTGCGCCCAAATCTCGCCGCCGAGTTCCGCCAGGTGCGCCGGGATGATCTTGCCGGGATACGGCGCGCCGAACGCGACCCGTTTCTTTCCCTGGCCGCGATTTTGGAAGACGGTCATGAAGAGCGACTCGCCGGTGAGCAGACGCTTGCCCGCGCCCATGAGCGCGCCGAGGAAGCCGCTGTTCTGCTGCGAGCCATCGCCAAAGATTGTCTCCATGGCGATCCCGTCGTCCATGTACATCATGCCGCCGGCTTCGGCGACCGCGGCCTCCATCGGATCGAGTTCCACTTCGACGAACTGCATGTCGTCGCCGAAGATCTTGTAGTCAATTTCGTGCATCTGGTTCATAGCTGGTCTTTCGTTTGTTTTGGTTGCGAGGATCATGCCTGCTGCTCGCTACCCTCGCAACTTCTTCGCGACAGCCGGACTTTGACCCATTTCCGCGAGGGTGATACGGTCTCGCCAGGCGACATGAAAACCACGCTCACGATTGGCCAGTATCTCATCCAGCGGCTCTATGCTCACGGCGTCCGCCACGTTTTCGGCATTCCGGGCGATTACGTGCTCGGGTTTTACGATCAGCTCTCCAAAGGCCCGCTCCAAGCCATCAACACTTGCGACGAACAGGGCGCGGGGTTCGCCGCCGATGCCTATGCTCGAGTGAAAGGTCTCGGCGCGGTGTGCGTCACGTATTGTGTCGGCGGGTTGAAGGTGGCAAACACCACCGCGGAGGCGTTCGCGGAAAAATCGCCGGTGGTCGTCATCAGCGGCGCGCCGGGCATGAAGGAGCGCGAGAAGAATCCGCTCCTCCACCACAAGGTCCGCGAGTTCGACACGCAAAAGAAGGTCTTCGAACAACTGACCGTCGCCTCTACGGTGTTGAGCGATCCGCAGACGGCGTTTCAGGAGATTGACCGCGTGCTGCATGCGGCGCTGCGCTACAAACGACCGGTCTATATCGAGCTGCCGCGCGACATGGTTTCGGTGCCGGGCCTCGCGCATCATCGCCCGTCGGCGTGGCACGAAGCCAGCAATCCCAAGGTGCTCCGCGCCGCCTTGGCCGAAGCCGTCGAGATGATCAACGCCGCCAAGCAGCCGGTGATCCTCGCCGATGTCGAGGTCCACCGGTTCGGCCTGCAAGGAGAGTTGCTCAAGCTGGCCCAACGGACGAACATCCCCGTCGCGGCGACGATTCTCGGTAAGTCGGTCATTGGCGAGCAACACCCGTTCTACCTGGGCGTCTATGAAGGCGCGATGGGCCGCGACGATGTCCGGCGCTATGTCGAGACGAGTGATTGCCTGCTCATGCTGGGCGCCTTCATGACGGACATGAACCTCGGTGTGTTTACCGCGCGGCTCGACCCGGGGCGCTCGATTTCCGCCACCAGTGAGAAGCTCTCTGTCCGTCATCACAACTACGAGGATGTGCGCTTCAAGGATTTCGTGCGCGGCCTGCTGCGGGCGAAGCTGCGCCGGCGCAAGCTGGGCCGCATTCCGCATCCGCCGCACGCCGCTGTGTTCAAAGCCGTTCGCGGGCGGAAGGTTTCCGTTCAACGGCTGTTCCAGTGTCTGAACGCGTTTCTGGATGACAACACCTCGGTGGTGGCTGAGGCAGGCGACGCCTTGTTCGGCGCGTCGGACCTCTACATCCATCGGCGCACGGAGTTTTTCGGATCGGCGTACTATACCTCGATGGGCTTTGCGGTGCCGGCGGCCATCGGCGCGCAACTGGCTAATCCGCGTCTCCGCCCGCTGGTGCTGGTGGGCGACGGCGCCTTTCAGATGACCGGCATGGAACTGTCCACAGCGGTGCGCAACGGACTGAATCCCATCGTGGTCGTCTTCAACAACTCAGGCTTCGGCACGGAGCGTCCGATGCAGGACGGACCGTACAACGACATCGCGACGTGGCGTTACCATCGGCTGCCGGAGTTCTTGGGCGCGGGCCGGAGTTTCGTGGTTCAGACGGAAGACGAACTGGACGTGGCGTTACGCGCGGCTCAAGCGGATCGAAGCTGCTTCGCCTTGCTGGACGTCCAACTCGATCCAAACGACCACTCCCCGGCGCTGCAACGGTTGACCGAACGGCTGGCCAGGAGAATTTGAGCACAAGGGAGGTTCTTCCAAGACCCGACGTCGTAGCGGCGAGCTGACGGATGGTGGTACTGGGAGGCGTGTCGCCGGGCGCTTACTGCGAACGGACGCGGTAGAAACGGCCGGGATGATTCGTCCAGTCCGGGTCGCTGAAATGGAACGAATCGGCAGCGAGGGTGTTGGTTTGCAGCGGCGACCAGATGCCTGTTGATTCTGAAACCGGTTCTTTCATCGCCTTGGCCAAGTGATACTTGGAGATTCAGGCCATTGCGCACTGATTCAGATCTAGATCACGAAACACTCCTACAAGAGCGAGCCACAGGCTGCTTTCGCGCGGTGACAGGCTCAAAAGCTGATTCCATGCTCACAAGCTTCGCGTTTTAAACTGTTGGCATTAGGCGCATTACACTGGTGCGTGCAATCTTCCGGATGGCCGTTTCCGTATTGACGATCAGGAAGCCCCGCCTTTAAGCTATGGCCGACGCCATCGAGAGCACGGAGCTTTCGAGGCGGAAGTTTTTATGGCAGAAGGTTATTGTGTCAAATGCAAGGCCAAGAAGGAGATCGCCGACGGCGTTGAGGAAGTCATGAAGAACGGACGCAAGGCGATCAAGGGCAAGTGCCCAACCTGCGGCACCGTCATGTTCAAGATTCTCGGCGGCAAGGCGGTTGTGCCTGCGCCTACCACTCCCACGCCTCCCACCAATTGATATGTCCCAGGAACTCGCCTACGTCATCATCACCCCTTACTCGCTGCACAAATCCCGCACAGGCGGCATTCTGAGCCGACTCATCGCGCGCAGTGGGGTCGAACTCGCCGGCGCCCGCATGTTTGCACCCAGTCCGGAACTCGTGCAGCAATACGCCGACGCGTCCATCTCCAAGGATGATCCGCAGGACCCGCGCATCCAGGAACTGATCCGCGATTATATTCTTAGGAATTTCAGTCCCGATTCCAAGACGGGCCTGCGCCGCCGTGTCATGGTCCTGCTCTTCAAAGGCGAAGACGCCGCCCGCAGAGTCCGCTCCATCGTCGGTCACCTCTGCAAGGAACGCCGCACCGGCGAATCCATCCGGGACACGTACGGGGACCTGATCTTCGACGATCAAGACCAAGTGCGTTACTTCGAGCCGGCGGTGCTCGCGGCTCCGAATGCGGCGGAAGCCGCGGCGAAACTCAGACTTTGGGCGCGGTTTTCGGAGACCGACGGCGGTGTGCTGACCAACGTCATTGCCTATCAGCCTGGCGAGCAACCCGAGCGAACCTTGGTGCTGATCAAGCCGGACAACTTCCGCTTTCCCACCGGACGCCCAGGCAACGTGATCGACTTCTTCTCCCGCACCGGACTCTACATCGTTGCCGCGAAGTTACACCGCATGAGCGTGGCCGACGCGATTGAGTTTTACGGTCCCGTGCGCGAAGTCCTGCGCACCAAATTGAAGGGCTTGGTCGGGAGCCGTGCCCGCGCGGCGATTGAAAAGGAATTCGGCTTTGGCATCTCGGTCGCCGAGCAACAGGCGCTCGCAGATGTGCTTTCATCGTCGTTTGGCGACAACCAATTCGAAAACATCATCCGGTTTATGTCCGGTCGCGCCCCTTCGGAATGCCCCCAAGACGAACTGAACAAGCCGGGCTCCGAGAAATGCATCGCGCTGATCTACGAAGGCGTGAAAGCCGTGGCCAAGATTCGCGACGTGCTCGGTCCGACCGACCCCTCGAAGGCGCCGCCCGGCTCGATCCGGCGCGAGTTTGGCCAGAGCGTGATGGTCAACGCCGCCCACGCTAGTGACTCGGTCGAGAACGCTCAGCGTGAGATGCGCATCGTGAAGCTGGGCGAGAACATGTTCCGTCAGTTGGTTGAAGAGACATACGGAACGTGAGGGCTGCTCGCTGAGAATCACCGCTCTGGTGGCTCAAGCCGCGGCTCGAATTCCTGCTTTTCATCCGTAGCCGGAGGGGTTTCGGCCGGACCGCAGTCAGGGGCGACGCATGGCGCACTGGGTTGGATCCGGGTTGGTAGTTGCGTAAGATCGCCGGGCGTGCTAGACCATGCCTGCCGGTTGCGGGTGTGGTTCAATGGTAGAACGTGGGCTTCCCAAGCCTGAGACGAGGGTTCGATTCCCTTCACCCGCTCCAATAACCACGGGCCTTTTGTCCGTGTCCTCCACTTTTAGTGCCACTTTAGTGCCAAACTTCCCGCGGAAGACATCAACGCGCTGAATCTGTCGCGAGTTGCTTCATTCAGCAGTTCGTGACTGAAGTGGTGGAACTTACCGCTTCGGTGCTGAAGCTCAACCCCACCTATTCTGGTGCTGTCAACGACCGCGCGGAGAGAACTTGGCACCGCGCTTCCTGTAGCGCAATGAGCCTGGTAGCCGTTCTTACGTGAGTTTGAGGTGAGCCTGAAGCGGGTGCATGAGTGGATTGGGAATTGGGATCTGGCATTCGAATTGGCGCACAATCCACGAGCGGAATGTCGCTGTCTTGATGCGGGGCCAATTGGATGGTTTAACACGATTGGGGCAACGAAGGGAGGCAACGGGCATGGAATGGTAGCCCCACCCTGAATTGAACAGGGATCACACGTTTAGGAAACGCGTGCTCTATCCATTTGAGCTATGGGGCCACGACGCAGAAAGCCTAGCTGGGCAATCGCCCGCTGACAAGCGCCTGGGAGCAGCGCGTTTTTGAGACAATGACCTCCGAGGGCGGTTCACTACGCTCCGAGGCTGGCGGTCATTTTATGGTTGTTGGTTGTTGTGCTAACGCCGGGGTGTTGCTGTTGATTCGTTTCTCGGCGACGGCTTTGCTGAGAGAGCTTTGGGGGTTCTTGCGGGAATTTCGCGCGCTGTTTCATTGAGGGGGGACGAGGAGTATTGGGGGTTCGACCGCAAGGCGGCGGCGATGCCAAACCAGCTTCCCGAGGAACTCATCGCGGAACACGTCGCGCGCTCATGAGGAGTGGTGCACCAGATCGGCCAGGGTCGCTGCGGCGGGTTGATGGGCGAGCGTGTACGAGTCCTCGTCAAAGGCTCGATCAAGAAGAATTGGCCGCGCATGACCGACCGGACGCGCTGCGGCAAGATCGTGTTGCTCGACGTCTTGGAGCGCCACTGGGCGTTGTCGATGAACGCGCGCATCACCCGCACGGATTCGTTCACCCTCTATGGTGACCCCGCCGTGGTGAATCTATGGAAAAGCCGCAGCCGCCACACCCAAAGCGGCGTCTGCCTCATCTCCCTCAAGGCGATCGGACGCGGTAGAACCGGCTGGCCAGGGCAAGAGGCAGCGTGTCGGCGCAAACAACCGTCCGTTCGCTCTCTGCGGGCGAGATGTTGGTAAGGTCCACCCACTCGCCCTTAATCAGAGAGTCGCGGTATTGCAGCGTGAACGCTTGATTTGGGCTGGCAGTAAAGCTGATGACCCCCGCGTGGTTCTGGGCGTCAATACTCACGCGCAACACACTCGCCGGGTTGCGCGGGTCGGTGCCAGCGAGGTATTCCTGCCAGTTGGTTGTCCCGTCTGAGTCGGGATCAGCATCGGCTCCACTGATGGCGGTGGCGGCCAATTCGGTTTCGGAAAAATGCGCAAAACGCCAACTGTCGAAGGGGGTATCGAGAACCCAAACAACCGCGTTGCTGAAGACACCAAGACTGTAATTCGTCCCGGCCACCAGAGCAACGCCGAGCCACTTGTCACCTTCGGACAACGTGTCGTGGATTGCGCGGATGACGAGGTTCGTGGAGGCGAACCCGGCAGGCATGAGCACGTCCCCCGTCAAGGCAACAATGTCCACGCCATTGCTGGCAGTGCCAGTCAGTTCGTACCGGACCTGAATCGTGGAATTGGTTTCCAAAGTCGGGCGGATAACGAGCAGCCGGGCGGTCTTGCCCGATTCGCTCGTGATGGGATCGGTGGCAATGAGCTGGACGGCGGGGTTGGCGGTGGTGCTCGTCGCAAGCCAACGTGCGGCATCGGCGATGACATCGCCGGTCGTGTCGTCGGTGCGGATCCGCAAACTGCCATTGGTGCCAGCGTTGAAGTTCGTGGTGAGCAAATGCACCCAGGACCCGTTGTCCTGGGTCTGGTTGACGAAGAAGGTGTTGGTGCCGGCCGGATGAATGATCTCCACGGGGACACTTGACGCACGGTTGGCATGCGTGGTCCAGCGCAGATAGACCCCGTACTCGCCGGCCTCCGGCAAGTTGGGGACAAACATCACGCTCTTGTCTCCTTTACC
>CAYJNU010000292.1:0-10387 GCA_964371005.1 uncultured Verrucomicrobiota bacterium | reverse complement strand
CACCATGAGTGCGAGGCCAATGTTAATGGACCAGAACGCGAAGGAGAGCGCCCGCGTGCGCCATGTGCGGTGGACGGTGAGTCCTTTAAGACAAAACAGCATCAAACCGATGCCCAGCATGCCGTAAACGCCGAACAACGCTGTGTGTCCGTGAACGGCAGTGGTGTTGAGCCCCTGCATATAGTAGAGCGCAATCGGCGGATTGATGAGAAAGCCGAACAGACCGGCACCAACCAGATTCCAGAAGGCAACGGCGACGAAGCAGTAGATCGGCCAGCGATAGGCCGACACCCATTTTCGCGCGCGAGAGAGGGTGAGGTTTTCGTACGCCTCGAAACCGATGAGCACCAGCGGCACCACCTCCAGGGCGCTGAAGGTCGCGCCCAACGCCATCACGGCAATCGGAGTGCCGCTGAAGTACAGGTGGTGGAACGTGCCCAGAATGCCGCCCGACAGAAAGATGGTCGTCGAGAACAGCACCGCCGCCGTGGCCGTCCTAGTGCGCAACAGGCCCATGCGCGTGAACAAGAAGGCGATGACCACTGTGGCGAAGACTTCAAAAAAACCTTCCACCCACAAATGCACGACCCACCAGCGCCAGTACTCCGCCAGCGCGTAGTGCGTTTGGCGTCCCCACATCAGGCCGGCGCCGTAGAACAGCGCAATGGCGGTTGAGGCGATCATGAACAACGCGAGCAGGTGGCGATTCTCACCCGGCTTTTTGAATGCCGGCCACATGGCGCGGCCCATCAGCAGCAGCCAAACCCACAAGCCGATGAACAGGAACAGTTGCCAGAAGCGCCCGAGGTCCACGTATTCGTAGCCTTGATGGCCAAACCAGAAATTCATTTCGAAGCCCATCCTTTGGCGCGTGCCATACCAGGTTCCGAACATGGAGCCGACCACAATGATCAACAGACAGACGAACAGAAAATTCACCCCGGCACGCTGAAACTTTGGTTCGTATCCTGATACCGCGGGAGCGATGAACAATCCGGTCGCCAGCCACGCCGTCGCGATCCAGAAAATGGCCAACTGAGTGTGCCACGTTCGCGTGACCGAATACGGAAGCCATTCGGCAAGCGGGAAGCCGTAGAAGCCGCTGCCTTCGACCCCATAGTGCGCCGTCACCACGCCCATGATGACCTGCACGACGATCAATGCCGCCACGACCCAGAAGTATTTCAACGTCGCGCGCATTGAGGGTGTCGGCTGCAGTCCCAGCAACGGGTCTTTCTCCGGTTGATCGTGCGGCTCGTCTTCTTTGTGTTTCAGGACTGCGTAATACCATGCGAGGGCGCCAATGCCGGCCAGGAGCAGAACGACACTGATGACCGACCAGATGACGCTTGCACCGGTCGGCACATTGGCCACGAACGGCTCGGGCGGCCAGTTCTGGGTGTAACTAATGTTCTCCCCGGGACGGTTTGCAGCGCAGGCCCACGAAGCCCAGAAGAAAAACCCGGTGAGCTTATGCCGGCGTTCGGCATCCCGCAGTACATTCCCAGGGATGGCATAGGCTTCCCTCAATTCCGCCAGATCCGGGTCGTCACTGAACAGTTGCTTGTAATGCCCGGCCACGGCCCTGATCGCCGCCGCCCGATCATTGGATACCCTCAACTCTCCGGTTTGAGGGTTGTGAGTGTTGGTTCGAAGCTCCATCTGCAATCTCGCTCGCAATGCGGCCTGCTCGGGCGGCTGCAATTCTCCGTAAGGTTTGCTGAACTTTTGGTTCGCCCAATGTGCCAGCAGCCAGACCGATTCGCGATGTAACCAGTCCGCCGACCAATCCGGCGCGACATACGCTCCGTGGCCCCAGACGGAACCCATCTGTTGTCCGCCAGCCGATTGCCACACGTTCTGGCCGTCCAAAATTTCTTGCTTGGTGAACAGCACCGAACCGTCTTCCGCCACCACCCTTTCCGGAAGCGGAGGCATTTTATGGTAAAGGTCCCTCCCGTAGTAGATCAGAACCGCAAACGAAGCCACGATGACGACAATCAAACTGGTCCAGAGTTTTCGATAGTTCATAGAATCAAAGTTTTAGTACTGCACGCATCTTGGAGGGTTGTTTCAACAAGTCGGCAAGAGTGTATCCGTCCAAGACTGAAAAGAATGCTGCTGCCGCCTCATCCAGCACGCCTTTCAAGCGGCAGCAGGGCAGCAGTCGGCACGTGCGACTGCTCCGGTCCATGCAATCAATCACCGTCTCGGATTCCTCGCCGAGACGCACGATGTCACCCAGACGAATCTCCTCGGGCGTTTGCGCGAGCGTGAACCCGCCGCCAATCCCGCGGTGCGTTTCAAGATAGCCGCTGCGGCCGAGATCATGGACCACCTTGACCAGATGGTGGCGGGAAATGCCGAACGTCTCGGCAACTTCATCCACCGTGACTCGCTCTGGATGACGCAGCGCCGTCTGCATCAGCACCCTAATCGAGTAATCGGAATAAGCGCTCAATCTCATGGTTCAACATGATTATCGAAATATCAAACCAACGCAAGTAAAAGCTGTATTTGACATACATCTTTAGGCTGGTATTTTATTCCAATGAATCTGAACGTCGCTTCGCATCACCCTCGTGACCGAAGCGCTCACGCAGTCACTGAACACGCGACAATGAAAAGCATAACTCCACAGACCTCTGTTGGCGAAATCGTCCAGGCGATGCCTGCGCGATCGCGCATATTTGAAAACCTCGGCATTGATTACTGTTGTGGCGGCAAGAAGCCGCTGGCGGAAGCCTGCCAAGCCAGGGGACTTGATCCGGCAACCGTCGTCGCCCTCCTGACCGCACTGGATGACACCCCGAACTCGATTCAGGTGAATCCGGATTCGATGAGCCTGACGGAGCTTTGTGATCATATTGAGCAGGTGCATCACGGGTACCTGCGCGAGGAGCTGCCAAGGCTGGATTTCATGACCCGCAAGGTGGCAGCCGTCCACGGTGACCACGAGCCACGCCTTCTTGAAGTGCGACGCGTGTTCGAAACGTTCCAGGCCGAAATGGTTGCGCACGCCAAGGAGGAAGACGAGGTGGTCTTTCCGGCCATCCGCAAACTGGAATCGGGCCAGAGAACGCACCTTGATGCTGCGTTTGCCAAATTAGAATCCGAGCATGACAACGCTGGTGCAGCATTGGCGCGCTTCAAGGAGCTGACTGAAAATTACACTCCGCCAGAGTGGGCCTGCAACACTTTCCGCGCACTCTACGACGGGCTCGCGCAACTTGAAAAGCACACGCATCAGCATGTGCATCAGGAAAACAATGTGCTCTTTCCGAAGGCGCTGGCCCTGAAGTAGCCATGCATGATGGCACGCGTGAGGATGAGCGATGAAACGCATCGGCTTGATCGGCGGTCTGAGTCCGGAATCAACGGTCCATTATTACCAGATTCTCTGCCGCGAATATAATCGGGAGCAGGGCGGATTGAACTTTCCGGAAATCACGCTCGAAAGTTTGAACCTGCAACAACTCGTCACGTTGTTTGCGAAGAATGATTGGGACGGCGTGGCGGCGATTTTGTTGACCGCGTTGCAGCGGTTGAAGCTTGCGGGTGCGGAGTTCGCGGCGATTCTCGCCAACACGCCGCACAATGCCTACGACCGAATCCGCGATGCGTCGCCGTTGGAGATCCTCACCATCATGGACGCCACCACTGCGGCCCTCGAACGCGATGGACGGCGAACTGTGGCATTGCTCGGAACGAAAGCCACCATGGAATTCGGTTTCTTTCAAAAACATTTTGCCGCCAGCGGCATCGAAACGCGCGTGCCGATAGAGCCGCAACGGGCGGAACTCGACCGGATTATTTGGGAGGAACTTTCGCACGGTCGAGTTGAGCCGACAGCCCGTGATGCCGCGCGCAATATGCTGAACGAGTTGGAACGCGAGGGAGTCGAAGCCGTCATTCTGGGATGCACCGAACTGTCTCTCTTGATTCAGACTGCCGACACACCCTTACCATTGTATGACACAACCCGTCTTCATGCTGACGCCATTCTGGAGTTTGCGTTGGACCGGAAACCCAAGGAACTCAAATGAGCCAAGAGAACAAGCCGCCCCTGGTTTACTCGTGTTCCGGCGCTTCCAGTGCTGCACAGATGGCTAATTACATCGCGATCAGGCTAGACCGGCTCAAAGTCGCTGAGATGTCCTGTATTGCGGGCGTGGGCGGTGACGTGAAGCCGCTGGTGCGCACCGCCAAATCCGGCCGGCCCATCATTGCACTCGACGGTTGTCCGCTTCGTTGCGCGGCGCAGATCCTCAAGCGACACGGGATTACAGCCAACCAGCATTACGACCTCAGCAAGATGGGTGTGAAAAAGCAACACCATGAGGACTTCGACCCGCAGGAGGCCGCGCGGATGCTCCAGCGGATTCGGGACGACATCAAACCTGCTGCTCGGGCTGAAAGGAATTCTGTTGCGACGCCGAATAACGCTGCGTCGTCGCCATCAACCAGTTCACCCAACTCCGCGGACGATGAGCCGTACGAGCCATCGAGCCCGCCATGCTATTTGAACGAGTTCGAGAATTGGTGAATCCGCCGCCATGAAACTTCACATCAAACGCGCCTACGAACCTGCCGCGCCAGAGGACGGTGAGCGCTTTCTGGTGGACCGGCTCTGGCCGCGCGGCGTGCGAAAAGAAGCGCTCGCCCTCGCCGGCTGGCTCAAGGAGGTCGCTCCGAGCGATGCGTTGCGGCGCTGGTTTGGGCATGACCCGGAGCGCTGGGAGGAGTTTCGCCGCCGTTACCGGGACGATCTGAAAGTGCAGCAAGCGGCCATGCAGCCCTTGCGCGACGCCCTGAAGTGCGGGCCCGTGACTCTGGTGTATTCTGCACACGACGAGGCACATAACCAGGCGGTGGTGTTGCAAGAGTTTCTTCTGAATCCGTTAGCTACGTCGCACAAGCACCCTCAACTCTCTCCTAAGCCACATGAACGCTGATCTACTCCCTCTGCCGAGTGTCCATGCCGCCGCGCCCCGAGGACAATCCGTCGCGGAAATGATGCTTGGCGAAGTGGCGTCTTCCGGCCTCGCTAGAGGGCGCGCGCTGCTCTGCGACTGCGCAAAACAAACGGTCGTGCCGCGCCGAAATATCCGCGAGGCGGAGACGGAGACTGAAATAACACGCTTGGCCGAGGCGGTTGATGCGGTCGAACAGAAATTGCGCGAGGTGCAGGCGGGTGTCCGGCGTGCTTTGGGCAACACCGAAGCGGAGATCTTTGAAGCCGAGATCCTCCTGTTGCGAGACATAGAATTGCACCGGGCCGTCCGCGACCTTTGCGTCAGCAAGCTGATCAATGTGGAAGCCGCATTGGAGGAATCCATTCGGCGGCTGGCTGCGGTGTTCGATCAACTTGACGATCCCTACCTTCGCGAACGAGCTGCTGATTTGCGTGAAGTCGGAAAGCGACTTATCGATCATTTGGCGCGCCAGTTGCGCTCGGACATCCCGTCCGATCCGGGAGGGTGTGTGTTGGTCACGAGCGAACTGTTCTCCGCCGCCGTGGCCCAGATGGAAGGGCGCGGCGTGCGGGGGCTGATTGTGGAGCAAGGTGGGCTGACGGCCCATGCTACGATTCTCGCTCGCGCACTCGGCATTCCCATGCTCGTGAAGGTACCGCAAGCTACTGAGAGAATTTCCCCGGGGGATCTGGTGATTGTGGATGCCTTGGCTGGTCGTGCGTTCATCAATCCAAAACCGGATATCCTCCGCGCCTACGACCAATTGGAAGCCGACCTGCAAGTACATGAAAACGTGTTGAAGGATTCGGTGGACCTGTCGGCAATTACCCGCGATGGCATCAAGATCAAGCTCTCCGCCAACATCGGCCAGACGGCGGATGCAGTAGCAGCCGCGCGGGTCAAAGCCGATGGCGCCGGACTGTATCGCACGGAGTTTGTTTTCCTTACTCAAGATCATTTCCCTTCGGAAGCCGAGCAGTACCGTTTCTATCGTGCCACTGCTGATCATCTGCAACCTGGGGAAACGGTGATTCGCGTTCTGGACTTGGGCAGCGACAAGCCGCTCTCTTATTTTCCTTTGCCACGCGAAACCAATCCGGCCCTCGGCTGCCGGGGACTCCAACTGCTGCTCACACACCCCGAAATCTTGCGCACGCAGCTGCGAGCCATTCTGCGCCTGAGCGCCACCCATTCAGTATCCCTGCTGCTTCCTATGATTCGCGGCAGGGACGAATTGCGCGCCGTCAAAGCGGTCATTGAGAGTGTCAAACAGGAACTCGCTGCGTCCAGAGTGCCATTTGATTCAAATCTTCGGCTAGGGGCCATGGTCGAAACCCCTTCGGCTGCGATCCTCATCGCGCAACTAGCCGACGAAGTGGATTTCTTCAGCGTCGGTACCAACGACCTTGTGCAGTACCTGCTGGCCGCTGACCGAATCAGCAGCGAAATGGAGTCCGCCTATGAGTCGCTGCATCCCGCAGTGGTTCAAACGCTCGCTTCGCTGGCCGCAACCGCCACGGCCAAAGGCAAGCCCATCTCTCTGTGCGGCGAAATCGCCAGCGACCCGCTTTACGCGGCGTTGTTGCTTGGGCTGGGATTTCGGAGCTTCAGTGTGAGTCCGGGCCGGCTGCTGGAAATCAAACACGCGATGCGTTCGATCGACCTGACGGCCGCGGAGACGCTGGCCGCCAAGGTTTTGGCCCTCCGCTCGACGTCAGAAATGCGCGGTCTTGTGCAGGACGAGTGGAATCAACGCCGCCCCGTCTCCTCTCCGGTTCTGTCCGCTGCGGCGCTCAATCCTGCAGAACCACCCGATGTGGCGCACAAGACTTCGCGGAGTGTTGAGCCCCTTGCCGGTGTTGCTTTGCCGAACCACCTTGAGAATGAACTGACCAACCCGGGGAAATGAATATGAAAAGTCGAGTGGATTACATGACCACGGCCCCCGATGGCATCAAAGCCATGTGGGGATTGGAAAGCTACGTTCACCACTGCGGGCTTGAACCGTCGCTGCTGGAGTTGATCAAAACGCGCGCGTCGCAGGTTAACGGCTGCGCGTACTGCCTCGACATGCACACGAAGGATGCTCGGGCGCAGGGCGAAACCGAGCAGCGCCTTTACACGCTGTCGGCCTGGGAGGAGACGCCGTTGTTCACGGAACGCGAGCGCGCCGCGCTGGCGTGGACCGAAGCCGTCACGCGGGTGGCGGACACGCATGTTCCCGACGAAGTGTATGAAACCGCGCGCAAACACTTCACTGAGAAAGAACGGGTGGACCTCACGCTGGCCATTGTGGCCATCAACGGCTGGAACCGCCTGGCCATCGCCTTCCGGGCCGAGGCGGGAACCTACGACCGGCCTGAACATTAAACGCCAGGCCGAAAAATGCGTTCAAACGGACAGCGCGCCCGCGCCACCCTGCTTCGCGATTTGCATCGCGGACCGAACATCCTCGTGCTGCCAAATGCCTGGGATTGCGTTAGCGCGCGTTTGTTTGAACAGGCTGGTTTTCCGGCCATCGCGACCACCAGCGGCGGCATCGCCGCCCTGTTGGGTTATCCCGACGGACAGCGCATCAGCCCGCGTGAGATGATGCAGATCGTTGGGCGAATCGCGGCGACGGTTCCCGTGCCCGTGACCGCGGATTTGGAAGCCGGATACGGGAGGACCGCGACGGAAATTGCGCGAACGATGCGGCAAGCCATTGCCAGCGGCGTGGCGGGCGTGAATCTCGAAGATGGACGCGGCCCGAACCAACCGCTCGCTGAAATTGGCCAGCAAACCGACCTCATCAAAGCAGTCCGCGAAGCTGCCGCCGCTGCCAACATCCCGTTGGTTCTCAATGCCCGGATAGATGTTTATTTGCATGGCGTCGGAGACGATACGGCCCGTTTGAAGCAAGCCGTTGAGCGTGCCATCGCTTATCGCGATGCGGGCGCGGACTGCGTTTTCCCGATTGGATTGAAAGACCGCGAAACCACTGCTCGATTCGTTCGCGCAGTGGCTTGCCCGGTAAACATCATGGCGGGACCTGGCGCGCCGGCCATTTCCGAACTGGAAAGCGTCGGTGTGCGGCGCGTGACTTTCGGCTCGGGAATGATGCGCGCCATCTTGCCGTTCGTTCAGAGAATGGCGAAGGAGCTTCGCGCGACCAGCAAATCGGATTTGCTGGCGCAGACTGAATTCTCGCACGCGACAGTGAACGCGCTTTTCGAAGTTAATTCAACACAACCGAACCCAGGAAAGAAACCATGAGCCAAATCGAAGGTGTTTACCGGGAAGTGATCGAGAGGTCCGAATGGGTGGCGATTGCGACCGCCGGGCCGGACGGGCCGCATCTGGCCGGCTGCTGGACTCGTTACGCACTCGCGCTGGGAATCGAGGACGATGAAATTGTCTTTCCCGCCAGCGGATACCAAAAGACGAGTGAGAATCTTCAGTGCGACCCGCGCATCGAGTTGCTTTTCGCCGCCGGCGATGTGGCGCGTGCGAAAGGCCAGGGCCAGGGCTGCACCGTCTTTGGCACGGGCGAATTGCAGACCTCCGGCCCGAAAGCCGACAGGGCGAAAACGCAGTTCCCTTGGGCGCGTGGCGCGCTGGTTGTCAAAGTCACCGGCCTGAGAACTCATCTTCCGTGAACGCAATCAGCCAACCTATGCGTGCCTCCACGCTCTGCGTTCATGCCGGGACACACCACGATCCCGCGACCGGCGGCGCGTGCAGTCCCATTTACACCTCCACGGCTTTCGCGTTTCCGAACTCGGCCAACGCGAACATCTATCCCCGTTACTTCAACACACCCAACCAGCGCGTGATCAGCCGCAAGCTGGCCGCGCTGGAACAGGGCGAGGAGGCGCTCGTGTTCGGCTCGGGTATGTCGGCGATCTCGACGCTGCTTTTCGCCTATCTGAAGCCCGGCGACCACGCCGCGTTACAAGCCGACCTTTACGGCGGCACGCATCAGTTGGTGACGAAGGAACTGGTTCGTTGGGGCGTTGAGACCTCCTTCTGCCGGACGGCAGAAGACTTCGCCGCGGCCCTCCAACCCAACACATGCCTGATCTACGTCGAGTCACCCTCCAATCCGCTGCTGCGATGTGTGGACCTCTCCGTGGTCGCCAAGCTCGGTCGCGAGCGCGGCGTGATGACCGTGATCGACAACACCTTCGCCACGCCGATCAACCAGAACCCAATTCCGTTGGGCTTCGACGCCGTCATTCACAGCGCCACGAAATACCTCAACGGCCACAGTGACGTGAACGCGGGCGTGGTCATTTCGTCCGGCAACGTGGTTCGTCGCCTGACCGAATGTGCCACGAACTATGGCGGCGTGTTGGACGCGCATTCCTGCTACCAACTTGAACGCGGCTTGAAGACGCTCGCCCTGCGCGTAGCCCGCCACAATGAAAATGCCCGACGACTCGCCAGATTCCTGCAAGCCCAACCAGCCGTGGCCCGCGTGAGTTATCCCGGCTTGCCCGAACATCCCGACTACGCCGTCGCCGCACGGCAGATGCGCGGTTTCGGTGGAATGCTGTCCTTCGAGTTGCGCGATCCCAGCCAAGTGGACTCGTGTCTGAGTCGGTTGCGCGTGCTGATGCCCGCCTTGAGCTTGGGCGGCGTGGAAAGTCTCGTGTGTGTTCCCAGCCGCACCTCGCATCGTCTCATGACGCCCGCCGAACGCCAACGCGCCGGCATCCGCGACGGACTGGTGCGGGTTTCGGCCGGCATTGAGGACGGGGAAGATTTGCTGGAGGATTTCGATCAGGCGCTACGGACGTAATGATTTGACCATGTCACGTCTCCATGACACCACACCCACCCACTGGTTCCGTCCTGCACAATCACGACGCACGGCGTTTTGAAGTAAGGTTCGACGAAAACCTGGCTTTGTTGAGCTACTCGCGTTCGGGCGACCGGCTCATTTTGGATCATACGTTTGTCCCGCCAGCGATGCGAGGTGGAGGTGTGGCCGCGATGCTGGTGCGCGCCACGCTGGAGGAAGCGAGACGCCGAGGGTGGAGAGTCGTTCCACGTTGTTCCTACGTCGCGGCCTTCATCCACCGACATCCGGAATACGCCGACGTGATCGCCGGGCCGGAAGGCGACTGAGGTCAGTGCGACGAGACCAACGTCCGCTTGGACTCAATCGAGCCAGCGTTTGAGGCGATGATCGTTCTCAACCCTGAGGCTAGAGTCGTGGCATATTACCGAGTTGCCGAAGCTTCTCGCGCATCTTCAGTCGGGTTACCCCGAGCCAGCGGGCGGCCAACGACTGATTGCCCTTCGCGAGTTCGTACGCTTGCTTGAAGAGCCCCGGCTCCAAATCGGCAATCACCTGCGAATAGACATCCGTCAGCTCGCCGCGTTGGGCGCGGGCCAGGAGGTTGGCGTCGTAGTTTGCATAACCC
>CAYJNU010000291.1:9899-10395 GCA_964371005.1 uncultured Verrucomicrobiota bacterium | reverse complement strand
AGCCGTCACGTCCCGGATCGAGCTCGGGCCTCTGGTCGCGGCCACCAGCTTCCAAGGCAATGGCGCCGGCTTGGTGAATCTCGCCGCGACGAACCTGACTGGCACGATCAGCGACGGGCGTCTCTCGGCCAACGTCGGCTTGTTAGCCGGCAGCCAGACTTTCACCGGTGCAAAGACCTTCAACAACGCGGCCTTTACCGGATCGGTCACCCTGAGCGGCGCGGCAGCCTCACTGACGGTGGCCGCGGCGGCCCCGGTCACCTTCCAGAGCGGGCCTTTGTTTAACGCCGCCACGCCCTTTGCCGTAACCAGTACGGCCCGGATCGCCAACCTCAACGCGGCCTACGCCGGTATCGCGGACAGTGCCAGCAATGCCGACACGCTTGATGGCCTGCATGCCAGTGGGTTCGCACTCGCCGTGCATGGCCACGACGCCGCCGCCTTGGTAACCGGCACGCTCAACGACGCGAGGCTTTCCTTGAACGTACCGCGTTTG
>CAYJNU010000291.1:0-9889 GCA_964371005.1 uncultured Verrucomicrobiota bacterium | reverse complement strand
CAACAATGCTTTCCTCGGCCGCGTCGCCATCGGCGGCCCGATGGGCTTGGACACGCTCACCATCAACGGCACCGCCCGGCTTAACAACTACGACCTGTTCCTGCGTGGCAGCGGCGACCTCAACCACGGCCTGGGCTGGTATGGCACGGACAAACTGTTCGCGGGCGTAAACCTGGACGGTCCGGTGCTCTACGGCTGCGACGGCGGTGGGTTGGGCACAGCCTGCGGCAGCCAGAAACTCGCCCTCCGCTGGCGCAGTGATGGCAACGTGGCGATTGATCCGGTCGGCGTGAACACCGGAACCTTGGTGCCCGGCCTGACGTTTGGTTGGGACAGCGGAGAGGGCATTGCTTCCAAACGCAACGCCGGCGGAAACCAGTACGGCTTGGATTTCTACACCGGATATCAGCCACGCCTGAGCATTTCGCAGGCGGGCAAGATTGGC
The DNA here is from genome assembly GCA_964371005.1 of uncultured Verrucomicrobiota bacterium. Classification (GTDB taxonomy): domain Bacteria; phylum Verrucomicrobiota; class Verrucomicrobiia; order Limisphaerales; family MWDV01; genus MWDV01. The sequence continues at coordinate 9,444 of CAYJNU010000291.1, read as the reverse complement.
ATCGGCACGACCAATCCCGCGGTGATGCTGGATGTGGTTGGCGCCATCCGGTCCACGGGCGCCATCCGGTCCGGCTCTGAAACGGGGGCCGCTCCTCCTGGCTATCCGAGCGGCTCGGACGGTTTGGTGATCCGTCGTGCGCGCAGCACGAGCACGACGGCTGGCACCGTCGTGGCCCGCACGGACAAGCTCACCCTGGAACGCGATGGCAGCACCTCTGGATTGCGACTTTCATATCCGGTTTCGCCTGGCTACCAGGTTGTCAATTGTATCGGCATTAGCACCAACGGCACGCAAATCGTCTATCGCAACACCGTGAAGAACCCGGGCAGTGCCGGCTCGCTGGTCGTGTTTTCCGATGCCCAAAAAATCGTCCACTACGACATTTCATTCGGCGACACCTACAGCTCCACTCCGGGCCACACCACGCATGTGGTGCTCGACCGCTACGACGACGGTGTCGTAAGCGACAACTATCTCGTCGGAACGATTACCAGCACCTACAACCAGTAAATCCGTCAAGCCAGCGCACGAGCATTCCCGACTCTCGACCCTCCGGGCTCCCGACGCGAACGCGAGCTGGCAAATTCGATTGCCAACCCCACTCCGGGAATTCTACTCTCCGCGCCAGTCTCCGAGCCCAGCCGCCAGAATGGTGGGTGCGGTGAGGGATGGATCACATGGCACTCATCGTCCAGAAATACGGCGGGACTTCGGTGGCCAACACCGACCGCATCAAGAACGTCGCCCAGCGCGTGGCGGAATACCGCCAGCGCGGCGATAAACTCGTCGTTGTCGTCTCCGCCATGAGCGGCGTGACCGATGGCCTCATCAAGCTCGCCAAGGACATCGCGCCCCTCCCCAGCGAGCGGGAGATGGACATGCTCCTCGCGACCGGCGAACAGCAGACCATTGCCCTCACCGCCATTGCGCTGCACGCCATCGGCGTCCCGGCGGTTTCGCTCACCGGCGCCCAAGCCGGCATCGTAACCGATGGCGTCCACACCAAGGCCAAGATTCACAACATCACTCCCAAAGCCGCTCACGAATGCCTGGACGCAGGCAACGTGGTCATCGTCGCCGGTTTCCAGGGCGAAACGCCGGAGGGACAGATCACGACGCTGGGCCGCGGCGGTTCGGATTTGACGGCCATCGCCCTCGCCGCCGCACTCAAGGCCGACCTTTGCCAGATTTACACCGATGTGGATGGCGTCTATACCGCCGACCCGCGCATCGTGCCCGGCGCGAAGAAACTTGAGGAAATATCTTACGACGAGATGCTCGAACTCGCGAGCCTCGGCGCGAAGGTGATGCAGAGCCGCTCGGTGGAATTTGCCAAGAAATTTGGCGTGGTGTTTGAAGTCCGCTCCAGTTTGAACGACAACCCCGGAACGATCGTGAAAGAAGAAACCAAAAGCATGGAAGGCGTCGTCGTACGCGGCGTCTCGCTCGATAAAAACCAGGCCAAGCTCACCCTCGTGGCCGTGCCGGACAAACCCGGCGTGGCGGCGCGCATCTTCAAGGCCATTGGCGACGCCACGGTGAATGTGGACATGATCGTGCAGAACATCAGCCACGGCAGCGGCAAGCCCGCCACCGACCTGTCGTTCACCGTGGACAAACCGGACCTCCTCAAGGCGCGCAAGGTGATTGACGAATTGAAGGCCGAAATCGGCTATCAGAATGTCATCGCCAACGAAGCTATCGGCAAGCTCTCCATCGTCGGCGTGGGCATGAAGAGCCACACCGGCGTGGCCGGCAAGATGTTCGACGTGCTGGCAAGGGAAGGCGTGAACATTGATATGATCTCCACGAGCGAGATCAAGATTTCGGTGGTGATAGATCTGGCCAAGGGTGAGCAAGCGATGAAGGCCGTGCATGCGGCGTTCATCGGCTGAGTCTCCTTCGACCATGCAGTACCCAACGGCAGTAGCCGATGGGAATCCGGTTCACTTGAAGAAGCATGGGGGCGCTGCCGTCCAAGCAGGCAGTGCAACATGATAGCTCTGACTATGAAACGACCATACCCTTCTACGCACCTCGGCAGCGCCCGCTGCGCCCTGATCTGCCTGGCTTCGCTGCTCCTCTGCTCGATCGCCCTGCCCACGCGGGCGGACGAACGTCTGGGGCGTCCCTCAACCCTCCCCGAGAACCAGTTTCAGGAGCGACTTCGCTCGCTGGAGCAATTGCACCACGGCGCGGAACAGGCACGCCAGGCGGAGGCGCTGTTGCGCGAACGGTGGCTCTCCAGCCAGCAAGTGAAAGCGGTGGCCAAAACCATCGCGCACGAGGACATGCGGCTCAATTTCGTACTGAATGCCTACCCGCGCACGGTGGACCCGGAGAACTTCTACGAGGTCTATGACGCGTTCACGAGTTACTCGAAGGTGTTCCGCCTCCACGACCAGATTCAGCGGATGCGCACGCCTGCGACACTGCCGCCCGCTCAAGGTCAGCCGACGGTGCTGCAGCCGATCACGGACGAAGCGTTCGCGGATCTGCTCAAGACGCTGCGCGCCGAAGCCATGGACGACACCAAGAAATCGCTTGCGCGCCAGATGCTCGCCGGCCGACCGCGCTTCCTGTCGCGCCAAATCCGCGATTTGGTGAAGGTCTTCACCTTCGATGACGGACGCTTGGAGATCGCCAAGTATGCCTTCGACTCGGCGGTTGACCCCGAGAATTATTACCTCGTGAATCAGGCGTTCGTCTTCTCGGATCGGAAAGAGGCCCTCGCCCGCTACATTGAATCCCGCCGGACGGAGCGCCCCCCACGCCCGAACCGCTGAGCTCGCCCCCACCTCGCGAACGTGAGGACTTGCTGCAACTTCGAGTGAATAATGCCGCGGGCGCCGGCATCAATAAGGGGTGATTTCTTCGCGTCGCCTCAAACACGCACTTTGCATCGCGCTGGCGCTGGCCATCAGCGCGGGCCGGCTTGCGGCTGCTGAAACCGGGGACTCCTCATCAGGCTACCTGCCGCTCTCCAGTTCGAAGGCCGCCGGCATCACGGACCTCGTGCTGATCTACCAGGGCGGAACCCACCGTCCCAATTGGACTGCGGACGAGTTCGCACCCTATGTCCGCTTTCGCGAAAGCGAGGAAGCCGAAGCCGACTGGCTGTTCGACGGGTTTCTCTTCATCGAATTTCAGGATGGCCGCGGGCACGAGTTCGCGCGTGGTTACAGGAAGCAGCCGGCGCGCAAAGAGGATTGGCTTTGGCTGCTCGACCGCAACTTCGAGCCCGGCCACGCGGTTGACGCACTCAATCAGGTCATTGCCGCCGCCGCCAAAACCAACGGCTCACCAACACGCCGTCGCCAGGTCGTGCTCACGCTGCCCGAACCCATCCACAGCCAAACCAACTGGGGCAAGCTCGACGGACGGGTGCTGGACTTCTCGAAGTCCGAAGACCGCCTCGCCGCCTGCGCGTGGCACGTGCAGACTGCGCTGGCCAAGTGGCAAGCCCTCGCACCCACGCACCTTGACCTCGCCGGATTCTACTGGGTGGCAGAGAACGCGCATCAAGCCGACGACATCCTGCCGCGGATCGCGGCCGATATCCATGCGCATGGGAAGCGCTTCTTCTGGATTCCCTATTGGAACTCGGTTGGCGCGGCAGACTGGCGCAAGCTTGGATTCGACGCCGCCTACCAGCAGCCCAACCATTTCTTCAATCCGAAAGTCCCGGACAGCCGATTGGAGGCCGCCTGCGCCCTTTCGCGTGCGAACGGGATGGGGTTGGAATTTGAGTGCGACCACCGGGCCATGACTTCCGCCGGGGTTTTTCGCCCACGGCTGCACGCCTACCTGGGAGCTTTCGAGCGCAACGGAGTGAAGACCAACGCGGCGATGGCCTACTACGAAGGCGGCGGCGCGTTGCTGCAGATGGCCCGGTCCCAGGATGAAGAGGTCGTCGCCCTTTATCACGAGGTCGCGCGCTGGGTCGCTGCCCGCCAGCGCCAAGCCGACGCCGCTCAAGTCCCAGCGAAGTAGACCCGGATACGTTTCGGTACACACCGAAAGGCGACTCGCTGCCGCCTGAGTTGGTAGTGACTTCCTCCAACCGCTGACTGAACCGGGACTCCGGGACTCGGTGGTGCGAGTCATTGGGCCGCCGTCGCGTTTGTGATGTGTGAGGCGACAAAAAGCGAGGCGCACTTTCGGAACTCACGGCTGGACCAAGGGATGGGCGTCAACCAGAGCAATACCGCGGGGTTCCGCGCCAGCGACCCAGCGCGGGCCACACTTACTTCGTGTCCAATGTCGCTGATGCGGCAGGCGCCCCGAGACCGTCACCGTCCTGCATCAGTTCAAACTCCGCCTTCCTGGTCGCGCCCGAGGCGTCGGTCCACGCCACGCGGTAATGGCCTTTGAAGCCGCGGAAGGTCACAGGCTGGTCGGCTACAGTTTTCAGGGTCAGACGCGTTTTCCACTCGCGATTGATGAGTGTGTCGAGCGTGTGGTAAACGGGTTTCGGGTTCATGTCCGTGTCGTAGAGGCCGGAGAAGGAAGGCTCGCCCGGGGCGGCGCCGCCATCCACCGCGTTCCACCACGTGATGCCCATCACCTCGGGATAGCTGAACCAAAGCCGGTAGAGATTTCGCGTGAGCACCGCCTGCACCTCCTGGCCTGCCGCGGTATCTTCCGGTGCCGTGATGGTCACCTCGCTGATATGGATCGGGCGTTCCGCGTCCCGCAGGCAGTCCAGCACCGCGTAGTTCTTGGCGGGCGTCAGCAGATCCGCCCCGGCGGCGATGCGTTGCGACTCCGAGGGATTGTAGATGTGCATCTGCACCCCGACCCCATCGATGCGCACGCCGCGATCAATCAGGTCGCGGACGATCTCCACATACCGCCGCGAAGGTCCACCGTGGATGTCACAATCGTTGATGCCCAACCAAACGGACGAGGGAAAGTACTTCGCGGCCCAACGGAAGGTCTTGCACGTGTAATCGTCCGGCATCAAGCCGCGGTTCGCCTGGTCAATGGACTCGTTCACCACGTCCCATCGCTGCACACGCGCACCGTAACGCTCCGCCAACGTCTTCACGTGCGCCTCGAAGATCGGTTCCATGGCTTTGCGATCCTCGGGCATCCATTCGGGATGACCCCAGCGCCGCATGCCGTAGATGATCGCGTGACCGTTCATGTTGATGCCCCGCGATGCCATGTAGGCCACCACCGGATCGGGCGGCGGGCGGCGGTACTCGTACGAACTCCCCTCCGCGAAGCGCGGCTTGCCCTGCTCCTTCTCAAGGGTCTTCCAGTAAAACGCCACCGTGGCCGCGTTGAAGAGCGTGCCAAAAGTCTCCGCGTAGCGTCGGTTCTGCTCCGGTGTTTTCAGATCGCCAAACAAGAAACTGTTGCCGCCGAATAAAAAGGCATGGCGGGTTTGTTCCACCGTCACTTCCGTGCCGGGTTTGACCGACGGCAGCGTCAGCACGGCTCCGGCCATCCGGTGGTCACGGATGCCCTTATCAATGCGCGCCGTTAGGGCCGGATCCGCCCACAGTCGCTTGTAGGCGTCGCTGATCCCGACCCCGTTTGTTTGTGCCCAGGCGGCGACCGCGCAGTAGGTCGTCACCATCCATGTCGCAGTGATTCGTTTCATGTCGTGTCCCTATTGTCCTTGTTCTTCTGGCGTTCCCGTTTCCCACGGAGCGGACGTCACTCGCCGATTCTCTGCCCCAAAACGCGCTTCCGCCGGTCGCCATCGAACTTGCCGTAGAATAGCTGAACCCATGGAACGAAATCCAGCCGGCCATTTGTGATTTCCCCCACCACTTCGCGACCGTAATGCCGCGCGATCCGTTGCGCCTTCAAGTCCGGCACGCCTTGTCCCCGCCGCCAATTGCCAGCCGGCAATTCATGAGCGACTTGTGCGCTCCACCGTCCCTTTCGGCGGCGGTCGCTCACCTCGTTCCGCTCAGTAGGGCAGCGGGAACTTCGCGGTCAATTCGCGCACACGGTGGCGGACCTTGCTGATCGCGTCGGCGTTCTTCAGATCCATCAACACTTCGCTGATCATGTCGGCAATGGCCGCCATCTCGGCTTCCTTCATTCCGCGCGTGGTGACGGCGGGCGTGCCGAGCCGGATGCCACTGGCCTGGAACGGCGAGCGGGTCTCGAACGGAATGGTGTTCTTGTTCACCGTCACGCCGGCTTCGTCCAGCGCGATCTGACATTCCTTGCCCGAGAAACCGCGCGAGTTCACGTCCACCAGCATGAGGTGGTTGTCGGTGCCGCCGCTGACAAGCCGGAAGCCGTTGCGCTTCATTCCATCCGCCAGCGCAGCCGCGTTCTTCACGATCTGCGCCTGATATTCCTTGAAGCCGGGTTGGAGCGCTTCCTGAAAACAAACCGCCTTGGCGGCGATGATGTGTTCCAGCGGTCCGCCCTGGATGCCGGGGAAGATCATCGAATCGATCTCCTTGGCGTACTTCTCCGGGCACAGAATCAGCCCGCCCCGGGGACCGCGAAGCGTCTTGTGGGTCGTGGTAGTAACGAAGTCCGCGTGCGGCACGGGGCTCGGATGCAATCCCGCCGCCACCAAACCCGCGATGTGCGCGATGTCCGCCAGCAACAGGGCGCCGACTTCGCGCGCAATCTCGCCCATGCGTTTGAAATCAATGATGCGCGGATAGGCGCTGGCGCCCACCGTAATCATCTTCGGCTTGTGCTGCCGGGCCATCGCGGCGAGTTGGTCGTAGTCAATCCGCTCGTCGTCCTTGCGCACGCCGTAATGAACGATCTCGAAGAACTTTCCCGAGAAATTGGCCTTGTTGCCGTGCGTGAGATGGCCGCCGTGGCTGAGGTCCATGGTCAGCATCTTGTCGCCCGGTTTCAAGAAGGCGAAATAGACGGCCATGTTCGTGCCGGAGCCGGAATGCGGCTGGACGTTGGCGTGCTCGGCACCGAAGAGTTTCTTGACGCGGTCAATGGCCAGTTGCTCGATGCTGTCCACGTGTTCACAACCGCCATACCAACGCTTGCGAGGGTAGCCTTCGGCGTACTTGTTCGTGAGCACAGATCCCGCTGCTTCTAGCACCGCCGGGCTGACGAAGTTCTCGCTGGCAATCAGTTCAATGTTTTCCTGCTGGCGCAAGCGCTCGTGCTCAATGCCGGCGGCCACCGATGGGTCCACCTGCTTCAGCCGCAGGTCCGCGGGCACGGCGCAACACTCCATCTTGTTCACGCGCCGCTCATGACGACCGCCCTCGAACTTCGCGTCCAGAAACGCCGACACCATCTTGCACGCCTGATCCACCGAAGTGCGATTCGCGGCGAAACAGAGAATGTTGGCGTTGTTGTGCTGGCGCGCCAACCCGGCGGTGGCCGCATCAAAGACCAAGGCGGCGCGGACTCCCGCCACTTTGTTCGCTGCGATGCTCATGCCCACGCCCGTGGTGCAGAATAGCAGTCCGAACTGAGCTTTGCGATCCGACACCTGATGCGCCACCGCTTGCGCGTAATCCGGATAATCGGCGGACTGCTTTGAGTCCGTACCCAAATCGTGAAGCTTCAGGCCGCGCGTTTCGAGGACTTGCTTCACGCCTTGCTTCAACTCAAAGCCCGCGTGATCGGCACCCAACACCACGGTGACTCCCTGAGCAGCCTCGCCAACGAGCCCGGCGGCCCGCCCCCCCTGCTCCACCACTCGCAGCAGCGAGGTGATGCCCTGTTCAATCTGATCGCGGCAGTGGGTATAGACCTCGTAGGAACCGCCGATGGGATCGCTGATGTCCTTCTCAAATGCATCCAGCGTGTCATCGAACTCGCGCAAGAGGAACGTCTTTTCCGCCGCCTGCGGGTAAAGCAACATGACCGTGTCCACATGGCTGTGGGTCATGCCAAAGATATAATCCGCCTGCTGAACCAGTTCGCCAGTCAACATGTGGCTGCGCAGACTGGCGATATCCACACCCCGTTCCTTGAGCGCCTGGACGGCAAAGGCGCTCGGCGGCTGACCGTCCACGGCGCCCAGGCCGGCGGACAGCGCGCGGTAGTCCCCGCGGCCTTGGGTAGCATGGCGGAACAGGCCTTCAGCCATCGGGCTGCGACACACGTTACCGGTACAAACGAACAAGATGGTCTTCATCGGCGTTTATTGAACGGAGAGTTTGCGGTGGAACAGTGAATCGTCAACGGCGAAATCAGGGGCGCTTGGTCCGGACCACAGCCAGACCCTTGAGCAAATCCACGGCCCGGGCCAACGTTGGATCGCGCAGGACGGGTCGTTGCGGCTCGGCAGGCCGCGTCGAAACCAGCTCGCCGTCCAATGGTAATCCGTCGCGCCGGGCGCGCACCAAATCCGCCTCGTTTGGGCGGGGACGGCGCACCCGGTTGGTGCCCACGGCGTCATTGGTGGAACTGCCGAGGCCCACCGAAGCCAACTCCGGCGGGGTGACCGGCTCCCGATACGCGTCGGCAAAATAGCGCTTCTCATCGTCGGCTTTCACGGCGACGGCGATGTCGGGTTTCAGCCCTTGCGGCGACAGCGCGACGCTGCTGGCGAGTTTTACCGGCGAAGTGGCGATGCGCAAGTGCTGACCGCCTTTCAGCGGGAAATCCTCCATCAACGCCGCCGCGCCGGCCGTAGTCTGGCCGATCACAAGAGCCACGCCTGCTTCGCGCAACACCGCCGCCAACGCTTCCGCCGCACCCGCCGTCTGCCCGTTCACGAGCACCGCTACCGGCTGGGAAAAGGTGTGGGACGCGGGTTGGATTCGCTTCAGCCCTTCACCCCAATCAAGCATGTCGGCCTCAGTTTTTGCGAACAAGCCCGCCACCTCCAGGGCCGCGGCATAATCTTCGCCGCTCGCGTAACGGAGGTCCAGGGCGATCCCGACGGTTTTGCCGGTGCGGCTGAGGTCTTCCTGCGCGGCCAGGAGCGCCTGCGCCAAACCCTCGGCGATCCGCGAAACCCGGAAATACGACACATCGTCCTCAACCACGCGCGACCGTGCGAGGAGGACCGTGTTGGTTGGTTTGGCCGTGACGCTGGAGGCGAGCGAAACCCGGGGGCCAAACGCCGCGATCAAACCTGCCGCCGCCGCCTGGTCCAGTTCCTCGGGGCTCACACCGCGGAGATGAGTACGCAGGAGATCGTAAACCTCGCTGAACGCCAGACCATTGGTGGCGGTTTGGGCAGAGACGGAAAGGCCGGTTGCGGCCCCGAGAACCAGGACCGACTTCAACAGATTGCGAGCAAGCCGTGTCATGCTGGCCTCAAAATGGGTGACGATTGCAGGCAAGTAAAGCGGCAACGGCAGGACTTTGCCGGTGGGTCCCTGTGGGACTTGGAAACCTGCACCTAGTCCAACCCGGCGAGGAACTTCTTGTGGCAATCGGGGCAAATGCCGTGGGTAATGGCCGTGCGGGAGCGGCTCGAGATGTATTTCTCGATCTGCTCCCAATAGCCACTGTCGTTGCGTACCTTTT
>CAYJNU010000290.1:0-10441 GCA_964371005.1 uncultured Verrucomicrobiota bacterium | reverse complement strand
GAAGAAACGCCCCATTTTCCACATCTCGCTCTATCGAAACTTGAAACACCCTCTCTAACTGATTCTTGCCGAAGATAGCCTCTCGTGTTCCTTGGCAGTCGCGTTTACTTCTGAATGGTCGCCAGGGCGAGCGCCCAGAGGAATCACAATGACCACCGCCGCGAGGACGCCCAATGTGGCGCAACTCACCCAGTACGCCACCGGATGCAGCGCGAACAGCTTCATGCCAACGACCGGTCCGACGATCAGCGCCAGCGCCCAGGTCATGCCGTTGACGCCCATGTAACGCCCGCGCATTTGCGGTGGGGCGAGGTCCGCCACATACGCCGATGCCATGGGCAACGCGAGCATTTCACCCAGCGTAAACACCACCATGCAGGCGACCAGCGCCGTTACGGAATGCGCGAAGTGGTTCAACGCAAACCCAACTCCAATGAGCGCGTAACCCAGGGCCATGACCTTGCGCGCCGGGAACCGCCGCGTGAAAGCCGTCAGCGGCAACTCGCAGAACACGATCAACGCACCGTTTAGGGAGATGACCACTCCATACGTGGCGGCCGAGAACCCCAGGCTCGTAACGAACAACCCAAAGGTCGAAGCCATTTGCATGAACACCAGCGACACGGCGAAGTTCGCCAGCAATAATTGCCGGAACTGCTTGTCGGCGCGCAGCGCGGTCAGCACCTCACGCCAGTTCGCATTCCCATTCGTGGAACGCTGGACGACTCGGGGCAGCGCCAGCAGCGCGATCAAGCCAAACAGCGCCGAGGTGAGCGCGTCACCCACGAACAGCCAGATGTAACCGTACGCCGCGAGCAAGCCGGCTGTGGCCGGACCAAAGGCAAACCCGGCATTCAACGTCACCCGCAGCGCGGCAAAGGCCGTCAGCCGTTGCCCCGCCGGCACGAGGTCCGTGAGCAAAGCGGCGCTTGCGGGACGATACGCCTCGCTCGCCAGTCCCGTAACGAACGTGAGCGCCACGATCATCGGCAGGGCGTGCGCTTGCGAGAGCATCATCATGGCGGCCGCGGCGCTGAACATGGAGAGCACGATCGTTTCCCGCCGGCCCAGGCGGTCCGCCAGATGTCCGCCGATGAGCGAGGCGAACATGTTGCCGACGCCATACGCGCTCACCGCCAGTCCCGCCGCGGTCACCGAGTAGCCCTGCCCCGTGAGATAGAGCGTGAGGAACGGCACGACGAATCCGCCGAAGCGGTTGAGGAACGTGCCGGCGAACAGCACCCACGCCGCGCGCGGCAGCGCTCGCAAGCTGCCGAACAACGTCGGCTCGCGAGGACTCGTGATGGGTTGGATCGCATTCATGGAAACAAAAAACCCTGCTCACCATCGGGCAAGCAGGGTTGGGAAATCTTGATTGGTCAGCTCAGTTTCGTTCCCCCTGCCTGCCGGTTGGCGCATAATCCATGGCGCCGTGCCAGGCCATGCGGCGATTGCGCGGTACAATAACAACGCCCGCGATGGCTCGCGTCAGTAATTGAGTTGTCAGCGCCGTTCTCATGAACGCCAGCGACAATGCCCACGCCGCGGATTCGGGTCAAGGGAAAGATTCGTTATCTCTCAAGACTGCACCTGCATATTGGCAAAGGCAGACAGTTCATCCTTCAAAAACTTCAATACGCCTGGTTTTCCCTCTGACGCCGGCTCCCGATTCGCCGCTTCGATTGCATCGAGTATTCGCAGCATGGCTCGACGGCGGCGCTGCTTGACGGGCGGCTTGTCCAGCCGGGTGTAGAGATACCCATTCATCAGGTAGGGCGTGTAGCCAGATTCTGCGATCAGGTTTTTCTGCGAGCGGTATAACGCGACGCCCGCTGCACGACCGGAAGTGATCTCGCTCACGAACTTGTTCGCGGTCGTGACTCCGAACGAAGTGCCGAGAATGTCCGTCGCAGTTCCGACGCACACTGAAGCGCCGCCGCAACCGAATCTGCTCGCCAACGCGCGCCATGAAGAACACGCATTGTTGAAGACCAAGGGGTAGTGACACCCGCCCACCATGCGCGGCAAAGGCAGATAGCTGAGGCCGCCACACATGGCGAGCGAGTCTGAATCTCTAACTCGTCCCGAATCGGTGATGCTGATGAAATCAGGCTTCGTTGCTGGACGCTTCATATTCCGGCTGTAATCGATGTAGTCCTTTATGAGCTCGCCCGCCTCAATCTCTTCTTTCCTTGCCTCGTCACCCCATTCCACACCATCGAGAGAAAGCCAACTTTTCATCGTCGTGATTTCAAAAAGGTCGTCCGTGGGGCTGCGAAACCCACTCAGCACGCGTTCATAGCAGACTGTGTGAAGATTCCCGTCTCGATCTGGAAAGCGTTCGACCACTCGCTGACCTTTCACCTCTCCGCAGTGCGTTGAGTAAAAGATCAAGTCCGAAGGCAGGTATGCTGTCAGATAGGAAGCATATTTGGCCGTAGCATTCTGGCCGAACGCTTGTCGCAACACATAGCCGGCCCTCCCGAGAGTTTCGCGTAACGTTTCAAACTCGCTTTGGCCAACGAGAGATGGATCAATCAGGACGGCGATGAGGCTTCGGAAAACGCTCCGAGACTTGAGCATTCCTGCCAAAACACTCAAGCCAAGCAAGGGAAAGGAGAAGAAATGCGTCGTCGGGCAAGCAAATGGAAGAGCCCCGTATGGCAAGCCGTCTGTGACAAACGAAATTGATATGATCGCACGCGACATGATCAAACCAGCCGGCAACCTGGACTGAAGAAACCCAAGAAGGCTCTTCTTGGCTTGCAGTCTCTCCTCAAACGATCCGTTTGACCACAATCGCCACTCCTCCTTCACCAATTCGATATCATCTTCCGTTACCGCGCTCACAAAGGCGACCCGCCCTCTGTGAGCCGCCGCCAAATTTGCGGCGATCACCGTCGTGAAACCGAACTGGCCTTCGACGACAAACACGTCTTTGGTGCAACGGGCGGCGTCCTTCAAAAGCAAGTCCTGATATTTCGTTGCGAAACGGTTCAGGCAGGCGTGTTCCGCAATCCGCGCCTCATCGTACGTTTCCAGCGCAACCAATGTAACGTCGGGCATACATTCGCGCAGTTTCGCCAAAACCTCGGATGGAACCTTCAGACAAAGAAATGTCCGCGCATCCAAATTACGAACCGCATTCGCGACCCGAACGCAGTCTTGATCGAACACGCCATACTCAACCAACCGGACCAATGGCGCTTCGATCACCGGCAAATACTCGCCAGGTTTTCGCAAGCGCGAGCAAACCTGCTCGGCAAATTCCGCGTCGCCGGCTATGATTACGGTTCTTGCGAGTCCGATGTTCATTTGGCTTTATTCGCGTTTGCTGTCTGCTTCGATGCTACGAAATTCACCCACGGCAACAAGACCTCACCTCTTTTCTCTCGCCACCGGTGGCCACCGCACTTCCCTTCAGGAGCCGCTTTCACCCTGCTGCTTGGCAAACCACGAAGCTCGCACGCTCTCACTCCACCGCCACCACGCGGTAGGCGTCGCGGACGCCGGCCAGGGTCAGTTGCAGGCGGTCGCCTTGTTTCTTCCCCTGCAATTGCGCGCCCAGCGGCGATTGCGGGGTGATGACCAGAATTTCCCGGCCCCGCCCCGCCTCAAGGAGCCTGAACGGTGAAGCCGCGTTCCAGGCCGGAGAAATCATCGTCGTTCAAGGTCAGCAACGTCTTCGCTCCGGCTTTCTCCGCGGCGAGGGCATGCAGCCAGTCGTGGACTCTTCCGCCCAGCACGTGATACCGGCCGGCTTCCTGGAGTCCGCGCAGTTCTTCCTCCGGGGAGAGATCCACGAACGTCACTTGCCGGGCGATGTCCGCCGCCAGCGCCGCCGCGTTGGCGGGCGAATACTTCACCCGGAAACGCCCTCCGGTCAGGACGGATTACATCTCGCTTAGCGAATGCGTCCGGGTGAAGTGCGCGCCGCTGGCCAGCCGGTCGCGGATCGTCTCATCATGCAACGCCACAATGAGGGCCGATGTATCCCAGTAGGTCATCGTTCATCCCGGTCGGCGCGGACGGCGGCGGCCACTTCGCTGCGGCTGAGTTCCACCTTGGCCCCGAAGAGGCGACCGTTGATCAGTCGAGTTTCCACAGTCGGTACGTCCGCCGGTTTGACGAGGTGCATGGAGATGGCCTCCGGCTCCAGCACATCCACCATCAGCGTATCGCCGGGCTGGAACGGCTCCGGGAACACGCCCCGCCGTTTCTCGTCGAGCTTGATCACTGTGCTCATGTGGGGAGTTTCCCGCTTTTTGCGGCCTCTTTCAAGCGGCTTGTGCCTTTCCCTCTTTTGCCTTCACTCCACCGAGACCACGCGGTAGGCGTCGTGGACGCCAGACAACGTCAGTTGCAGGCGGTCGCCTTGCTTCTTCCCCTGCAATTGCGCGCCCAGCGGCGATTGCGGCGCGCAACTGGCGTTCATAGACAAGACCACGGCAGCGCCGTCACCTTGTCGTGCAGGCGAAGCGGCTGGCTGCAGCGGCAGATGATGTAGCCGTGCTTCGCCTTTTTCGGGTGTTCCCGCATGAACGTCAGCACGTGCCGCGCGTCAGTGAGCGCTGGGTTCTCCGTCCACTTGACTTCGATGGGCGTCAGCGTGCCCTCGCGGGCGATGATGAAGTCCACTTCCGCGCCGTCGTGGGTGCGCAGGTAATACAGCGTGCCCGTGCCGAGGTATTGGAGGCGTTTCCAAAGTTCGACGCCCACCCATTGCTCAAAGATTGGGCCGGGGTTGGCCAACACCACATCGGCGCTGGGCCGCAGCCCGGCGGCGGCGTGACGGATGCCCAAATCAAAGAACAGGAAGCGGTCGGTGGAGAGCAGGTTCTTGCGCGGGCTGCCCGAATGCGCCGGCAAGCGGAATCCCAGGAACATGTCTTCCAGGAGCTGGTAATGGCTCTTGATCGTCGGCACGGAGAGGCCCACGTCTTTGGAGATCTTGTTGTAGTTCACCATCTGCCCGGATTCGACCGCCGCGAAGCGCAGAAAGCGAACGAACGCGGGCCAGTCCTTCACCATGGCCTCGCGGCGCATCTCTTCCTCCAGGTGAAGCTGGGTGTAGGCGTGCAACATCTCAGCGCGATGCGCTTCATCGGCGGTGACGATGCCGGGGAGTTCGCCGAACGCGAGCCTTGTGAGCAGGTCGGCGCGGGGGAATGGCCTGCCCGGGCGTTTGCCGGTCGGCCAGTCCAGCGGCAACGGCGGCGGGGCGTCGAATTCAGCGGACGGTTCGTCCGGCGGACGCTCGGCCAGCGTCAGGGGAAAGAGCCGATGGAGAAAGCTCCGGCCCGGCAGCAGATTCGCGCCGGTCTGACGGAGCTTGCGCGCCGAGCTGCCGCAGAGGATGAACCGCCAGCGCTGCTTGTCGCCGTCGTAGAGGTGTTGCACGGCGTCGAACAGCGCGGGCACGTTCTGGGCTTCATCCACAAACACCCACGCCCCGCCTTCACGCTGGCGCAGACCGCGGCAAAGGGCGATGAGGTCATCCGGACGGTTGAGATACTGCGCCCGCACCTTCGGCACGGAGAGGTCAATGCGCGCGGTGTGTGGCGGCAGGAGCTTCTGGATGAGGGTTGATTTGCCCGTCTGCCGCGCGCCGAAAACAATGTGGACGTAAGGCGCGGAGAACTTGGTTTCCCAAAAAGTCTCGGGCCAGCGGTTGAACATGGGCGTTTTCTAACTCGCCGGTTATTGAAAGTCAACTTTCAATAACGGGCGTTTAATGGAGTCTCCACCACGCCGGAATCCTCCGCGCGGTGCTGTTCGCAACCGACCGTCCCCCGCAGGGTTTTCCCATGTGTCTGCGCCAGCGCCCTCACTCCACCGAAACCACGCGGTAGGCGTCGCGGACGCCAGACAACGTCAGTTGCAGGCGGTCGCCTTGTTTCTTCCCCTGCAATTGCGCGCCCAGCGGCGATTGCGGGGTGATGACCAGAATCTCCCGGCCATCGTGGACCACCTCCGTGCCGCCGGCTTTCGGGCCGATGAAATACCACAGCCGCTCGCCTTTGTGCTCCAGTTCGACCAGCGCGCCCAACTCGATGGGTTCGCTCACGTCAAACTTGCGGATTCCGAGCTGCTCAAACGCCGTGATGGCGGCTTTCGCTTCCACGGCCTGCCGGGATTGTCCGTGCGCCAGGTAGGACGCTTCGAGACCGCGCGTGTCGTATTTGTTCTCGGCCTTGTTCTGCTCGTCCGTGGCCTCCGCATGGGCAGCGTGGGCGGCGCGGAAGATCACTTCCAACTCCGCCGTCAGTTGAGCGAGGATTTTCTTGATGACTGCGCGTTTGTTCATGGCCAAGCCCGAAGAGCTTGCCCGGGCCGAGGCTGCGGTGCAACTCGCTGGATGATGAATTGCCGACTTTCGATTTGCGCCAAAAAGAAAGTCACCCGGGCGGGGTTGACTGGTTTGCGTGAACGGGTCGTTGCGCCAAAAGTCGGTGTTACCCGATAGGCAGCGAGCGAGAACTTTCTTGTCACCGCCTGCGGCCGTGCGGAGTATGATCGCCACGATGGCTTTCAGAGATTTCCAGGACCGCGAACAGGGCGTGCAGTTGCTGCAACGCTCGCTGGCGCGTGGTCGCCTTGGCCACGCCTACCTGTTCACCGGCCATCATCTCGATGAGCTCGAGACTCTCGCCCGCACGCTGGCCAAGACGCTTAACTGCCAGCAGCCCGTCCGCCCCATCGCCGGAGGAGTTGCCACCGATTGTTGCGATGCCTGCCTCGTTTGCCGGAAGATCGACGGGGAGAACCACGGCGACGTGCATTGGGTGCGCCCGGAGTCGAAGACGCGTATCATTACGATCGAACAGATTCGCGAACTCAGCCGTGAGATTCATCTCAAGCCCAACGACGCGGAGTTCAAGGTGGCGGTGATCGTGGCGGCGGATCGCTTGAATTCGCAGGCCGCCAACGCCTTTCTCAAGACCCTCGAAGAACCGCCGGCCAAATCTGTGCTGATCCTCCTGACGACCGATCCGTCGCGGCTGTTGGAGACGATCCTATCGCGTTGCCTGCGTTTGGGTTTTGGTGGCGCCGGCGTGCAGCGCCTCGACGCAGCGCAGTTGGAATGGCTGACTGGCTTTAGCGATCTAGCCGCCGTCGAGCAGAAAAGTCTGTTGAGCCGGTACCGGCTGATGGATGTGCTGCTGCGCCGGTTGGCGGAGTTGAAGGCGGAGGTCGAGAAGCGCCTGAGCGAACGCTCGCCGTTGGAGCGTTACGAGGACGCGGACAAGGACCTGCGTGAGAAGTGGGAGGATGAACTCGCGGCGGCCATCGAAGCGGAATACCGGCGGCGACGCGGCGAACTGCTGCTGGCGGTGCAATGGTGGCTGCGCGACGTCTGGCTGCACTGCCTGTGCGCCGCGCCAGAGGGATTGTCTTTCCCACAATTGGCCGGCACGCCGCGCCTCGCGCAACGGCTCACTGCGCAGCAGGCGCTGGAAAACCTGCGCACGCTTGAAGCGACCCAGCGTTTGCTCCACACCAACGTGCAGGAACCGCTGGCGCTCGAAGTTGGCTTGCTCAAGCTGCACCTTTGAACACCGGAAAGCCCCCCCTGCACGCGCCATGCGCTCGAAGCCCATACCGCAGAACGGTGCTGACGCCGGGCGAGGGCTGGGCTGGTTTGTCTGGCTCTTCGGCGCGTTCCTCGGCCTCGTGCTGCTGAAGTTTGGCAACGCCGTGATCATGGAAAGGCAGGTTGCCTGGCCGAAGGACGGTTACGAATGGGTCATCATTCAATGGCCAGTGGCCGTGGGCTATGGGTTGCTGGCGATCCTGACCGTGGCCGGCGCCAGCATGGCCCGATGGCGGCTGGGCAAATATCGCTGGCTGATTGCGCTGCCGCTGGCGTGGTTGGTTTGGCAGGTTTTGGCGGCGACGACAACGGTTGAGCCGACGTTGACCGGGCTGACGCTCAAGCATTTCGCTGCCTGCGCAGTCTGCTTCTACCTGGGGTATTTCACTTTGGGCCAGGTGGCCTCGCTTGCCGGTCTTTGGGGCATGGTTACCGCCGCGATGCTGTTGGTCATTGCGGGCGGTGCGGACCAACGCTTCCGCGGCCAAGAGGAAACCCGGCAGTTTCTCCTCAAAAACGAACAGAACCATTGGCGCGAGTTCCCGCCGGAGCAAGTTGCCCAGATGGAGCGGGATGGGCTCCTTTCACGCACGCCGGACGGTTGGACGGTCAACCCTGGTTTGCTGAAGAAGGCGGAAAGCCGGCGCATCAGTTCCACGCTGTTTTATCCGAATTCCCTGGCTGGAGCGATCCTGCTTTTGTTGCCGCCCTGCTTGGTCACTCTGGCAACGACCCGGCGGCTGACTCTCGGAGCTCGCTGGTTTGCCGGCAGCGTGCTTGCGCTGGGTGCGCTGGCGTGTTTGGTGTGGTCCGGGTCCAAAGCGGGTTGGCTGCTGGCGATGCTGCTTGCTGTGGTCACGCTGCTCCGCTCCCCACTCGGTCGGCAGATCAAGACGGCCGTCGTCATCGGCTTGCTGGTCTTTGGTTTGGCCGGGTTCGCAGCAAGATACGCCGGCTTCTTTCAGCGCGGCGCGACGAGCGTCGTGGCGCGCTTTGATTATTGGCACGCGGCCTTGAGGACGGCGGTATCACATCCCTTTTTCGGCACGGGCCCGGGCACCTTCTCCCGGCCTTACCAGCAAATCAAGAAGCCGGAGTCCGAAATGGCCCGCCTGACCCACAATGACTATCTCCAGCAGGCTTCCGACTCCGGTTGGCCAGGGTTTGTCATCTATGGAATGATGATCGTTGCTGGTTTGTTTGTGTCTGGCCGATCGCTCTGGGCATCGGGTTCTTTGGAGCAGTTCGCGGTCTGGCTGGGAACGCTGGGTTGGGCTCTGCAAGGGTTGGTCGAGTTTGGGCTTTATATTCCCGCCCTCGCCTGGCTGGCGTTCACCATGCTGGGTTGGCTCTTGTCCGGCGCTGCAAACGATTCGACAATCCCGCTGAAAATCGCCAGACTGCCACCCCGAAGATGAGAACGCTCTTCCTAAACGGTCCAAACCTGAACCTGCTCGGCCAGCGCGAACCGGAATTGTATGGCCGCACCACTCTGACTGACCTCGAAGCCCTGGTGCGAAAACGGGCCGATGCACTGCAGGTCGAAGTCGAGTTCCGACAGTCCAATGTGGAGGGGGAGCTGGTCGGTTGGATTCAGCAAGCCAAGGGCAAGTTTGACGCAATCGTTCTCAATGCCGCGGCCTATACCCACACCAGCATCGCTCTGAGAGATGCTATCAGCGCTGTTGGCCTCCCGGTCATTGAGATCCACCTTTCCAACATCCACGCCCGAGAAGGATTCCGTCATACGTCCATGATCGCGCCGGCTTGCAAAGGTCAAATCTCTGGGTTTGGGGCGTTTTCCTACATACTGGGTCTCGAAGCGGCCGTTAGCGTTACCGAGTATAACGAATAGTCCGATCTGCACTCGTCTGTCTGCCATCTTGTGCTGGGAACTGAATGGAACATCGGCCTTGACCATCCTCAGAAAGCCTCTATAATCCGGCAAAACTTTAAGCGCCAAAGCAGAGTCGAAGTTCGGCCTCTGCTTTTTTGCTTATGGGAAAAGACCGCAGCCAAGTGGCTGAGGCAAGATGGCACGAACTGTGGACCTGAAAGATATTAAGGCAATCATCGACCTGATGAAGAAAAACTCCGTCTCGGAGTTCGAGTTGGAGAAGCAAGATTTCAAGATCCGGCTCAAGCGCGGCGGTAATGGCGGAGTCGTTGCCTCGGGATATGAGGACGCCGGCGTCGCTTACTCCGGGGCTACGGCTGCCCTCCCCCAAACCGTCTCGCCCGCCCCGCCCATCGTTCCTGCCGCCTCGCTGGTCACCCCCGCCGAACCAAGTGCCGAGGTGAAATCACCGATGATCGGAACGTTCTATCACAGTCCCTCGCCCGAATCCGCCCCTTACGTCGAAATCGGAACTGAAGTGGGCCCCGACACCGTGGTTTGCATTATCGAAGCGATGAAAGTGATGAACGAGATCAAGGCCGAGGCCAGGGGCGTCATCACCGAAGTCCTGGTGCAGAACGCCAAGCCGGTTGAATTCGGCCAACCGCTGTTCAAACTCCGGCCCACTTGATTGGAAACCCGGGCGCCGCCCTGCCGGGGTGGGAGCACCGGTCAAGCGAGTCAGAAGACCCATCCCAACTCATGTTTGAGAAGATTCTGGTGGCCAACCGCGGTGAAATCGCCGTTCGGATCATTCGTGCTTGCAAGGAGTTGAGCATCCGCACGGTGGCGGTTTATTCCGAGGCGGACGCCAACTCCATGCACGTTCAGATGGCGGACGAAGCCATTTGCATCGGCAAGGCGCCCGCGAGCGAGAGTTACCTGCGGATTGACCGGATCATCAGTGCCGCCGAGATCACCGACGTGGACGCCATCCATCCTGGTTATGG
>CAYJNU010000289.1:10032-10482 GCA_964371005.1 uncultured Verrucomicrobiota bacterium | reverse complement strand
CACCGCGACATGGGCCCGCGCGCGCGCTATCTGGGCCCGGAAGTGCCCGCTGAGGAGCTCATCTGGCAGGACCCCATTCCGGCGGTGAATCACCCATTGATCGACGCGCAGGATATCGCCTCGCTCAAGGGCCAGGTGCTCGCTTCCGGTCTGTCCGTCTCGGAACTTGTTTCGACAGCCTGGGCGGCGGCGTCCACCTTCCGCGGCTCCGACAAACGCGGCGGCGCGAACGGCGCACGCATTCGCCTGGCACCACAGAAGTCCTGGGAAGTCAATCAGCCGGCGCAACTGGGCAAGGTGCTGAAGACGCTCGAGGGAATCCAGAGTGCCTTCAACGGCGCGCAGTCAGAGGGCAAGAAGGTCTCGCTGGCTGACCTGGTCGTCCTGGCTGGTTGCGCGGGCGTCGAGCAAGCGGCGCAGAACGCCGGTCACACCATCACGGTTCCGTTT
>CAYJNU010000289.1:9489-10022 GCA_964371005.1 uncultured Verrucomicrobiota bacterium | reverse complement strand
CATGGACGCCTCGCAGGAGCAGACCGATGTGGAATCCTTCGCCGTGCTCGAACCCATTGCGGACGGCTTCCGCAATTACCTCAAGGCCAAATACACCATCCCGACCGAAGCGCTGCTGGTCGACCAGGCGCAGTTGCTGACGCTGACCGCGCCTGAAATGACGGTGCTCGTGGGGGGCATGCGCGTCTTGAAGACCAACTTCGGCGGCACTCCGCATGGGGTCTTCACGAAGCGACCGGAGGCACTGACCAACGACTTCTTTGTGAACCTGCTCGACATGGGCGCGGAGTGGAAGCCGGTCTCGAAAGACGCGGACTTGTTTGAGGGCCGCGATCGCAAAACAGGTGCCGTCAAGTGGACCGGCACGCGGGTGGACCTTGTCTTCGGTTCAAACTCCCAACTCCGCGCCTTGGCGGAAGTGTATGGCAGCTCGGATGCGGAGAAGAAGTTTGTCCAGGACTTTGTCGCGGCCTGGAACAAGGTGATGAACCTTGATCGCTTCGACCTCGCGTAACCGCTGGCCTTTCGTTGAC
>CAYJNU010000289.1:1827-9479 GCA_964371005.1 uncultured Verrucomicrobiota bacterium | reverse complement strand
CCTCTCCGATGCAGGAGGCCGGCGGGCGAAATCCGCTCAGAGCGCGACCAGCTTGCCGGTCAACGCCGACTTCTCCTCCGCTTCGCAGATTGCGACGGCGCTCAGGCCGTCTTTGGCAGTGACGATTGTGGGTGGACGTTTGCGACGGATGCTCTCGATCATGTGGCCGAGTTCACCCACATAGCCGTCCACGCCTTCGAGCTTCACGACCTGCATCGGTTTGCCATCTTCGTAAAGCCGCAGGGCTTCGGCACCGCGGGAGATGTCGAACTCGGCGGTGGCCTTCTCAAAGTTCACGGTGTACTGCATCGTGAATGGATGCGCGCCGCTCATCAGCCAGCTCCCCTCCGCACTCACGCTGGTACCGCCCTTGACGACGTACTGCGTCACGACGTGGTCCACCGCGCCGCTGAATCGGCTCTGGCCGAGCGAGAAGACCGCCTTCGGTTTGCCGAAACAGTACTGCACAAAATCTGTGTCGTGTATGTGCAGGTCGAGGAGTGCGCCGCCGGATTCGCCGCCCTTGAAATAATTCGCCTTGCTCCAACCCGGAGGTCCGGACACGCGGCGGAAGCGGGCGGCCAGCACCTTACCGTAGGTCTTCCGGTCCATTGCCCGCTTCAGCCAATCCCAGCCCGGCCAGAACCGCATGCACATGGCCGGCATGAAATAGGTCTTCGCCCGCGCCGCGGCCTGTACCACTTTCCGGCATTCCGCCGATGTGCGCGCCAGGGGTTTCTCGCAGATGACATGCTTGCCCGCCTTCAGAGCTGCGACGGACAGCGCCACGTGCTCCGGGGTGGGAAGGCAGATGTCCACCAACTGAACATGCGCGTCCGCAAGCAACTCGGAGGCGCTTTTGTAGACTCTGACCTCCGGATCCAGTGTGATGGCGTCGTCGCTGCCGATGTTGCCGCCGACGCCGGGGATGATCCCGTTCACGGGCTGCTTGAAAGCATCCGCGACCGCGACAACCCGCGCGCCGGGAATCTTCATGTAGGCCTTGATGTGTGTGAGGCCCATGAAGCCAAGGCCGATGACCCCGACATTGACGGTTTTCACCGAAGGAGATTTGGATTTGGCCATATTCAGAGAGGGTGATTCGTGAGACGTATTGGGTAAAGCGTGAGCAACGGTCTAGGCGGCGAGTTTCTCGACCATCTGCCTGGCGACAGCGATGTCCAAGATCCGCTCGTCACCGGCCTCGCGTTCGATGCAAAGGTTGCCAGTGAAGCCCAGCTCCTTGAGCGTGCGGAAGAACGAGGGCCAATCCACTTCACCGGTGCCGGCGGGGACTTCTGCGCCCCACGTGCCCGGCTTCTGGGTGCGCGTGGCGTCCTTGATGTGACATTGCTTGAGCCACGGTCCCAGCGTGCGCAAAGCCGTGAGGGGATCACCCTTGTCGTAAAGGATCATGTTCGCGGGATCGAAGTTCACGCCCACGTTCGGGCGGTTCAGCTTCGTGAGAAAGGCCGCGAGGGTGTCGGCGGTTTCCTGCCCGGTTTCGAAGCCAAGGTCCATCTGGTGCGTGGCGAACAGGTCCGCCACCCGGGCCACCCGGTCCATGAGCTTCTGGAAGCTCGGGTCGCTTTCCTCGTGTGGCAGGAATCCGGCATGGAAGGTCACCAGCTTCAGGCGATAGCGCCGGGCGATGCTCGCGACGGTTTGGATGTTCTGCCAGTTCTGCTCCCAGTACTCGTCCGGCACCAATCCGCCCGTGCGCCGGATGGATTCGAGCGTGGAGTAATCCTCACCGATGGTGCCAAACATCCCAGAAACGAGTTCGATACCATTCATCGCGAACATCTCGGTCGCCAGACGCCAGGCGGCCGGTTCGGCGCGGAATGGATCAAGCGCCAGTTGCACGCGCTTGAGCCCGATGGTTTCCAGGGAACTGACGAGTTGTTCCGGGCCTTCCGGCTGCAGCGACCAACTGCAAACGGCCAGACGATCAAGCAGTGATTTGTTATCCATGATGTCGGCAGATGGTTTAACGGAGCAGCTCAGCCATGTCCAGAGCGCGCATGCAATCGCTTGCTAGCTATCCGTCATTCTTGACTGACCTCGTTGCTTTCAGACTCCGAGGTCACCGCTTACCTGATTCGCGCGGACTGTCATATAGCGATGCGCGACCCGCGGAAACAGGCTTGGCGGCGGAGGTTATTGGAGAAGACGATCAGCCTGATCCCCAACTGCAATGGTCATGAGCAACAGCCGGTCACAGGCACGACATGTTACTGTAGGGCCTGGCAGGATGCGACCCGGGGAGATGCCTGTAATGCCTCGACAGCGCCCCCGCGGTGCTCAACGACCGCGCTGGCTTTTGTTTTGACAAGCGAGGCCAAAGCTTGTGCCATGCGGGCGGCGAGCGGAGCGCCACAACGGTGCTTCCCGAGCAACCATGAAGAAGGACAACGTCGGCGTCATCAGTTATGGCTGGGCCAGCCGGTGGAGCTTTCAGAGTTAACGAAATGAAACAGCCAATTGCCATCGCCATCGGCGCGCACCCAGACGACATCGAGTTTTACATGGCCGGGACGCTCCTCCTGTTGAAGCAGGCCGGCTGGGAAATCCACTACTTCAACGTCGCCAACGGCAGTTGCGGCAGTCAGGTTTACAGCGCCCGCCAGGCCCGCGTCGTGCGCCGTGCCGAAGCCCGCCGCGCTGCGCGGGTGCTCGGCGCGCATTGGCATGCCAGCCTGTGCGACGACCTCGAGGTCTTCTACGAACTGAAGCTGTTGCGCCGCGTGGCGGCCGTCATCCGCGAAGTGCGACCGAGCATCATCCTCACGCACTCGCCGGTGGATTACATGGAGGACCACACCAACACCTGCCGGCTGGTCGTGACGGCGGCGTTCGCGCACGCCATGCCCAATTTCCGCTCACTGCCGCCGCGCCCAACCGCCGACTACGATACGACGATCTATCACTGCATCCCGCACTCTGCACGCGACCCGCTGCGGGGGTTGGTCATGCCGGGTGCGTTTGTGAACACGGCGTCGGTGATGGCCACCCAATGTGCCGCACTCGCCGAACACAAGAGCCAGCAGGCCTGGCTGGACGCGACCCAGGGGTTGGATTCCATGGGGGACAAAGTGCGTGAGATGGCAAGCATGGTCGGCAAGCTGTCCAAGCGGTTCAGATTTGCCGAGGGCTGGCGGCGACATTTGCATTACGGCTTCAGTGCGGCAGAAGTGGACCCGCTGCGCAAGGCGCTGGGGAAAAACTATCTGGTCAACAAGGCTTACCTCCAGAGTCTGCGCACGGCTGACGCGTCGAATGCCGGGTAAACGGGCTTCCGGCGCTCCTGCGCTGGATGCGTTAGCCAGGCCATGACATGCGGTTGAAGCGGATCGAGTCGCTACAAGGAAAGCAAAGGTCACGCAAAAGCACCCTCCTCGCGACTGCTCAGTTACTCACTCCAGAATCAAGCCGACCCGAAGGTGCTGTGTTGGCGTTTCAGGCTCTGGACCTGCTATGCGAGGCGCAGTGCCGCCGTTGGCGCGGATGCTCTGCGAGCAAAGGAGCATCATGGATTGGACCCCCTCCGACCCGGGAGATATCGAATTGAGGCGGAACTCAAGCTACTGGGCGAATGGGTGCCGCGGATTTACGCCAACTCGATCCATCTGCGGTGATCAGTCCTGCCGGGGTGACGGAGCCTGCGGCCAGGCTGAGGGAATCCTTTTCGGGAACCGGATTCTTCCCCGTTGAATTCCGGACGGCTTGAAGGTAGCATCGCAGCATGCCCAAGCGATTGAGACATCAATCTGGGATGGTGGCTGCGCGGGTGCAGTTGACAGGCAGGCCATGCGTTGAACCGGGAGGAATCTCTTAGGAATTCGGTCTATGCGTCGTTATTCATCTCACCCAGAGCCGCGGCCGACCCGCCGTGGTTTCACCCTGATCGAGTTGTTGGTGGTCATCGCGATCATCGCGATCCTGGCAGGCATGCTCTTGCCTGCCCTTTCCCGGGCCAAGGCCAAGGGGAAACGCATCGCCTGTCTCAGCAACATGCGGCAGGTCGGTTTTGCGTTGCAGATGTATGACACCGACAACGGCAAACTGCCCTACCCGGGCGGGAATGAGACCTTTGATTTCAACAACCAGTTTGCCGCGCTCAACCCTTTGAAGGCCGCCCGACCGTACGTGGGCGCCAAGAATCCCAATGACCCGACGCCGGTGTACATCTGTCCGTCTGCCCAACCCTCCAAGAAGCCGGCGTACGCGCCCACCGTCATAAGTTCGACGGCGATCCTCGTCAGCCAGTTGGTGCTCAACAAAGGCATGAGCAAGATGCGGAATCCGACTCGCACGGTCGTCACGCAGGAGAATTACTGCCTGATGCAGGCATTTTGGTACGAACCGGAACTGGTCTCAGGCGACACCTACACCCAATGGCACACTTGGACCGCCTCGACCGGCAGCGAATGGAGTGGTACGCCGCGCGAACATTACAATAATCTGCACGAACAGGGCGGAAACCTCATTTTCTGCGACGGGCATGCGGAGTACCGGCAGAACCGCAAGACCACCAGCCTGGACTTCGGCCTGACAGATGCCGCGGGGCAGGAATCTCCCTATCAACCAACGGAAGCCCATTCCCGGGCGTCGTACTACTATCGTTGAGTCGCCTGAGAACCTCTCTCCAGCCATGAATCCACGCCCCCTTGTCTTGTTGATCGTGACGGCCGCCTTAGCTCTTGGCACGTGGAGCTGCGGCCAGAAGCAGGCGGATGCCACGCAGCCGCTCCAAGAGTCGTTCCAAACCGCCGAACCCGAGGTCAAGCAAACCATCGCAGCCGTTAACACCTATCTGCGAGGCGGGGACTATGCGGAGGCAACCCGGGCGTTGAATCCCATCGTGACCCAGCGCGTGCTGACAGACCCGCAGAAACAGGCGGTGGGCGTGGCGCTCCAGCAAATCAACCAAGCCATCGCCGCCGATCCTGCGCTCGACACGAAAGAGATGTACGAGATGCGCGCACGGATGTTCCAAGCCGTCCATCGAGGGCCGCGGTTCTAACGGTCGCAGTCGTAGGCAGGGGGGCACGAGCCTGGCCAGTCGAGGAATCGTCAGTTTCTGTCATCTCACCATCTCGCGGCGCGCTTGGGTAAGAAACCATGGCGACGTTCCGCCGGGACGCTTCTCCTGGCGTCGCTCTTGCTCCCCGTTCCAGGGACGTGAGTTGAGCGTGAAAATCAAGCATGGGTTGAGAATGGTTGTCCTGTTCCTGGGTTTGGGTGTCCTGCCTGGCGGCGCTGAACGCATCAATCATGAGGGGCGCATCCTCGCGCCGCAGCCGGCTGTGACCAGCCCCATCCTATTCAACACCACCAATGCCGACGCCGTGCTGGCGGCAATGCAGGTTTTGCCCGCGACGAATCCTTGGAACGAAGATATCTCCCGCCGTCCGCTGCTACCCGACTCCGACGCCATGATCGCACAAATCAGCGCCGACCTCGCCGCCAACCGGCGCACGTTGCGGCTGTTTCGTGAGATGAACTTTGTGCTCGTGCCCGATTCCCAACCACTCTTGCCGATCACTTTCACCGACTATCCGGACGAGTCCGATCCGAGCCCGTATCCGATCCCGTTGAACCTGCCGGTCGAGACTTGGCCGTCGGAAACCGGCGGCATGTCGCTCAGCGACTGGCAGCAAACCGACGATGGCAGCGACCGGCACTCCATTATCGTGCAACCGGGAACAGGCGGGCTCTGGGAAACGTGGCGGACGCTACGGGTGGGCGCGGATTGGCAGGCAGCCAACGGCGCGAAGTTCAACCTGAACACGAACGGTCTCCGCCCGGCAGGCTGGACCTCCGGCGACGCGGCCGGCCTGCCGATGTTTCCGGCCCTCGTGCGCCATGACGAATGCGAGCGCGGCATGGTCGAACACGCCATGCGGATCGTCGTCAAGCGCACGCGCCGCGAATACCTCTACCCCGCCACGCACTACGCCTCGACCACAGCCGCCTCACAGACGAACGTGCCGGCGATGGGCCAACGGCTACGGCTCAAGTCCTCCTTCGCCATCCCGGCCAATTGGACAAAGCAGGAGAAAGCCGTCCTGCTCGGTTTGAAGAAATACGGCGCCCTCGTGGCCGACAACGGCGGGTTCTTCTCCATCTCCATCACGCCGGACGATCGTTGGCCGGCGGGTTGTTTTGATCACCTGTCGAGCATGGGCATCACGAACTTTGAGGTCGTCAAGACCACTGGCCCGACGGAAGGCCCGCGTTCGCCCCGCGCGCCGGTGGCCAATGCCGGACCAGACCGAACCGCGTTCGTTGGAGTGCCGCTGGCGGTATCGGGTGCGGTGACATTCAGCAACACTCCGCCCGCGATCCAGTGGAAGCTCTATTCCGGCCCCGGCAACGTGACATTCGGCAACAGCAACCAGCCCAACACCACCGCGAGCTTCAGCGCGCCAGGCATTTACACGCTCATGCTGAGTGCCAGCGACGGCGTGCATGCGGTTGCCTACGACGCGGTCGTGGTCACGGTCGCGCAAGCCCTCGTTGCGGCGGTCTCGCGCTCCGGCACAAACCTGAATCTGTCGTGGACGGGCGGAGCGCCGCCGTTCGTGGTGGAGCGCGGCGACAGCCTGCCCACTACGGCTTGGAGCGGAGTGCTCACCACCAGCGTTCACAGCGCGAGCGCCCCGATGTTGAATGGGAAGGCGTTCTACCGGGTGAAGGGGAAGTAACCGCAAAAGCAATTGTCCCGTCGTAGCAGCGTCGCGTCAGAGCGCCGCCATTTCTGCTAACGCGCGGTGCTACGCCGGATCCAGCGCCGTGAAACACCGCCGCCAACGCGGAATCCAGTAATTGCTTCGGTCGAAGGACAGCACCACCGCCGAGGCGCGTCCGATGATCTGCTTGCGCGGCACCGCGCCCCAGAAACGTGAGTCGAAGCTGTTGTCACGATTGTCGCCCATCATGAAGTACTGGCCCTCGGGCACGCGCACCGGCTCAAAGGTGCGCTTGGCCGGCACGCCAGGCAGGGCCATGACGGCATGGGCACGCTCTGGAAGCCGTTCGGTGGCAAAAAGGCCGTGGGTGCGTTCCGCCTCCGGCAATTGAGCAGGCACACCAGCGTCGAGTGACGCATAGCCCACCGGATGCCCGTTTAGAAAGAGTTGCTCATTCCGCAGTTCGACCAGATCGCCCGGCAGACCGATCACCCGCTTGACGAGGCGGGTGCCATCGTGCGGCGAGTAAAACACCACGACATCCCCGCGCTGCGGGTTACCCCACTCGGCAAGGTGCCAGGTGGTGAACGGTACTTTGAGATCGTAAGCGAGCTTGTTCACAAACACGCGATCGCCTTCCAGAATGGTCGGCTTCATCGAACCTGTGGGCACGTCGTTCCAATCGGCGAACGACGACCGCACGGCGAACACGACGAGCGCGATGACGAGCAGCGGGCGGATTTCAGTCTGCCACCAAAAGTGGGCACGGGTGCGAACGGTTTTCCAGTTCATGCCCATTGGACCACCCAGCACCCGCACTGTTCAACGAGTTCATTCGGGCGGCCACTTGTGGCTGGGAATCGAAGAAGCAGGATGCTCGCCGACGGCGTTGGCCGAATAGATGCCCTGGGCTGGGCAAACGGAAAACCGTTGGTTCTTCAGCAACTGGAGCCCAAC
>CAYJNU010000289.1:0-1817 GCA_964371005.1 uncultured Verrucomicrobiota bacterium | reverse complement strand
GCGGGACGTCGTCGGCGGACGATGTCGTTCCCATAGAGACATCTCCACAGGAACTGACCGGCTGGCAGCGAGTTTCCGTACAGCCACTTTCGAGAAATGCACGAGCGCAACTCACCTGGGTGGGTGTGCGGGTGCGAGCAGAGGGCTTGACGGTCGGCGACGACCAAGCGTAGTGTCGCTCTCGAAAGGCAGGAAATGAAGAAACAGATCCTTTCCGCATTGGCGGTCCTGACGGTGGCAGCTTCCGGGACCGCGCAACTGGTTATCACCTCCTTCAGCCAGAATGGGGCGCTCACGTGGACGAACGTGGTTAGCAATGCCACCTACCGGGTCGAATGGGCCGGCTCGCCCGCAGGTCCGTGGCTCTCGTTCGACGCCTTGACCAACCTGACCTCGCTCTCTGCCACCAACAAGTCGGTGGCAGTCACCGTGCCCACGTGCTATCGCGTGGTGTGGCTGGACCCACCGCCGCCCGAACCCGAGGGCGTTTGGGACTACCGGGCTTGGGATTATGATGGCGTGCTGCTCGTCACCGGCCGATTTTCGCTAGTGTTCCGGACCAACCTGTTCGAGAACACTAAGGGTACGCGGGATTTGCAGTTGACAGGGAATAGAAGCACTAACGGCTATTACGCTCTGCAAAAGGGTACAGGGGATATAAGTGGGCGACTCACCGGTTTTGATTTTTCCTTGAACTTGGATCCGTGGACCAGTGACGAGAACATCATACTGCGCGGCCGTATGTTCGGCGCATACGTTTCAGGCGATTGGGCTTTCTTGGGGTTTGGTGGTGGCCCGGAATATCTGGGTGCGTTCGTTGCCGTCAAAGCGGCTCCCCCACCCGGAACGGCTGACGGCCCCGCGCCGTGACCTGATTCCCCTGACGGATCGGATTGAGGACCAGACGCTGTGAAGCAGCAAGACACCAAACAGAGTCCTTGACGAATGTCGGCGAACGCGCGTAGTGCCGCTGGCGAAAGGCAGGAAATGAAAAAGCGGCTACTCTTCGTGCTCGCGGTCCTGACTGGGATGGCTCCCGGGACCGCGCAACTGGTTATCACCTCCTTCAGCCAGAACGGAGCGCTCACTTGGACGAATGTGCTGAGCAATGCCACCTACCGGGTCGAGTGGGCGGGCTCACCCGCGGGACCGTGGCTCTCGTTTGACGCACTGACCAACCTGAATTCGCTATCGGCCACCAGCAACGCAGTGACCGTCACCGTGCCCACGTGCTATCGCGTGGTGTGGCTGGATCCGCCACCGCCCGAACCCGAGGGTGTGTGGGATTACCGTGCGTACGACCATCTCGGCGTACTGGGCGTAACAGGGCGATTGTCGTTGGTCATCCAAACCAACAAGTTCAACAACCTAAGCGGGACACGGGATCTTCAACTGACGGGCAGTTCCCGCAACAGTTACCTTTCGTTCCAAAGAGGGACGGGAATCGTGCTGGGAAGGCTCACTGGCCACGATCTATACCTGGAACTGGATCCCGCCACTGCAGACGAGAATCCTGTAATCCAAGGCTGCATGATAGGGGGGTATCTTTCGGGCATCTGGGCGTATCACGGCAATGCCACCGGCGGCGGCGAACCCGAGGGAACGTTTGTTGCCGTCAAAGTGGATGCCCAAGCGAGTGCATCCAGCACGCCAGTTCCTTGAGGAACATCGTGATTTTTTGTTGCCTACCTACCTGGCTAGTCACGGGGCAGCCACTAGCCCTAAAACAAGCGAATATACAGCATGAAACGGTCTAGCGCGGAGGGATCGGTGTTGAGTTTTGCAGGCTATAATTTCGCATAGAGGAGCTTGAGGCG
>CAYJNU010000288.1:0-10537 GCA_964371005.1 uncultured Verrucomicrobiota bacterium | reverse complement strand
GCCGACGACCGACGGCCGTCACGTGATCCTGCCGCGCTACACCCAGCCGGAGAAGGAACTTCAAGTGTTGCTGGATCAAATGAAACTCTCGTTACCGGAGCAGCCGCCGCCTCGGATTACCGCCGCAGGCATGCTGGTCGAATGAGCCTCTGTAGTGCAGACCTTTTCGATCGTTGGATTGATTACCAGCCACTTACGCCTCCATTCAACCCCGAATAGCGGAAGTCGGGCTAGTTCCTTCCAGGCCCGGCAGCGCGCCCTCGACTTCATACAACCCCTCACACAGGCAATCCAAAGCCAGTCGCACGAAGTCCGCTCCATCATCCACGATCTGAAATGGCGTTGTCATGCTGCGGTCTTAACACGGATTCGCGCAAAGACAACGGCGGCCGGGTGAGGATTGGGTGACAAAACAGCGACGCCGCCCGCAGCACGGGAATGAATTGCAGTTCGGTCGCCTGACGGGCGGCATGAATCAGCGGGGAGGTTAGAAGAACTCGAAGGAGATCTTGGCCATGGTCTTCCCAGCGGCCCGATAGCGCTCGATGATGGCGCCCAACTGATCGCTCAGGTCTTTCGCCATCATCAGGTGCATGGCTGTTGTGGGAGAGTCGTACGCACGCGTGAGGATTTCATCAGCGTGAGTCTCCGCGCGGTCCGCCACTTTCTGAAGCCGGACGTACATTTCCTTGAGCCGATCCAGGCTCTCGAAGCCGCGCAACTGGCGCACCATGTCACAAAGGACTTCGCTCAGTTCCTCCATCCAACTTAGGAGTGAGCCCAAGTCCAAACCTTTCAGGTCCTTTGCCGCCAGCGCAAACCGCTCGGCAAACCGGGCTGCATCTGCCGGTATCTCAGCCAGAACGCCGGTCAGTGCCTCCACCTCACCTTTGGGCAGGCTCACCATGTCGGCGCGTAGCAAATGGGCACGGATTTCCTCCACGACCCTGGCACTGGCGCGCACGGTTTCAGCCAAACGCGCTGGCGTCAGACTGCCCTCTTCAATTCCGCGCGCGAGCAGACGGGCGCTGGCTCGCGCCTGTTCCGCGCCGGCCTCCAACAAGTCGTACAGCCGGGGTTCGGCCATCTCGGGGATGGCGTGTCCGAGCGCTTGAGTGTTTGAGTGCATGGTTCAAGTTCGTCTCTCAGGTTCAATGTGCAAGTGGCCTGACCACCGGTGATGTCGCCTTGCGCCCGTACCTCCCGCCGTTCATCTCTTAAGCATAGCGTCCTTCGATATACTCGGCGGTCTTGGGATGCTTGGGTGACAGGAAAAGCTCCTCCGTGCGGGCGTGCTCGACGAGTTCGCCCAGCAGCATGAACAGGCATTCATCGCTGGCGCGGCGGGCCTGGGCCATGTTATGCGTCACGATGATAATGCTGTAACGCCCTTTCAAACCGAACAGCAGTTCCTCGATTGCGCGCGTGCCCTCGACATCAAGTGCGGAACAGGGTTCGTCCATGAGAATGATCTGCGGCTTGAGCGGCAGGAGTCGGGCAATGCAGAGTTTCTGTTGCTGCTCCAGTTGCAGGGTGGTGGCCTTGGCGTCCAGGCGATCCTTCAACTCGCTCCAGAGTCCCACTTCGGTCAAGGCTTGCTCGACTGCCTGATCCAGCGCGGCCCGCCGCGCTTCCTTGCGCTCGCGATGCAGCCGGAGGCCGAACACCACGTTTTCGTAAACGGAGATGGGCAGGGGATTGGGGCGTTGGAATACCATCCCGACCGACTTGCGCAGTTCGATCAGCGAAACGTCCGGCTCGTAGATGTTCTTCCCGAGAACCTTGATTTCGCCTGTGGTGGTGACATAGCCGTAGCGTTCGTTAACCCGGTTGAAGCAGCGCAGCAACGTGGTCTTGCCGCAACCGGAAGGTCCGATGAGTGAGGTGATGATGCCGTGCTTGATGTTCACGGACACGTTGAGCAGCGCCTGGAACTTGCCGTACCACAAGTTCAATCCGTGCGTCGTGATGCAGTAGTGCCCCTCGCTCATCCGAAAATCCCGTTCACGTAATCGTAGGTGCGTTTGTCTTTCGGCGTGTCGCTGAACACAACGGACGTTGGGCCGAGTTCGATCACCTCGCCCCGCCACAGGAACAAGGTGTCGTCGGCGATGCGGCGGGCTTGCTGGAGGAGATTCGTGACCAGGATGATCGTGAGCGTCTTCTTCAATTCCTTGAGGACCTCCTCGATGCGCATCGTGGTGACCGGATCAATCGCAATGCTGAATTCATCGAGGCAAAGCACCTCCGGCGAAAGCGAGAGGGCACGGGCCAGTGTCAGGCGCTGCTGCTGTCCGCCCGAAAGCCGCGTGCCCAGCGAACTCAGCCGGTCCTTGACTTCGTCCCACAGCACCGCCTGCCGCAACGATCGCTCCACGATCTCATCCAACTGCGCTTTGTCGGCGATGCCCATCCGCCGCGGCGCGTAGGCCACGTTTTCGTAAACCGTCAAGGGCAGTCCCACCGGTAGCGGGAACACCATGCCGATGCGGCGACGCAGCTCGGTCGGGTTTCGCACAGCAGCGACATCCTCGCCATTGATCAACACCTGCCCAGTGGCCCGTGCGCCACCCACGAACTCCAGCGTCCGATTGATCGTCTTGAGCAGCGTGGTCTTGCCCGAGTTCGCCGGACCGATGATGCCGAAGATGGTGTTGCGCGGCACGCCGAAGCTGACGTCGTGGAGCACTTGCTTTGACCCGTAGAAGGCCGAGATGCCGCGAAACTCGATATGGGTGCTGGAGTCGGTCATATCTGGCCGGCTACCAGCGCTTGCGTCCGCGCAACCAGACGCGCAGCGCGATGGCGAAGCTGTTGACGAAGAGAATCAGCCCGATGAGCACGGCTGCCGCGCCGAACTTCATCACCTCGGGCATCTGGGAAATCTGGCTGGAGATCACGTTCAGGTGCATGGACATGGCCATGAACGGTTCACCGATGTGATACGGGAAGAACTTCGCCAGCCCTTGGTCGGCGACGAACTTGAAGAACGTGGCGCCGGTGAAAAGAATCGGCGCCGTCTCGCCCGCCGCGCGACAGATTTCCAGGATCACGCCCGTGAGAATGCCGCCAAAGGAGTTGGGGAGCACGATGGTGCGAATCGTCTGCCATCGGCTCGCGCCGAGATTCCAGCAAGCTTCACGGAAGGCATGTGGCACGGCGTTCAACGCCTCGCGCGACGCGGTGATGATCACCGGCAGCGTCATCACGGCAATGGTCAGCGAAGCGGTCAAGAGCCCGGCCTGCCAGCGGGTGGTCATGTCATTTGGATCGGCCAGGAAGTGGTTGACCGCTGGCAGCATGCCGAGCACGAACGCGCCCAACCCGAACAGCGCATGCACAATGCTGGGCACGCCGGCGAGGGTCGTCACGGTGATGCTGACGATTCGCTTGAACCAGCCTTCGCGCGCGTATTCATTCAGGTAGATCGCAGCGAGCACGCCCACCGGCGCCACGACGGCCAGCGATCCGACCACGAGATAGAATGTCCCCACCAGCGGCGCCCACAGGCCGCCGGCCTTGCCTTTGTCCGAGGGGTTCAGCCAGATGTATTCGGGCGAGAGAATCGGCGCGGCGCGGATGAAGATGTAAATCAGGATGGCAAGGATCGGCAGCACCAGCAGCATGCAGCAACCGAAGAGCAGCCACTGGTTGCGGTTGGCCCGGCGCGCCTTGCGACGCTCAAATTCCCCCGGAGCGAAGGGGTTTCCGGCGAATGGGGCTGGAGCGGCAGCGGTCAGGATTGCTCCTGGTTTTTCACGCCTTTGATGATGAGATCGGCGACGACATTGATGCCGCAGGTGACCACGAACAGCACGACGCCGAGAATGAACAAGACCCGGTAGTGATCGCTGCCATGCACGGTTTCACCCATCTCAGCGGCGATGGTCGCGGTCATCGTCCGCACGGGATCGGTGAGGAAGGTGGGGATACGGTTGCTGTGGCCCGCGGCCAGCAGCACGGCCATGGTCTCGCCGATGGCCCGCCCCATGCCCAGCATGCAGGCGGCGAGCAATCCATTGCGCGCGGCCGGAAATAGCACGCGCCGCACGGTTTCCCACGGGTTCGCCCCCAGCGCCAAAGCCGCCTCACGAAACGAATCCGGCACGGCGCGCAAGGCGTCTTCCGAGAGCGACACAATCAGCGGCACGCTCATCAGCGCGAGCACGATGCTGCCGGTGAGAAGATTTGTTCCCTGGGCCGCCCCCGTTTCCGAACTCGCGAGGTGCAACGCGACCATGGTGTGGCCCCACCAGCTTCCCGGCTCGGCGCTAAAGACCTTGGTGATGATCGGGCCCAGCACCATCAAGCCGATGAAGCCCCATACGATGGAAGGGATCGCCGCGAGCAATTCGATCAGCACCTTGAGCGTCTCCTTCACCTTGCCCTGGGCAAACTCGGAAATGTAAACCGCGGCGCCGAGTCCGACCGGTACGGCGATGATGAGCGCGAGAAAAGTCGTGGCCACCGTCCCGGTGATCAGCGCCAGCGCGCCAAAACTGGGCGGGTTATCCCCACCGGGCGCCGGAATCCAGCGGGAACTGGTGAAGAACTCCACCCAGTCCAGCTTATGCACCATCGGCGCTGCTTCCTTGAAGATGAACAGGAAGATTGCCGTGACCGCCACGATCCCGCTCCAGCCACAGAACCGAATGAGCCATTCGGTGGGCACCTCGATGGCGTCGAGGAAGTTGAACCTGCGCCGGGGTTTGGGTGAGTTGGGTTTCGGCATTATTCAGGATGGCGAGGCCGCGCTTGCGGGTCCGCCAGCGGATGTCCGGCAAAGCCCGTATCGCGCACAGCCGCGTGACGGTCAATGCACCGGCACGAAGCCTTCTTTTTCCACGATCTTCTGTCCCTCCGGCGAAAGCACCCAGTCAACGAACGCCTTCGTTTCGCCCTCCGGTTCGCCGGCGGCGTAGATGTAGAGCTTGCGCGAGATCGGATACTTCCCGGAGCGGGCTGCGTCCACGCCGGGTTCGACACCCGCCTCGCCCTTCCTGCTGGCGACCTTCAGCCAGTTGACATGGGGCGTCTTGTAGCCCATGCCGCTGTAGCCCAGGGCAGTGGGCGTGCGTGCGACGTTCTCGACCACTTCGGTCGAACCGTTCATCTCGCTGATGCCGCCGCGGAACTCTCGCTGCTTCTTGTCCGCCGTCTTGCCGCAGACGTGCTCGCGGAAATAGTCGTACGTGCCGGAGTTGTTCTGGCGGCCGAACAATACAATCTTGCCCTTTTGCGCCGGGTTGACCTGTTCCCATTGCGTGATCGAGCCACCCTCGGCCCAAATCTCACAGAGTTCCTCGATGGCAATCTCCTTGATCGGATTTGAAGGATGTGCGTAAACCGCCAGCGCGTCGTAGGCCACGACGATTTCCTTCACTTCCTTGCCGGTGGCGGCCTTGACCTTCTCGCGCTCCTCGGGCTTGATGTCGCGTGAAGCGTTACAAAGGTCGGTGTTGTTGTTCTGGAGCGCGGCGATGCCCGTGCCGCTGCCGCCGCCGTTCGCATTGACGTACACGTTCGGCCTCACCTTGCGGTAGGCCTCCGCCCACGCGGTCGCAAGCTGAATCATTGTGTCCGAGCCTTTGGCGCGGATTTCCACGGGTTTCGCCGTTGCGCCGCCACCGCCATCGGGGGATTCGCCCTTCGGGCCGCAGCCGGTGGGTAAAAGACAGAGCGCAACCGCGCCTGCGATGAACAAGCCGGTGCGAATCAGATTCAAGGAATGCATGTGTGTTTTCATGAATGGTTGCGTTGTTGAGGTTCTCCGCGAATCGCCTCGACCAAATCCTGGATTTGATCTTGAAGGAAGCGGTAGGCGGATTCGAAAGTGGCTGGTGTGGTTTCAGGGCTGCCTTCCACGGCGCCGAGTTCTCGTGCGGTCCACGTGAGGCAAATGGTTTTGGTGGGAGCTGTCGGCAGGGCTTTCCGGGCTTCGTCGCACAACGCAATCACAACCTGGTAGTGTTCCCAATTGGGCACTTGCTCCCGAGTTTTGCTCGTATGGCGGGCGACATTAATGCCCTTCTGGGCCATGAACTCCACCAGACGCGTGTCCACCGGCATCGGCGCGATTCCGGCGCTGCTGAAGACGAACCGGGGCGCCCCCATCGCGTTGCCAATCCCTTCCGCCATCTGGCTCAGCCAGCGGTTGTCGGCATCCACGAAGAGAATCCGGAACGCCTCGGCGCCCGGGTGATTGATGAATTCGCCGGTGCAAAGGTAAAGGACCTCTTCGCAGATGTTCTTCGTCTGGTCCGTCACACGCTCGAAGCGCCGGGCGATGGTCAGTAGCGGAGTGAGCGCGTCGGTGGGCACTTGTCCTTTGTCGTGAAGGCTGGCGAGTTCTGCGTTCAGCTCGTTCCGCAACGTGTTGGCCCGCTCTTCAATCAGCATGGTCCGCTTGGCCAGTTCC
This sequence comes from uncultured Verrucomicrobiota bacterium, assembly GCA_964371005.1. Classification (GTDB taxonomy): domain Bacteria; phylum Verrucomicrobiota; class Verrucomicrobiia; order Limisphaerales; family MWDV01; genus MWDV01. Next base: position 4,119 of record CAYJNU010000288.1, on the reverse strand, counting down.
GCATCCTGATCGAGAAACGCCTGGACCGCATCGCGCAACATGTGGACCGCCAGATTGCCCAGCTCGACAAACTTCTCGGGCGGTGGATGGGCCTCCAGAGTGCTGAGCTTTAATGCCTGGCGGGCGACGCTCTCCGCATAGTCGCCGATCCGCTCCAGCTCCTTGTTGATCTTGATGGTGGTGAAGACGAACCGCAGCGGGCCCGCGGCGGGCTGTTGCCGCACGAGGAACTCCAGGCAAAGCCGGTCAACCTCCGTTTCCAGTTCGTCCAGATACTGATCGCGCAGGATTACTGAATAGGCCAGTTGCCGGTTCCGCTCGACGAACGCCTGTAGGCTCGTTTTCAGCGCGCGCTCATCCAGGCTGGCCATCTCGGTGACCTTCGCGCGAATCACATCCATCGCGCGTTGCAGGGATTCCTCAAAATGTGACGGCGAATTCACAGGTTTATGGTTTGTAGAAACTTGCGGTGTCAAGTGTTCGCGCGCCCTTCAATTGGCAGCCATCGGGTCGCCAGCAAGTTGCCTCACGTCCCCGCAACTGGCATCCCGCGCCGACTCAACGCCTCGACCGCTACCGACAAGCTCGCACCCCGGCTGTATAGAGGCCACACCGCCGTTCGCGCAAGCTGTGGTTTGTTACAATTGGGTGACAGCACCCCGCCTGACGGCGCCCCGGCCGAAGCCGCGCCTGCTGTCTTTACCAGAAAGTCACCTGGTCGCCACGTGATCTTGACTAGGCGCGGCGACAGTGACCGCTGACAAATGCATAACCTAACCATGCCGCCGACTATGACTGCTGAGCTGAAAACCTCGTTGCCCGGGGAATTGCCAAGCGACCTCTACACGCTAATGGGCGAACGCACCCTCATCTCGCTGGCGCTCCAAGCTGTGGACGCCGTGGCCGCCCGGCTGCCCCGCTGGCTGGAGAGTCCGGATTCCAGGCTCAGTCCGCGGATGTTGCTCACGCTCCTGACCTACTCTTACGCCGCCGGGACCTATGCCTCGGAGGATATCGAGTGGGCCTGCCAGCGTCAGGGCGGCGCCCGCTATATTGCTGGCAATGCCCAACCCGACCAGGATTCCATCCGCCACTTCCGCCGGGCCAACCGCCCCTGGATTGAAGAGTGCCTGGCTTGGCTTCTGGAAAGGGTCTGCCAACAAATGCCGCACTTGGCGCCGGCGGAGGGCAACCAGGACATTGAGCCCGGAAACGGTCCAGAGTTGCCGTTCCTCAAACACGCCCGCCGCCGCGTTGAGTTGGCCACGCTCATGGACATGGCCTTGGCGGACTAGCCTGTTCAACCCACCTGACCAATCGTCACCATGCCCAAACGCATTCTGATCGTGGATGATGAACTGGACTTCGCGGAACTGGTCCGCTACCGGCTCGCCGACGCGCGTTACGAATTTGAACACTCCTCCCTCGGTATGGACGCCTTGAACAAACTCACCTTAACGCGCCCCGACGTCGTTTTGCTCGACATTCTTCTCCCGGATCTGGATGGACTGACCCTGTGCGAGATGCTCAATCGCCAGCCGGGCACGCGGCAGGTACCGGTGATCCTCATCAGCAGCCTGACCACGGAGGCCACGCGGGCGGCTGGCCGCGATGCCGGCGCGCGTTGCTTCCACGGCAAGCCCGTGGACTTCGCCAAACTCCAACGCTCGATTGAGGAAGCCCTCACCTCCTCGCAACCGCCAGTGCATCACACCACGGATCTCGAATCCACGCGCGGATAAGCCTGGGGGGATCCTCTCATAGCGGGGGGGACTCTTGCTTCGTCACCAGATTGTTACCTGGCCGTCCTAGGCTCGTAACGCGCGCTCCTTACGCTTTCCGGGAATCGCCCTCCGGCCTGGCCGGGGGAGAAATTGGAACATCGTATGATCGAGTTGCATTTTGAGCCCATTCTCGCGAACGCCCTGCAGTTTGCCTTCGACAAGGCGACGGTCGAGGGCAAGGTGACGATCATCATGCTGGCCGTCGTCTCCATGATCAGTTGGACGGTGATCATCCAGAAGGGCCGCCAACTGTACCGCGCCACCCGCACCGGCAAGAAGTTCTTCGCGGCCTACCGCGGCACCCGCGACCCGCTGGAATTGTTCCAGCAGAAGGCCGATTTCACTGGAGCGCCAGCCTTCGAGGTGTACCAGGCGGGGGTGGAGGAATTGGCTTATCAGCTCAAGAATAACCCCGTGCCCGTGCGGCCCAGTTCAGCCGGGCGACATGCCCAGCCGCACAAAGCCACTGAGGCCGTCCACACAGATTTCATTGCCAAGTCCATCACCACCAAGATCAGCGCGTCATGGTTTGATTCTGTGCGGGTGCTGTTGGAACGCGCCGTCAGCGCCCAGGCGATCTCGCTGGAAAAGGGCATGATCATTCTCTCGACCGCAGTGGCGGGCGGACCGTTCATCGGGCTGCTCGGGACGGTGTGGGGCGTCATGGAAACCTTCTCCGGCATCGCGAAGGTGCAGGCGGCGAGCTTGACGGCGATGGCGCCGGGGGTGGCCGGAGCGCTAATCGCCACCGTGGTCGGGCTGTTCGTGGCCATCCCGGCGATGTTCGCTTACAACTACATGATCACGACCGTTCGCGCGCTGACGCAGGAACTGGACAATTTCACGGCCGAACTCGCGACGGCCATCGAACACAAGTACGTGGACAACCGCTCAGTATCCGAGGAAGTCGCGGACGCCTTGCGGGAGCTGTTTCCCGAGCGGATGACGCGCCAGGATGCTCCAACGCTCCGCCCTGAGCGACGGCCCGCCGCAGCCCAAGTAGAACAGGAAGCGGAGATGGCGTTGGCCGGAGTCTGACCCAACGAGGTGACGCATGAAGAAATACTCTGCGAGCAAGCATCACACACTGACGGAACTGAACATCACGCCGCTGTTGGACCTGGCGTTTGTGCTCTTGGTGATCTTCATCATCACCACGGCGCCGGCGGTCAACGACCTGAACATCTCGTTGCCCACGGCGGCGAGTCGGCCGAAGGAAGCGCCCTCGAAGGTCAACTACATCACGGTGGACAACGCGGGGAAGATTTACCTGAACACTTACGAAATGAACGAGGACAAGTTGCTCGAAACCCTCGTGGAATTCCGGAAGCAGGACCCGGACTTGAACGTGGTCGTGCGCGGCGACTCGCGGATTCAGTATCAGAAGGTGGTGGGGGTGCTGGACGTGCTCGTGTCGGCGAACGTGAGCAAGGTTGGCTTGGCCACGGAGAGTGTTGCCAACTGACCGCCGTGCGTTTCCAGAACCGCCCTGTCAGACCTGTCGGACGCGCCGGACGTGTCGGACCAGCGAAGTGGAAAGTCCGCTGAACTGGGAGGCTGTCCTGCCCTACGCCCTGACCTCATGACCCAACGCAAACCCCAGAAGGACCGCACCAGCCTGTTAATTGCGGTGATCATGCACGTCGTCGTGATCGGCGGCGTGATGTTTTGGGCGTGGAAGACGGGCAAGCTGGAGCTGATGCGCCAGGCGGTGCTGCAATACGTCAAGGGCGACAAGAAGGAACAGAAACAGGACGCGAAGCCCATCCAACAGAAGTCCACGCCCCAGGCGAAGCTGCCGCCGATCAACCAAGGCATGCCGCCCACCGTCAGCAGCGGGACCCGTCGGGCGGTGGCTTCGGACGCTCCGGAAGCGGTAGGCGGGAGTTTTTTCCAGGACACGCGCACGCAAGTGCAGGGGCCGGGCGGTGGCGCCAGCGGCCCGGCCAAGTCCAAGGAGAAGCCGCTCACCATGGCCACTGTGAAAGCGCCCCCGCCACCCAAGCCTGCATTTGCGCCACCGGCCAAGACCACCATCAAGCAGTTGATGCAGGAACGGGCCAAGGCCACCGCCGCCGTCGAGTCGTTCGGTTCGGAGCAAATCAGCAAGTCCAGCGTCAGCGATGCCGGTGACATCGTGGCGCGCGTCTCCGGCGCAACGGTGGTCGAGGGCAAGTACGCCGTCATTCGTGGTCTGACGGATCGCTACAGCGCCGCCACGCTCAACGGTGCGGAGCTCCCATCCGCCGATCCATACCGGCGTTCGGCCGCCTTGGACATGTTCCCGGCCAAGATCATTGATCGCGTCACGGTGACCAAGACCTTCACGCCGGAT
>CAYJNU010000287.1:0-10553 GCA_964371005.1 uncultured Verrucomicrobiota bacterium | reverse complement strand
GCCCCCCGTTCACCCCCAGCCCAGCGACGAAAGCACGGATTACCTCCTGGTGAACACGATTATTGAGTCCTCCAATTCGTTCAATCACGTGTTGCGGACGACGCGGGTTATTACGATTTCCGGCAAGACGGTTGTTTTCCAGCAAGGCCCCGCCAACGGCCTTCACAACACTTACAGCGGGAATGATGACATCAAGGAAATGAGCATCCATGCCGAGAAGCTCATTGTGCGCAGCCCGCTTCGTTTGCCCCAGACGGCAGTCACCATTTTTGCTCGGGAAGTCCGTTTTGAAGGGGACGACGCCAGCATTGACACCACGCCGCGCAGCCTCACGGAGCGCCCTGCCCAGTTTGCGCCCGGAGCCCACGGACTCAAGGCGGGAGATATCACCATACACACGGAGCGGTTCGTGTCCGAACCCTTCGCGGCAACCCGGCTCGTCTTGCATGGGGGCCACGGCCAGTCAGGCGGGCTGGGCAGAAACGGAACAGACGGAGTATCCCGGTCCACCTGCGGCGCTTGGCTTGACTGTCCTTGGCCAGCTAACACCACGGCAGCCATGTGGGATATTGGTATTATTGCTGCACAGTTTTGGCCATCTGAAGCCGTGTGGCAAAGCCCTACGGATTGGAAACCCGGAAATGGGGAAAACGCCACGCCCGGGGGAAAACCCGGAAATGCTGGGCGCGGAGGTTCTGCTTTTGGGACTCTCACTCTCGAAGCGTATACTTCCACCCGGGGCGGCCTCGCTGGCGAAGGCAGTTACTATTACGGCGGAGCGGCGGGTGGTCCGCGGCCAGCATACAGAGCAGCTAAGCGACCGACCACGGTGTGGCACGTCATCGACACCTTTTATTCCGTGCCCGGAGAAAGTACGTCCTCTCCATCACCAGACATTCTTGTAGGCACGGCCGGCACGGTCTCGAGCGTGGGCCATTCGGTCTCCTGGCTATCTCCGTACGCACTCAGAATGGTTTTGGCGCATGCCAAGGACGCGTACCTCTATGGCCACGTCGAGGTTGCGGATCGCATCCTGGCGGACTACGAAGCAGTAGTTTCGAGCTACCAGTCCTTCCCAGAGTGGCTGCAAATGCAGGAGCGCTGGCAGTTCGATCTTTCCGAAATGCTGCTTGAAATGCAGGCTCTGCGCCACCGTATCGCCAGTCACCTCGACTATTTCTGCAATCCAGCCGGCTGGGTGCCGATGTTGTCGTTCGAGGCCAACAAGGCTGCATACGAAGTTGAGATTGAACGGGCGGTCCGAGTGATGTATTTGTCGCGCTGGATCGGGAATGCGGCTTCAAATGTGCAAGCCAGGCTTGCGGGCCTGGAAGCCGTCAAGGACCAGACGGTGGCGGAAATCGAGAGTTACAAAGCCCTTTACGGCACCGCCACAGAAAGGATCCCGGCCCTGCAAGCGGAATCCAGCGCCATTGCCGTCGAGGAACAGAGGAGGCTTGAAGATTTGAAATGGTTGGAGGAGCGGCTGGAAGCGCGGGCGCGGGAAAATGTCGAGGAACGACACCGGGTGCCGGTCTGGAAAAAGGCGCTCGGGATCGCGAGCATCATCTGCAAAGCCGTGCCAGTTGCGCAGCCAGTTATGGGAAGCATTGGCGCGGGTTTTGACCTCATCGCGAATCCTCCGGATAATGCCTGGGATACGGCGGTCGCCATCGGTGGTGTCGCGGCAGGATTCAGTTCGAGTCAGTTGGACGCGACTCTGCGGAATGTGCAAACCAACGTCAACGTTTTGGATATGAAGGTGGCCCGCACCGGGTGGGATAAGTTCACGGCTGATATGCGCAATCTGAACGCACTGGCAGCGCCCATAGGTGAGAAGGTGGGGGAGATGGAGAAGATCCTGAAAGGGAGAGAAGCGCCGAAAAATGAGATCGAGGCGGAGTTGGCGAAGCTCAAGGCCGAGTCGCCAGAATTCCAGGAAATCGTTGCCAAGCTCAAAGTACTCCTAGTGCGCAAGGAACAGTTTGCCCAGGAACTGAATCTGACCATGCAGGCGGTGACGAAGCTGGCCGCAGATATCACGCACGATTTGCTTTCCCTCGACGCCATGAATCGGGGCGTCGCTGACGGCAACCGCGTGCTGGATCAGAGGACCACGGCCTACTTGAAGGAAATGGACCGGCGGGCGCGCGAACGGTTGCTCAAGTACCAATACTGGATGGCCAAGGCGTACGAATATCGGTTGCTGAAACCGTACACTGGCGAGTTGAACCTCACACGGCTGTTCGACCGGATGGCTACCATCGCGGCTGCGGCTACTAATCAGAATCTCACGGCGACGGATTTCGACTCGCTTAAAGCCGTTTACGAAGAGCAGTTGTCCACCATCGCGAGCGGTATTCTCACCGACTATAACAGCAATCGTCCCGAGCTTTCAGCACCGGTTCGGTTCTCGCTCACCACGAATCAACTGGCCCAATTGAACTCCGGGCAACCCCTGACAATCAACTTGCACGACATGGGGATATTTCCGCTCTCCGAGGAGAACATTCGGATCGTGGACTGGGAACTGGAAGACATTCAGACCCACGCGGAAAGCGGGGTCCCAGGCATCTTCGCATTCATGGACCTCCACCTGGAACACTCTGGGATCTCGACCCTTGCCAGCAAGGAGAAATTCTACCTGTTCCGGCATTACAGCCAAGACACAGAACAGCGGATCAGATGGGGAGCACGTTACGACCTCGTCAACAGTATCGTTGACCCGATCAAGCCAAGCGCAGCCAGCCAATCGCTCCTCCGGTCGCTGCTGGGACCGACGTCGGAGGACTTGCTGCTCTTTTCCCGGCCGTCGGCTTGGGCGGACATTGTCATGACGAAAGACGTTTACACCGCCGGCGGCGCGGACATCGTCGTTGACAGCCTTCAATTGAGACTCCAGTACGACTTCGTGCGCAAGTCCACCGGGCTGGCAGGCCTTGAGGTGACGGCGTCAGAAAGTGGAATAGCGCCGTACTTCACCGTCAGCACTAATGACCTCAACGCGCGTCAGGACGCACTCGGCGATTTCGCACGGACCTATAACAAGAACGCCTCGGTGACCATCACAGCTCCGCAGGACTTCGGCGAATGGCGCTTCCAGAAGTGGACCGATTGGTTCGGCAACGACCTGCCAGGTGGGCAGGCCACCAATGCCGTGCTGAGTCTCCTCCTCAGCGACAACCAGGCAATCCAAGCCCACTACGCCTACGGCCATGCGAACGACTTGGACGCAGACACGATGGATGACGAGTGGGAGCGCCAGCATTTCGGCTCGAACACCAATGCCACCATGATCACCGACCACGACGCGGACGGCGTGCCGGACGCTCAGGAATACTGGAGCAGCACCGATCCGCTGCTGGTGGACAGTGACGGGGATGGCCAGACTGATTGGCAGGAGTTCATCGCCGGCACCAGCGGGAATGATGCTTCAAGCAGCTTTGCCATTAGCCTGGCTCCGGCCCCTGGAAGCCCGAACGGGCTGACGTTGTCATGGGATACGCTGGCCGACCGGCTATACAGGGTCTATGCGAGCCCTGGGCTTTCCGGCGCGTGGACCAACGTTTACGCTAGCTGGGGCGACGGCGCGCGGAAGAGCTACACCAGCCCCGGGGACGGACCGGAAACGCTGTTCTTTCGCGTCGGTGTTGAACTACCAATCGGGCAGTAACACACCAGAGTATTCGAGAGACGGCCTTCAGCTTGGACTCGCAGCGGTTAATCGCTGGTGGTGTTGGGCGCGCGCGTCCAGTTCAAAGGCACGGGTTAACTCCAGAATGGACCTTAGTGCGACTTCGGCTGCCACGCGGTTTTGGTAGCGCTGTTGCCGTCCAGAACCCCGGCTCTGGGTCAGGCCACAGGCCACATCCCTCCTCCGAAGACCTTGTTGACCGCCTCCGTCCGCGAGCGCACGTGGAGTTTGTCGTAGATGTTCCGGATGTGGGTGCGCACGGTTTCCACGCTCCGCCCCAACTGATCGGCGATCTCTTTGTAGAGATGGCCTTGCGCCAGCAGATGCACGATCTCCTGTTCCCGCGGTGAGAGCGGAGAGTCTCCGCTTTCCGGTGCCGTGGGACGTTGAAACGCTTCCACCACACGCCGCGCGATTTGGGCGGACATGGGCGAGCCGCCGTGGTGCAGGTTGGTGATGGCTTCGAGCAATTCCGCCGGCGGCGTCTGCTTGAGCAGGTAGCCCGACGCGCCGGCTTTGAGGGACTGGTAGATGCGTTCGTGATCCTCGAAAACTGTCAGCATCATGATCTGCGTCCGTGGGCAGAGCCGTTTGAGCTGGAGGATGCACTCGATGCCCGACATGCCCGGGAGCTGGATATCCATGAGCACCACGTCCGGTTTCTGGCCGGGGAGGCGCTGAAGGGCGTTCTCGGCCGAGGGGCAGGCCGCCAGACAAGCAAAGCCCGGCGAATTGCCGATCAACAGGGCAAGCCCTTCGCGGACCTGCTGGTCATCTTCAACCAGCGCCACGCGGATGGTGGAATTCGAATCAGGCATAACGGCGTGCTCGAATTTCCCATCCAGCAACGCCGCGCGCCATCCCAAAAAAGTAGTAAAAAGGGGTGAGCCAATCTGCTCCGCGAGGCCGGCGCGGCACTGCTGCTTACGGACAAGGAGGCAGAAACCCATCGTTGGCGGCGTCGCCGGGATACTTACACGATTGCCGGAGCCACCAACGAATCGGCGGTTGGCGCACTGGAGCGAGGGTGACCCGCAACGCCGGCAGGCTAGAACTCAAACCGCACGTCGCCGAGCCGGCTGCCCAATTCGCCCATGATGCGTTGCTCGTCCGCCGCGTCCTTCGCGGCGAACGTCACGCTCAGGCGCAGATACGCGCCCACGTCGTCCCACGGCACGGTGGAAATCAGTTTTTCCGTGATCAGCCACTGCGAGGCGTCCTCGGCGGTCTGGAATGGAATTCGTTCGCCTGTGTTTTTGATCGCCGACTTGGGCGCGGGCACGTAGAGGAAGAATGAGCCCTTCGGCTTCTTCGCCGCGAAGCCGGCTTGCTTCAACACCCCGACCAGCAAATCCATGCGGCGCGAGTACTTCGCCGCGATCTGCTGCGTGATCTCAGGGTGATCGAGGCCATACGCCGCCGCATGCTGGATGGCGAGGAACTGGCCGGAGTCCGTGTTATCCTTCACGTCGCCGTAGGCGCGCACGAGCAGTTCGTTGCCCGCCACAAAACCGCAGCGCCAGCCCGTCATGTTGAAGGACTTGCTCACCGAGTGCAGCTCGACGCCGACGTCCTTCGCTCCAGGCGTGGCGAGGAAGCTTAGCGGCGTGCCTTCATAGACCAACGCGGCGTAGGCGGCGTCCGAGATGACCACGATACGGTTCTGCTTTGCGAATTCGACGACGCGGGCGAAGAACTCCGGGGTGGCGCTCGCCCCGGTCGGGTTGTTCGGGTAATTGATCACCAGCACCTTTACCTTCGCCAGCACGTCGGCGGGAATCGCGTCGAGGTCCGGCAGAAACCCGTGATCCGGCTTGAGCGGCAGATTGAACACCTGTCCACCGAAGTAGCGGCTGTGGGTGCCGAAGACCGGATAGCCCGGAGCGGTCATCAGGACGTAGTCGCCCGGATTCACGAACGCCGCCGGCAGGATCGAGAGCGCCGCCTTGCTGCCGATGGAATGCAACACTTCGGTCTGTGGATTGATACCTTTCACGCCGCACACGCGGTCCAAGTAGCGCGCCGCTGCCTGTTTGAAAACCTCGTCGCCGTTGTCGGCGTAACCGCGGTTCTCAGGCTTCTTGGCTTCTACGTAGAGCTTCTCCACGACCTCCGGGAACGCCATCTCGTCCGGTTCGCCCACGCCCATGTCAATGATCTCGTGGCCCGGGTGGGCAGCGATGGCGGCGCGCTTGGCGCGTTTGATCTTCTCGAACTTGTAAATGGCGGTGGACTTGCCGTATTGGCTTCCGCCAATCCGTTCGGCAAACAAGCTTTGTATGTATGATTCCGGCATAGATACTTGGAAACTTCAGCGAAACCGCGTGAACGACCGGAGTCAACTCTAGTCAACGCCAGGCAGCGTGGCAAGCAAGGCGGCGTTGACGCGCAATGCTCAGAAGACTACGGTTGGACCGTGCCGACAGCCGTGTCCATAGACAACGTCGTGGAGCGCCAGCTCTGGACGGCGGACGATTTTCTGGGGTGGCTCGAGCCCGGGATTCACGCCGACTTGATTGACGGGGAGAAATTCATGCACTCGCCAGTAAACCTTCGCCATGCGCGACTTCTCAATTTCATGGACCACCTACTGCGCAGCTACATTGAGCACTGCAAGTTGGGAGAGCTCCACCGGGAAGTCTTTGCCATTCGTCTAAGCACGCGGAACGTCTTCCTTCCCGACCTTGCCTTTTTCACGAATGAGCAGGTGGCCGGATTACGGCACACGCACGCTCCGTTTGCACCGACGCTGGTGGTAGAGGCGCTGTCTCCCAACACGGCCGACCGCGATGTTGGCCCCAAGTTCGCCGCCTACGAAGAACACGGTGTGCAGGAATACTGGGTGCTCGATCCGGAAACGCTCGCTCACCGTTTCTACCGGCGTGAAGGAGAACTTCTTGTCGAGTTCGGACACGGGGAAGAGGTGATCCGCGCCCAAACCGTGCCTGGCTTCTGGCTGAAGCGCTGCTGGCCGAACCCGGAGCAACTCCCTCAAGTCGCGGCCTGCTTGGATGGAATCCTCGGCCCGCAGAGTTGAACCACAGCCCTGCGTCTGCGCCTGACTGATCTTCGCCACGAACCCGAACAACTCGCCGCCATCTTGGCGCGACAACGAGTTGTTCGCTGATTGACGCCACGCCAGGCCTCGAAGCTGTCGTCACTCCCTGACAGCGCTGGAAGCGGCTTCTCCCTATTCGCGTACGCGGAAGAACCGCTGCGGCTCGGCCGGCGGCACGGGCCACCCGATGGAGCGGCCCTCCAGCACAACATTCGTGACCGTCAGCCACGGTTCCTCGGGTGCGAGCGTGGCGGCGGACTCCACCGCGTAAGTGCGCCCCGGTCGGCCGTAGAGTGTGAGTTGCGAATCGAGCGGGCGTCCCATCGTCAGCACCGGTTCGGCGTTGACCACGATGACCTGACCGGGGCTCAGCCGCGCGTCGGTAAAAAGACTGCCCGAAATGCCGAGCGCCACGGCGGATTGCGGTCGGATGAGTGTGATGCTGGAAGGCTGGTTGTCGGCGGCGAGGAATCCAATCTGCCCCAACGTGCGGTCCATCGTCACCGGGGCCGCGCCGTCCAGCAACAATCGGATGCTCATCGTGTTCGCATCAAGCGCCGTCAGCGTGTTGCCAACGACTTCCGGGGCCAGCCCCTGCAGCAACAGGTTGGTCAGGGCAGCGGTGTTGAAATGGAGATCGAAGCTCAACTCCGTCAGTGGAAGATCGGTGCGCAACCGGAGCGGCACGGCACTGACTTCGCCGCCGAGTAGGTTGGTGGACCCAACTGCCACAACGAAGTCAGCCGCCGTATCCCGCACCACCACCGTGAAACTGGCAGTGGCCGTCAAAGGCGGCTTGCCGTTGTCCTTGGCCACGATCGTGACGCGGTTCGTGCTGGGGCCAGTGGCATAGTCGGGCCGCCAACTGAAGACGCCGCTGGCGGGCGCAATCGCGGCGCCTGCCGGCGCGCCTTGGCCGAGCGCGTAGGTGACCGCGTTCGCGGGAAGGTCCGGATCCACAGCGCTCACGGCGAAAACAAGATTCGAGCCTTCGGAGATGATCACATCCGGCACAGGGGCAAACACCGGCGCTTGATTCACCTCGCGGACGACCAGCGTGACCGAAGTCGTGGCGGACAAAGAAGGGAAACCGCTGTCGGTCACACGCACGAGCACCACATTGGTCGCGGGGCCGATGCCCTCGCTCGTGGAGTAGCTCAAACGCCCGGTGGCGGGGTGGATCGTGAGACCGGTGGGCACGGTTCCGCTGGCGGCGAAAGTCAGCACCTGCGCCGGCACATCCGCATCAGACACGGTGGGCAACACGGTCAGCGTCGAGCCTTCGTCGCCGATGACTTCGGCGGGATAGCTCAAGACGGGCGGCGTGTTGATCTGGGAGGCGGCGGTCTGGGCGTCAGGCGATGCCGGTGCGGCCTCGCGGTTGCCGGCGGCGTCGGTCGCGCGGCTGAAGAAGGCATAGCTCCGGCCTGGTTCGCCGAGGAACACCGCCCCGCGAGCAGTCGTTTCCGCCAGCCAGTTGGTGAAGCCGCCGCCGTCCACCGACACAAAGAGATCGAAGAAGGCCAGGCCGCTGCCGCTTGGACCGTCCTCGCCTGTCCAAGTAACGGTGAAGCCCAACGGACTAGTAGCAGGCAAGGCCGCGACACTACTGACCGGCGGCGTGACATCGGCCGCGGTCGCTGGTTCATAGATGAGCGTGTAGCTCTTGTCCCCGGCGTTGGCGTGAAGGTCGAGCAAGTGCAGCATGTTCTCCCGCCTCGGGCGGAAGCCAAAGCCGATGAAGGTGCGGTCTGTGCGCCAGACGTTGGTGTTCACCGCGACCTGCGAATTGTCCGCGCGGCGCACCTCGCGCAGGCGGAAACGCGCATCGGCGGGATCGGGCACGCGCAAGTAGCTCCAGCCTGCACCGAGCGGCGCCGTGAGCATCACCGTCAACTTCACGGCGGAGACCTGGCCGTCCGTGACCCCGTTGGTCACGACAGCTACCGGCGCGTTCGAGCCGTGGCTGAACCAGAGCGTGTCGGGAAAGTCGCGCAGGTCCGGCACGTCATTCGCCAGAAAGTCCGGCAAGCCGTCCTCGAAGCCGCGATCCGCCTGGACCATGCGAATCATCTCGTGAATCTCCAGCCGGTCAATCAACGAGAGCCGCGCGTCGCCCAGGCCATCCACGTGTTCAAAGGCGGCGTTGTAGTCCGTGAACAACCCCTGCAACGAACTCTTGAAAAGCCAGCGCCCCACTTTGCGCGCGCCGGGCACAATGTCGCCGAAGTTTGCCGTCAGCGCCGGGCTCAAACCGACGCCGGAGACTTCCGTGGCGATGATTTCGAAATTCACAAGCAGGCCTTTCTGGTTGTCCACGATGGTCGGTTGTCCAGAGGTGATGCGGAAGTTCCGCGCCACGCCAAAACCCTCATTGCCGATGAGAATGCCGAGGGAGAACGGTTCCGCCGGCTCGACCTCGTCGGTAAACGGATCGTCGCTGAACACGTCGCGCTGGTGGAAGTACTGCACCACGAGTCTGGGCGAGGGCAGGACGGTGATCATGGCCTGTTCGAGCGGCACAGTGATGAGCACGCCCTCTTGCCGGTAACGCAACGTGCCGCTGACGAAGTGCTGCCGGGAGGCGAAGGGCGCGGCTTCGGGCGCAGGGACGAGCACCCAGGTGGCACGCCCCGTGGAATTGGCAGCGATCAGTCCGGCGCCGTCCACCGCCGTGATCCCGTTGAGTTCCGGGTCGCGCAGTTGAAACGCCGCGGTGGTGCTGTTGCCCTCGATGTCGGCCACGCGGATCGTGACGGAGACTTCCTCCAGCGATACGCGCAAGCCGTTCTCGATTTCGAGCGTGGCGCGGAAAGCGTCGCGGGAAAGAACGGCCTGCTGTTCGAGGCGCAGTTTGATCCGTGCGCAGATGCCGCCGCTATCCTGGTTGAGAATGGCAAGCAAGTCGCGACGCGTGGTGTTGTAGGCGTCGAACACGCCACGGAAACCTCCGGCCAGCGCCTCACGACGAGCTGAGTGCGCCTCACGGTAAAGGCGAGCGTGGGTGTCCAGGGCCAGGAAGTCCGCGCTCTGGCCGGGCGGGACGTTGGTGCTGTGGAAAATGCCAGCAGCCCAGTAAGCCAGGCTGCGGTTCCAACGATCCACCAGCCGGTTCACTTCGTTGGTGCCGACAGGAAACGGCAGCGGCAGCGCGAGCAACGCGTCGCGTTCCTCGGGCGTGAGGGTGTTCCCGCCGGCGCTCGCAACAGTCTGGCGCGCTTGGTAAGCAGTCATCCAAGCCAGCCAAACGGCGTCGTTCGTTCCACGGAACCAAATCTCATCGCCCAGCAGATTGGCAAAATAGGCCCCGTGAGTATGCACCGCTACAGCGCGAGCGGCCAGGGGCGCGAGCGGATGCGTGGGCGAGGGCAGCGTGATCGAGTCATCTTTCGGTCCGCGGGACTGCCTAGGAACACCGGCCACCGGCGGGCCGGCGCCAAAGATGCACGGATTGAACAGCGGCGAGAGGCACCGGAACACGTCGAGCCCCTTGCTCACCACGCCCAACCCGGCGCTGATTGCGCCGGCAACACCTCCGAGAAAACCGTCGTCGCCCCCTTCTTCGCCACCCCCATCACCCTTGTCGCGGCCAAAGGCGGCGCCAATCGCGTCACCCACACCGATGTCATCGAGAATGCCCGCAACTTCACCCCCAGTCTCAACAACTTCCTTCACTTCCCCCAGCGCTTCTTGAAAACAAGCCACGAGCTGTTCCACCGGGGCGGCCCCATCGCCACATTTCGGATCCTCCGCATCGAAGGGATTGATCGGGATGCCACCCGAGCCGGTCAGGTCTTCGAC